>CAYPOV010000257.1:0-6886 GCA_964412385.1 uncultured Geminicoccaceae bacterium
AGGCGGGCAAAGAGGCCGAGGCCTTCATGCGTGGCGCCTGGGCTGCGGATGAGGCGGCATCACTTGCCTATCTCAAGTCCTTGCCGGATTTCACTGTCGTTGAGAATGTCGACAAGGCCCCGTTCGTGGAATCGGTGAGCGAATTGCTGGCAACCGAGAGCGCGAACCTCGGTGTTAAGGACGAGGTTGATTTTCTCCTCGAAACCCAAGCCAACTTCTAAGTTTTTCCAAGAATAATTGCAGTTACGGGCGGTCAGCATGTGTTGGCCGCCCGTATGATTCACAAACTCATTTTCTCGCGACATTGATTAGTTGATGATCGTTTTCAATCGGCTTTGTGATTTCGTCCGAGGTGCGGTTCGCGTCTACACGCTACTTCTGGCCACTGCCCTATTCGCCATCATCATCATGACCGTCTTCACGCGGGAGGCGTTGGGGTGGGTCTATTCATGGACTGAGGAGGTCCCGCGATATCTCCTCATTTGGATCGCTTTCATGAGTTCGGCGATTTGTGTCGATCTCAAAGACCATATCGCCTTCGATTACTTCTACCAGCGCGTCCCTGGTTTGGCGGGTAAACTGCTCAAATCGCTGGTCAATATCGGAATCATCGGCTTCGGCTATGTTATGGTTCGGTTCGGGATCGATTTCGTTCGCTCGTTCGGCGGAGATTCCATGGAATCGATACCGTTCACCAATATCTGGTACTATCCATCGTTGCCGATCGCGGGCGGGCTCATCATCCTGTTTGCTCTGCGTGATGTTCTCAACATTTGGCTTGCCCCGGAACTTCGAACAGTTCCGGCGAGCATCGCCCTCGAGGCCGAATAGCCCATGATCATTTCAATACTCGTGGGCGTGTTTGTCGTCTTGCTGTTTTTGGGCATGCCGATCGCCTTCGCGATTGGTATTGCCGCGGCACTTGCCGGCCTTTCCTACTCCGTTTTCCTCGACAACCCATTTGTGATCAACAATGTGACGCTGGTTCAGCGCATGTTGTTCGGCATCAACTCATTCCCGCTTCTCGCCGTCATATTCTTTGTTTTCACTGGGGCGATCATGGCACGCGGCGGTGTTGCTGAGCGTCTGGTCAAAATGGCTGAGGTCATGGTGGGGCGGCTTCCAGGCGGCCTTGCTCAGATCAATGTTCTGTCATCCATGCTGTTTGGCGGCGTTTCCGGCTCCGCCGTTGCCGATGTCTCGTCGATCGGACGGATGATGATCAAGGCGATGACCGCAGACGGCTATGGCAGGCCCTTTGCGACAGCGATCACGCTTGCCTCGGCAACCATGGGGCCAATCATCCCGCCGTCGATTGCCATGATCTTGTTCGCCTATCTGGCAGGCAATGTGTCGGTTGCAGGATTGCTTCTCGGCGGGGTCTTTCCTGGAATGATGATTGGCGGAAGTCTTCTTCTCTATGCCTATATCCACGGCCGCCTCTACCATCCGACAAAGACGCCCGAGTTATCGTTCAGGGAAAAGGTTCGAAGAGTGTTGGAGGGTTTGGGTGGCCTCTTCGCATTGGTCATCATTCTTGTCGGTATTACCAGCGGTGCCTTCACGGCCACGGAAGCAGGAGCTGTCGCTGCCGTCTATGCCCTCTTCTTGACAATGGTGATCTACCGGCAGGTCGGCTTTCGCGATCTTCCCTCGATCCTCTGGGAGAGCTGTCTGACGACAGCTGTGGTTCTTTTTCTGATCGCGACGACGTCAGTATTCACCTACATCGTGACTTATGAAAATATCCCTGATTGGATTGCGACCAATATGCTCGCGATCACCGACAATAAATATGTACTCCTCCTTCTCATCAATATCTTGCTGTTGATGGTGGGCATGTTCATCGACATGACGCCAGCGTTGATCATGCTCGTGCCGATCATTCTTCCGCTCGCAACACAACTAGGCATCAATCTCGTCCATCTGGGTGTGATCATGGTGATCAACCTGACTTATGGTCTCATTACACCACCGGTCGGCACATCGCTTTTCGTAGGCTGCCGCATCGCCAACCTTCCGATGACGGCTTTGGTCATGCCGATGCTGCCGATGCTTCTTGTTATGCTTGTCGTCCTGGTTCTCGTGACCTTCGTGCCGCCGATAGCGCTTTGGCTTCCGCAACAGTTCGGATTTGGACTGTCTTAGCAAATTTATTGTGCAGTTTAGGTCGACCGCCTGGTTTAACGCCATCTCCAAATCGGAAGATCACGGTGGGCAGGGCTGGACAAATTGGCCGGGAGATGCCAGCCTTCTAAATGAATAAACATAAAGGAGGCTAGTCCTATGACTAACGTTCGTGCGGTCCTTAGCGCGGCAATTGGCGCCATAATGTGTGCCAGTGCTGGTGCTTTGGCGGAGTATCCGGAGAAACCCCTTACGATCCTGGAGCCTTGGGCACCCGGTAGTGCCGGTGATGTACCCATGCGTATCTTGGCTGAACTCGCTTCCGAGGATTTTGGCCAGCCCATCGTTGTACAAAACCTGGAGGGTGGTACCGGTACGCGGGCCCAGCTTGCTGTCAAAAACGCTGAGCCGGACGGCTACACTATCATGAACGCGTGGGTCGCCCCTCAGGTTATGGCGCCGATCTTCAATCCGGATGTCGGCTACACACGGCATGATTTCGAGCCGATCGTCTTGGTCAACGTGAATCCGTTTGTCCTGGTCGTCCCGGGTGACCACCCGGCGAGCAACACCACCGAATTCGTCGAATGGGCCAAAAGCCAAGAAGGCAATGTCAATGTCGGTGTTTGCGGTTGGGTTGGACTGCCTCATATCGTGTTTCGCCGATTCCTTGAGGTTGCGGAAATCGAGAACTACAATCCTGTGCCCTTTAGCGACTGTGAGATCGAGAACATGAAGGCGCTTCTCGACGGCACGACGCAGTATGCCGTCGGTGGATTGTCGGTGCGCAATATCTATGGGGACCAAGTCAAGCTCCTCAGCATTTTCATGCCCGAGCGTTCTGCGATTGCGCCCGATATTCCGACCTCTGCGGAGGAGGGGTTTGATTTGGGATGGGGCCCCGTCGCTGCCGGATGGTCTGGTCTCGTGGCACCAAAAGGGACTCCTGAAGATCGGCTGGAACACCTGCGCCAGGTCTTCAGCGACGCCGTTCAATCTGAGGAGTTTGCCAAGCGCATGGCGGAAACCGGTAATACCGTCGTCTATCTGCCGACAGAGGAGTTCGAAGCCCTCTGGGATCGCTCGCACGAACTGCTCGCGCCCGAGCTTGAAGTTCTGCGCAAGGAAAAGCAGGGCTGAGCTCTGAACTGTACAATCAAGTCTTGAGGTCGACCGAGTGAGTGCGCCTTCGACAAAGCACAATCGCGGCGACCTCATCACCTCGCTCGTATTCTTGGCGCTCGGTGGCTGGCTGCTGCGTGAGACTTTCGCGATCGGCGACGATTTTGCGATCGGGGTCGGTATGGACGCTGCGACCTACCCTCAGATCCTTGCGATCGTGACGATCGTTTTGGGTCTTATTCTCGGCATTCGAAGTCTATTGGGGTTTGCCGGAACGGAGCTTTCCTCGCCACCCGGCGATAACGAGGTGGCAGCCAAGCCGGCTAAGGTGCCCATGGCGTTGGCGTCCTTCGCCACCTATACCCTCTTGCTCCATCTATTGGGTTTTCTGTTTGCCACGCCGCTTCTTCTTGCAACCATTATGGTGATTGCGGGCGAGCGGAGACTAAGCTTGATCGTTCCAACCGCCATCGGCCTCACGCTCGTCGTTCAAATCCTTGTTTTCTATGGGTTTTCGATTGTGTTGCCCGAAGGTCCCCTTCGCTACCTCTATAGCTAGGACGGCTTCGTGGAGGCACTGAGCAATCTTGGCGAAATGAGCTTTGCCCTTCAGGCAGCGCCATTACTGGCACTCGCCATGGGCCTTGTCTTCGGTATTCTGATCGGTGTCCTACCCGGCATGGGGCCGCTGCTTGGTGTTGTTTTGGCGATCCCGTTTACCTTCTACATGGACCCGGTTTCTTCGCTCGCTCTGCTTATCGGGATTTACCAAGGTGGCAATTACGGCGGTGCTGTTACCGCAACGATGCTCGGTATTCCCGGAACACCCATGGCTGCCGCAACGCTCCTTGACGCACATCCGATGGCACTCAGCGGAAGGGCATCTGAGGCCGTTACGCTTGCACTTGTTGCGTCATTTTTCGGAGCCGTCTTCAGCGCGGTCACGCTGATTTTCACGGCCCCGCTGCTTGCTCAGTTCGCACTGCGGTTTGGTCCGGCGGAGACCTTCGCACTCGCTTTGTTGGGCCTCACGGCCATTGCAACATTGAGCCAGGAATCGGTCCTCAAGGGTCTGCTTTCCGGATCGTTGGGCCTCATTCTCGCGACCGTCGGCAATGATCCGATTGTCGGTTTTCAGCGCTTCAATTTCGGGCGTACCGAGCTCGAGGGTGGGATCACGCTGGTCGCCATGATGATGGGAATTTTCGCTGTTTCGGAGCTCTTGATCCAGCTTGAGCGGCCCTTTCGTGCATCTCAAGCAGCGGGACACATCGGTGCGTCGTTTCGAATGTTTCGTCTGCTCTTCACTCGGTTTTGGGCGCTCTTGCGCTCGAGTTTCACCGGTGTCTTGATCGGTGTCATTCCAGGAGTGGGAGGTGTTACATCAGCGTTTTTGAGCTACAAGCTTGCCAAAGATTCCTCCAAGCACCCTGAAAAGTTTGGAACGGGTGACGAGACCGGTGTCATTGCGAGCGAATCCGCCAACTCGGCTACGACCGGTGGAGCACTCATTCCCATGCTTGCGATTGGCATCCCCGGCGATCCGGTAACCGCGGCGATGATGGGGGGCCTTCTTATCCAGGGACTGACGCCGGGCCCGCGCTTGTTCACGACCAATGTCGAGGTGATCCACGGTATATTCGGTGCCTTCTTGGTCGGTGCCATTCTCTTGTTGCCGATCGGATTGATGTCGATCTCGTTGTTCGTTCGAATTCTCAAAATCCCATTTTCAGCATTGCTGGCAACAGTGCTCGTGCTTTGTACGATTGGCACGTTTCTGGTGCAGCGTTATACGCTCGATCTCTGGCAGCTCTGGTTTTTCGGTGCCATGGGCTATTGCATGCGAAAGGCGGGGATCCCGCTCTCTCCCTGTGTCATAGGGTTCGTGCTCGGTCCCATTCTCGAAGTGAATTTGAGGCGAACAACCATGCTGACCGGGGGGGATGCTGTCGCATTTTTCCTGGGCCGTCCGATCGCCTTGACGATCTTCGCCCTCGTATTGCTTTCGCTGGCTTTTCCGTTTCTCCAATCCTGGCACGCGGCCCGTCGAGCCACCTCGGGCTCACACGCCTAGGGACTAGTCGTGCGTTCCGGGCGGTTTTCGGTGTCGGGCGGAAGCAAGCCGTCTTGGGTGCTGGTCGTTGTGTTGGCATCGGAACTATCGTCGCCATCACCGGTTCCGGGCACTTTACCTCCGCCACGGAAGACCACGAACTTGCCCGATTCTCCGGTCAAGAGGCCGGGTCCTTCGGGAATCTCGCCGGGCTCCGGCGGGTCGAAAGGCTCATAGGAAGCACAGTTCCCGAGCGATGATACCACAATGAGGAGCGCCGCTGCCCGGAGGCAGCGGCCTTTGACGAGAGATGTCCGGGTGTGAGAGATCAAAACTTGATACGCGATCCGAAGGTGAAGACCCAGACAGAATCGGTGTCTACATCGTTGGCGTCAAGATCGTGCCAGCGAACACCGGTGAAGAACTCCGTGCCGTAATCGTCCCAGTTCTGAACGATGAAGCCACCTGACGTTTGCGCCGTGTCACCGTCTTCTCTGATGTCCTCCGAGTAGTCATAGTCGATCGAGAAGTTGGTCGAGCCGATCTCAAAGAAATTCCCAATCCAGCCCAACTTACCATAGAGATTATAGGCGCTGCGATCGTCCTGTTGGCCTGCGGAGAGGGTAAGGTTTAGGCCCGTCCCCTCATGAAGCACGGAGGCCGAACCGTCGATGATGTAGTCGTTATCATCTTCATTTGGGTCGGAGTAGGCAGCAGCGGCGGCAGCTTTGATCCCACCGAAATCGCCTGCCCAGCGCACAGCGGTGCTCCAACGCTCGTCAGAGATGATGTCGCCTGAAACCTGGAAGCCGGCAAATCGTGGGCTGTCATAGCGGATGCGATCTTCACGGGAGAGCCCGTCGAAATTGTCGAAAACATCGCCAATCTCAATGCCTGTCAGTTCACCGTCTTTGTCACGGAACTGGAGGCCGCCTGCCAAATCAACGACGCTCGAGTAGCCGATGACGTCCGTCCCGGAAAGATCAACCTCAGCCGTGCCATCCGAGGCTGTGCTGCCTTGACCGAGACTGACCCTGCCGAATTGCTTATGGTCGAAGATGACTTCCGCCTTACGATCCGTCACGTTGGCTGTGCCGGTGTCTTCGTTGTCTTGGCTAACGTTAGAGGACGAATTCGATTCGACCTGAAATTCGAGAACTGGGCTGATTGAGAAGTTATCGTTGACCTGCCCTTTGCCGACAAAGCGGAAACGGGTCGAGGAGTTGTCATTGTCGACATTGTAGACGCCCGTATCATCACCGTCATAAGCGACGTTGATGGCACGGTTGACCTGACCCGAAATCTCAAGGCTTATGCGGTCTTCTCCGGATTCGATCACATTTCCTGGTGCCGCTGCCTCGCTCGCCTCTTGGGCAGCTTGCTGAGCCTCTTGCGTCTGCTGCTGCAGTTCGTCGAGGCGTTGCTGCATGGCCTCGAGTTGTTGCTGCTGAGTTTCGATTTGCTGACGGAGGGCATCGACCTCGTCCGCAGTTTGGGCAAGGGCGCTGCTGCTGGCAACGCTAATCGCGACTATGGAGGCCATCGACAAAAATGGGACGCGCATCGCTCCGCTCCTTGGTTTAA
>CAYPOV010000258.1:0-6876 GCA_964412385.1 uncultured Geminicoccaceae bacterium
CCGATGGGGATGACGAGCGATGCCAACGGGATGGGTTCGTGGTCTCCTGCAGCCTATCAAGTCGGAAGCCAACCCGTGTCCATCACGGTGGACGATGGCCGTGGGGCTTCTTTTACTCAGCCCTTTGTCTTACCCGTCGTGCTTAGTGCCCCGAACGATCCGCCAGCCATTACGTCGACACCAAGAACGACCATTCGCATCGATGACCCGTATCTCTACCAAGTTGTCGCATCGGATCCGAATGGTGATCCGTTGAGCTACAGCCTGCCTACCGCACCCACGGGTATGACGATCGATAGCTCCGGGCAGGTGATGTGGCAGCCGACGGCTGAACAACTTGGCTCCAATCCAGTCGAGGTCCAGGTCGAAGACGGTCGGGGAGGAGTTGCCACCCAAACCTTCACCATCAAAGTGGTCTCGCAGTCCACCAATCAATCACCAAGGATTGTGTCAGTGCCTCCATTAGCGGGGACGGTTGGAACAGAGTATGTCTACAACGTTGTTGCCGATGAGCCCGATGGTGACCCGTTCTCGTGGCAGCTCGATGCCGCACCGACCGGGATGTCGATCCATCCGAATATGGGGACGATCCGATGGACACCCACGAGCGGCCAAACAGGTTCGCAGGACGTCGTGCTCCGCGTTGTCGATCCTTATGGCGGGTCTTCAACTCAGAGTTATGAGATTGTTGTTCGGGCCGTGAACCTCCCACCGGCCATTACGTCAGTGCCTCCGACTCAAGCAACCGTAAACAGAAATTACATCTATCCAGTCCGTGCGACGGATCCCGAAGACGATCAGTTGACGTTCACTCTGACCACCGGGCCTACTGGCCTGACTATCGATCCGGTATCTGGTGTCATTCAGTGGACTCCGACTGATGCTCAGATCGGCTCTCACGATGTCAACATCCGGGTGGAAGACGACCAAGGTAGCTTCGGTACGCAGAACTACACCGTTGTTGTTTCCACAACGTTCAACGAACCCCCCGTGATTACCTCCTCACCCTCATTGGTAGCCACTGCCGACATTGCCTACCTCTACACCGTCACTGCGGATGATCCCGACGGGGACGCTCTTTCGTATTCTCTTCTGGAACAGCCGACAGGGATGACTATCGATCCTGTAACTGGGCTCGTGGAATGGACGCCGGACATCTCCCATGTTGGATTGCAGCCAGTCGTTGTAGCCGCCGTAGACCCCCAAGGTCTGGGTGGGACGCAGTCGTTCTCAATTGCCGTGGTCGACGACAACGAGAACCCCACCATCTCATCCAGTCCGGTGCAAGTGGTGACTGCCGGTTTGCCCTATCGTTACGACGTCCAAGCCAACGATCCCGACGGTGACCCGATCAGCTATCGGCTTGACACGGCTCCAGATGGCATGAACATCGATTCGTTCGGACGCGTCATCTGGTCACCAGGTATCGCAGACGTCGGTACCCATCGCGTTGAAATCACGGTCGAGGATGACCGCGGTGGAGCTATCACACAGACTTATGACATGGCGGTCTTGGCCGATGGACAAACGCCTCGGGTGAACCTGATTGTCAGTGCCAACCCGGCACAAGTTGGGACACCCGTCACCTTTGTCCTGAGTGCAACGGACAATGTCGGTGTTGAATCGCTCGACTTGACCATCAATGGTATGTCCCTTCCGTTGGATTCGGCTGGACGTATCACACTCTTGGCCGAACCTGTGGGTGAGTACGCTATCGTTGCCAGCGCCACGGACGCTGCTGGCAACACAGGACTGGCTACCACCACCTTGATTGTTATTGATACAAGTGACACGGAAGCCCCAACCGTCGAGCTAACGTCTCCTCTCGATGGGGCGATCGTGACGGCTCCCGTGGACGTCATTGGCACGGCCACCGATGCGAATCTCCTCTACTACACTCTGGAAGTAGCTCCAGCCAGCGGTGGGCCATTTGTCGAGATGTTCCGAGGGACAACGCCCGTGGTCGATGGCGTCCTCGGGAAATTCGATCCGACAGGATTGGCCAACGACACGTACACGATGCAACTGTCGGCCACTGATGCAGGCGGCAACACGTCCTTTGTGCAGCAAACGATCCGCGTTGCCGGTGACCTCAAGATCGGCAACTTTACTCTGTCCTTCACCGATCTCTCCATCCCGGTTTCGGGGATTCCGATCACTGTCACTCGGACCTATGATTCGCTCAATTCCAGAGTGCAAGATGACCTCGGTTTTGGTTGGCGACTCGAATTCCGAGACACGGATTTGCGGACCAGCGTC
Source organism: uncultured Geminicoccaceae bacterium (assembly GCA_964412385.1). Classification (GTDB taxonomy): domain Bacteria; phylum Pseudomonadota; class Alphaproteobacteria; order Geminicoccales; family Geminicoccaceae; genus JBGSYN01. The sequence continues at coordinate 2,260 of CAYPOV010000258.1, forward strand.
CTTCCCAGTGGTTCGGAAGAGTTCGGCATCTTTACTCCGTTCCGTGAGGATGATCGGGTCTACGTCACAGTTCCGGGTGGTCGTCGTGAGGGCTTCACTTTCAAGCCCAGACCTGTATCGGGCTTTGCGGGAGGCTTCGGGTTCTATGATCCTGTGTTTGTCCCCGATGCGGGCGTGACGAGCCAGCTTTCGATCCCCAAGGCCTACACCCTCATTCGCAATGATTTCGGTGAGTATTATGGTCTTGTGAGTGGTGGTTCCCTTCCGTTCAATCCGTCCGATGCCCTTAACTTCGGTGGCACGTATTTCTTGACCACCAAGGAGGGCTTGGCGTACGAAGTTGATGCTACTACTGGTGATTTGCTGTCGGTCTCGGACACCAACAGCAACATCCTAACGTTCACCGACGCAGCCATCGAGAGTAATCGTGGTCCGAAGATCACATTCGAGCGTGATCCGCAAGGACGAATCATCTCGGCCACCGATCCGAGGAACAACAAGGTCCGTTACGGCTACGACGCCCAGGGTGATCTTGTGACCGTGACGGACCGCGAAGACAACGTCACCACGTTCGTTTACAACGAACCGACGCGGGCTCACTTCCTGACCGAGGTTATCGATCCTCTTGGACGGCAGGGAGTGCGGACCGAGTACGATGACCAGGGACGGTTAATCAAGTTGATCGACGTTGACGGCAACCCTGTAGAGTTGATCCACGATCCGGACAATTTTCTCGAAACCGTCAGGGATGCGTTGGGGAATACCACGGTCTTTGAGTACGACTTGCGTGGTAACGTCGTGACGGAGATTGACTCCGATCTTGGGGTTACTAAGCGAACCTACGATGCCAACAACAACATGCTCACCGAGACCGATCCTCTGGAGAATACGACCACGTTTACGTATGACGGCAACAACAACGTTCTGACCGAAAAAGATCCGCTCGGGAATATAACTCTATTCACTTACAAGACTTTCACTCCTGGTTTGTTCGACCGCATACGTGGTGCGCGACCCATGTCCGTCTTGGAGACGATCACCGACCCGCTGGGCAACACCACAACTAATGCTTACGACGGGGCGGGCAATCTCTTCTCCACAACGGATGCTGCGGGGAATCTCACCACGTTCGAGTATGACGGTGCGGGTAACCAAATCCTGATCATCGATGCTCTTGGTAACAACACCGTGTTCGATTACGACCCGCGAGGGAATCTGACCAAGCAAACCGATGCTCTGGGCAACGTCACGACGTTCACGTACGACGACAACGGCAATCAACTGACCGAGACGACAACCTTGACCACTCCGGAAGGAGCCCGGACGTTGGTGACCACCACGGCGTATGATGGCAACGGCCGATCGACCCAAGTTACCGATGCCGAGAACAACGTGACGCGGACTGAGTATGACGCACTTAGCAATCAGGTAGCGACCATCGATGCACTGGAGCGAAGGACCGAGTTCCGATACGACGATCGTGGACAGCTCATTGGAATCGATTTTCCTGATGGGACCTCGACTGCGATCACGTATGACGAGTTGGGTCGGCGGACGAGTTCCACCGATCGTGGGGGGCGAACCACGCATTTCGAGTATGACAAGTTGGGTCGGCTGACCTTCACGATCTTCCCGGATGCGACACCGGATGACCTTTCGGACAATCCACGGACAGAGACTGAGTACGACGCCGCGGGCCGAGTTGTTGCCCAGATCGACGAACGTGGCAACCGAACCGAATTTGAGTACGACGCTGCCGGGCGACAGATTCTTGTCCGTGATGCGTTGGGTCGGGAAACTCTCACGAGCTACGATGTTGCAGGTCGGGGGATTTCTACGACCGACGCGTTGGATCGGACGACAGAGTTTGTCTATGACGAGTTGGGCCGACAGGTCGAGACTCTCTTCGTCGATGGGACCTCCACGAGTACCGGCTATGATGCGTTGGGTCGAGTTGTCAACCAGATCGATCAACTCGGACGGGAGACGAAGTTTGAGTATGATGCTCTGGGACGGTTGACGGCTGTTGTCGATGCTCTGGATCAACGAACCGAGTATGGCTATGACGAGGCAGGAAACCTGATCAGCCAGAAGGATGCCAACGATCATGTGACCAAGCATGATTATGACGGGCTTGGACGTCGGGTTGCGACAGAGTTGCCTTTGGGTCAGCGTTCGGCAACGGTCTACGACAAGGTTGGGAATGTTACGAGCATGACCGACTTCAACGGCGACGCAATCACCCTTGACTACGACACCAACAATCGACTGGTTGCCAAACAATTCCTCGGTACGACTTTTGAGAGCTTCACGTATACTCCCACTGGCCAACGCGAAACGATAGTCGATGATCGCGGAACGACGACTTTCGAATATGACGAGCGTGACCGGTTGGTGTCTCGGATCGATCCGGATGAGACCGAGATCAGTTACAGCTATGATGTTGTCGGTAATCGTACTTCGGTAACAACGCCTGCAGGAACTACGAACTATACCTTTGATGTGTTGAACCGCATCGAGACCGTAACCGATCCGGACAGCGACGTCACTCAATATTTCTACAACGAGGTCAGCAATCTGGTGCGGACGGAGCTGCCGAACGGGACCGTCGAGACTCGCGACTATGACGACTTGAACCGTCTGCTCTCACTCCAACATGCGGACAGTAGTGAGACAGTCTTTGCGAGTTTTGCGTATGAACTGGATCTCGTTGGGAATCGTGTGAGTGTCACCGAGCACGATGGCCGCAAGGTCGAATATGCTTACGACGAGTTGTATCGGTTGACCTCGGAGAAGATCTTTGCATCAGGTGAGACCAATCCCGGTCGGGTCATCGATTACACGTATGGTTCTGTTGGAAACCGACTGAGCCGCAACGACTCGCAGGAAGGCGAGACCACCTACACCTACGACAACAACGACCGGCTGACTGTCGAATCACCTGGTGGTGCGGATACCACCTACACCTACGACGATAACGGCAACACGCTCTCGAAGACCAGCCCCTCCGAAACAGTTAACTATGAGTGGGATGTTGAGAATCGACTCGTTGGTGTGGATACGGATGGAGATGGCACCAACGACATCACTTACCAATACGACGTCGATGGTATCCGAGTGGCATCGATTGCCGATGGCGAAGAGACTCGATTCCTGATCGATGCCAACCGACCATACGCTCAGGTGCTACTGGAGTACACTCCCGGTGGAGTGATCAAGGTGTCCTACGTCCATGGGTTGGACCTGATCAGACAAATCCGTCTGGCCGAAGATGGAATTACTAGAGACCAATCCCTCTACCACGTCGATGGCCTCGGCAGCACCCGTGCCTTGACCGACACTTCCGGCATCGTCACGGATCGTTATATCTACGATGCGTTCGGCCGGACGATTGGGCAGGTGGGTAGCACGGGCAATGTGTATCTGTTTGCTGGAGAGCAACGGGACTTGGCGACCGGGTTGGATTATCTGAGGGCGAGGTGGATGAGTCCATCGGTTGGCCGCTTCTATGGCATGGACCCGTTCCAAGGGCGTTTGCAAGATCCCGTCACTTTGCACAGGTTCCTTTATGCGAACGTAAATCCCGTCAACGTGATTGATCCAAGCGGGGAAGTTGGCATCCTTTCCGTTCTCGCTGCAACCATAGCCATCATCCCGATTTTGGCTGTGGCCACACCGCAGCCAGTGTTCGCATCGCCCACGGATTCTAAAGGCGAACTAAGTTTGGAGGGTTGGCCCAGAACCCTCCAGTGGGCAGATTTTCAAGTAAGGCAGTCCCCACCAGCTAACGCTCCTACTCGGTTTGCTCAAATCCTGCCAGTCTTCGGGACCACTGGTGGTCAAGTGCAGAACAATTACGCCTACAGGTACATCTCGCTCGGAGTAAAGCTCACACTCGTCCCTGCAGAGACTTGGGTTCTGGCGGGTAGCCAGACGAGTACTGTTTTGGCACATGAGCAAGGCCATTACGATATCGCCGGACTCGTTGCTCGTGATTTTGGGCGAGCTTTGCTTAAAGTCGGTGCCCGGAACGTACAAGAACTGCAAGAGAGGACAGTTGCCTTCTACGAAAAATATTGCCAATTGGAACAGCAACTACAGAATCAATACGAAGAAGAGACGACTTATTGGGGCATGGGGCTTGTTCCCGAAGCGCAGACTCGGTGGCAGAACACTATTCGGCAAGCGAGCCGGAGTAGCTTACCACTGAGAGTCTTTTTCCCGCTTTACGATTTTGCCCAGTGATGGAAGTCAAACGGCTAATTCAATGGTCGGACTTTCGTCCCTCACTGCAGTCGGCTTCCGGCCTGCTTCGGCAAGATGGCAGGCGGCTTCTGCATCACTCGCACCTGCTTGAGCTTCGGCAAGGGCTTCGGTGGCTTCGGCTGCCGCAACGGGTTGACGTTGGAGAGGCCGGGCACGGCGTTCTTGTCGTTGAGCCAAAGGCCCTCGCATTTGGTTCTGAGAAAGTCGTGGGACATCTTCAACTCGACAGAACTTTGATGAGGGAACGATAAGTGTGTACTCTGATAGTGTCTCTCAAAGTGTTGACTTGGAGGACAATCGAAACAAAAGAGAGGAATAACTCAATGATGCAGTGTTGGTACTTGCCCATTT
>CAYPOV010000259.1:0-6818 GCA_964412385.1 uncultured Geminicoccaceae bacterium
GTCCGGGAGGGATCGGGGTGTCGGCGAGGGCGGGCCGAAGCCCGTCGAACGCCAAAGATCCTGATACCAGTGAGGCCCCCAGACGCCATCGCTTTCCTGAGGCCCTGCAGGCCAAGAGAGCATTGGTGTCTCGAACCGAACGCCGACTTCCAAGCAAAGTGCTCGGAGCATAGCTTCGGGGTCACGTGCAATGTCATCTGAATCCAACACGGGGGGGATGCGGCCAGTAGCAGTCCGCGCGTGCTCGAAAAGCGCCAGCGCACGGTGATAGCCAAGATCTTGCTCGGTCACCGTTTCGCGTTGTTTGCGGTAGGAGATAAGCACGCGTCTCGGATCGCGGATAAGAAAGCAGCTTATGACATTCTCGAGCCAGTCGAGACCAATATCAGGTAGCATATGCTGGGTCATGTGTTTTTGGAAGAAAACACGATAACCTGCTATAATACTTAGAGAACAACGCGACGCGATTCTTTGCGGATCGGTCTCGACAATCCGCAGGATGTCATCTCGCATAGGATGATCGATGCCTGTCTTGACAAGATAAGGCCCATAGAACGGCTCGTCCCACACATAGGTGTCGGAACGTTGGCTCCAGGCACGCATCATGGCGGTGGAACGATGACGGGGACCTGAAAACATCGCGATGCGGATCATTGGTGAACTCATTGATGTTCGGACATCCGATCAGGGAATTGCCACAAAGATTGCTGGCCAGTCACACAGGCAAACGATATTGAGTGACGCACGATGGAAGCGCACGGAGTGAGAAAATGACGTATGGATTAGGAATGCTTCTCCGTGAAGGGTTGGTCATGGCCACCGACACTCGGACCAATGCCGGCGTTGACCATATCGCCACCATGCCCAAGCTCAATCTCTTTCAACTCGAGGGCAGTGCGGTCATGGGTCTGGCCTCTGCGGGCAATCTTGCAACGACACAGTCGGTGGTGACACGGCTCAGCCAGCGGCTCGGTATCCCTGGCAACATCCACAACCTCTTCGAGGCGCCCAGCATGTTTGATGCGGCAACCATGGTGGGCAATGTCTTGCGCGAGGTCATGGCAGCCGATGCCAGCTTTGTTTCGTCTTATGGAGATCCGAGCGCCACGATGCTCCTCGGTGGCCAGATCGCTGGTGGCCCACAGCGACTCTTCCTCATCTATGCTGCCGGAAATTTCATCGAAGCCTCTGCCGATACACCGTTTTTGCAGATCGGCGAGCTGAAATACGGCAAGCCCATACTCGATCGTGTTGTCACGTTCGATATGCCCCTTCCAGAGGCGCAAAAAGTTCTCTTGCTGTCCTTTGACGCCACGATACGCAGCAACCTTTCGGTTGCCATGCCGATCGATCTATTTGCCAAGCGCGCCGACGATTTGTCACTCGGCGCGATCAATCGTGTTCACGAGCGAGACGACTATTATGACGGTTTACGCAATGCCTATGCCGAAGGGCTTCGCGGAGTCGTCGCTGGCTTGCCGACCGTCGATTGGAGCCATTGACCTTTGCGGCGGGTGGCTGTCAGTCAACAGGAACTTGATAACGCACTGGACGAGGCTCATGCGGCCGGGCGCGCAGTGTGCAGCGAAGGAGCCGTGGCCACCTACATTCCCGAGCTTGCCAAAGTTGATCCGCAAAAATTCGCGATTTCGGCAATCACCATAGACGGCCTTCAGGGCTCCAGAGGCGATTCCAGCGAACGCTTTACTCTGCAGAGTGTTTCCAAGGTTTTCTCGTTGGCCTGCGTCATGCAGTCCAGTGGTCTCGACGTGTTTCAAGCGATGTCAGTCGAGCCTTCGGGTGACGCCTTCTTCTCGATCGTCAAGCTCGAGGAAGAACGGGGCCGCGCGCGCAATCCCTACATCAATGCCGGCGCGATCGCGGTCTCCGCGGTCCTTCCTGGCACCGATTTCGCGGCTAAAGTTCTCGGATTCAGGGAGTTTCTAGGCCGGTTGGCAGAGAGTGGGTCCGAAAGCTTTCCGGTTGACGATGCGGTTTTTCGCTCCGAGGCGCAACACGGGTGGCGCAACCAGGCGCTCGCCAACATGATGCGACACTACAATACCCTCTCTGATCCCGACCTCGCTGCCATGGCCTATTTTCGTCAGTGCGCGACAACGAGCACATCGGAACTGCTTGCCAGGATAGGTCTCTTCCTTGCGTGCGGCGGCAAGGATCCGCTGACGGGCCATCAAATTCTCGATCCCCGCCTCAATCACCGCACCGTGGCGCTCATGACGACCTGCGGCATGTATGACGAAGTAGGCCGTCATGCGATCGAGGTCGGGCTTCCTACCAAGAGTGCCGTGAGTGGCGCCATGCTTGCCGTTGTTCCAGGCCATATGGCGGTTGCGGCCTACGGACCGGCACTCGGCAATAAAGGTAATAGCGTTGCCGGCATGAAGGCACTCGCGGTTTTTTCGGCAACGCTCGGCTTGTCTATTTTCGCCTAGTAGCGCCCGCAGGCCCTTGCGCGTGAGCCATGACGATTCTGCCTTTGCTGTACCGAGCCCTCAGGGATTGTTTGATGGTTGTTCGGAAGCTTGGGCCAGCGCCTCTGGAAAAACCTCTTCGAAGTAACCGATTTCTGCCGGAAGACCGGCGCTAATTCGAATGCAACGATTTTGAGGTGGCGAACCTGGCATACGGACGAAGACACTTTGCTCTTCGAGCGCGTTCAGGACCCGCTTGGCGAAGTCGCCGTCGCGACCGCAGTCTATCGCCACAAAATTGGTTGACGAAGGGACCGTCGAAAGTCCCTGCTTCGCTGCGATCTCCGTGATTCTCTGACGCGCGTCGGCAACTTGGCGGACAACAGCATCTAAATGGTCCTGGTCATCAAGGGCAGCCATGGCAGCCGCTTGGGCCATCCGATTGACGGCGAAGTGGTTTCTGATGCGCTCAAAAGCGTTGATCAAAGATTGTTCGCCGATGACGTAGCCGATGCGAAGACCGGCAAGTCCATGGGCTTTGGAGAACGTGCGAAACCGCAAGACCCTCGAATCGCCAACATCTTTGTCCGTGAGGATGCCTTCTGATGCGAAATCGGCATAGGCCTCATCGAGCAACAAGACGCAGTTTTCGGGGAGTTTTTCGATAAGCGCGTTGACGAAAGGGCGATCGTTCCACGTTCCCATCGGATTGTCAGGATTCGCTAGATAGACGATCCGTGCACTTTCTTGTCGGGCCGCGTCGGCAAGTCCGTCGGTATCGGCGGTATCATCGTCGTAAGGCACCTCAATGAGACGCCCACCATGACCGAAAACCTGGTAACTGAACGTAGGGTACGTGCCTTGAGATGCCACGACAGGGCTTCCTGCATCCACAAAGGTTCTGACGGCATAGCCAAGCAGCGCGTCGATACCTTCTGCAACGCAGATATTGGCAGGCGCTATCCCATGATAGTCGGCAAGTGCCCATCGAAGGTCATTATTCTCAGGATCGCCATACATCCACATATCGTGGGTCGAGGCTCTTAAAGCCTCCAACACTAAGGGCGATGCTCCAAATGGATTTTCGTTGGCGCCAATGCGGGCTCTGAAGATGGCCCCGCGGCGCCGCTCAATCGTTTCCGGACCTACGAACGGTGAAAACGCAGGCAAAGCGCTGACGATCGCACTCAGTCTCGGTCGTGGTGCTCGATATTCGAGCACATTACTCCCGCGGGTGGATGAAACGACTGACGTCATGAGGAGTCTCCAAAGCTTTTTTTGAGACTAGCAGTGCGCTTACCGAAATTGCCAGAGTGATGAGACGTAATCATGCAACAGTGGGGCTGAAATCTTTCGGCAAAATGTCGCTTGGACAACTTAAGGTGACTGAATCCATATAATTGAACTTAGCGGTTCTCGTAGGAGTTAGGTTAGTCACGAGATTGACCAGTGTGTTGCTGCTGCTTAGTGTTTATAACTTTATATTTTTCAAAAACAGTTTCTGATATCCTTGTGGTTTACTCATATTGAAATGCAACCGCGTCTCTGATTTGACTGTTTACAATCCTTAGTATTCCCATAGGACCTCGCTCAAATGGATCGTGAGGACCGAGATGCACCAAATTCTGCGTACAGCTAAGCGAAAGGCGGTCGTGGCGTTTTCTGGCGCTACGCTTATGTGGTCTGCCTTGCTCGGTACCACGCAGGCACAACAGTCATCCTTGATGGTTGCGGCTGCCAACCCGATTGCGGCGCGGGTCGGACTTGATGTGCTCGAAGCCGGCGGCACCGCGGCCGATGCGGCTCTTGCAGTGCAGCTTATGCTCAATCTGGTTGAACCTCAGAGTTCGGGCATCGGCGGCGGTGCGTTTGCTCTCTACTGGGACGCGTCAACACGAACGCTGACAAGTTTTGACGGACGCGAAACGGCGCCTTTATCGGCAACACCGGATTACTGGCTCGGCTCGGATGGCGAGCCCATGGGTTTCTGGGAGGCTCTCGTCGGCGGCAAGTCAGTTGGTGTTCCGGGCACGCTGAAATTGCTCGAGACCATGCATGAACGATATGGCCGGCTGGGGTGGGCAGAGCTGTTCGATCCGACAATCGCTTTGGCGGAAGAAGGCTTCGCCATTTCGCCGAGGCTCGCAGCATCGATCGAGGGAGCAGTCGAGCGGGATCTGGCGCGTTTTGAGCCGACGAGGTCGTATTTTTTCGAGGAAGACGGCAGTCCCAAAGTTGAGGGCACGGCTCTCCGGAATCCGGAATTTGCCAAGACATTGCGCCTTCTGGCGGCCGAAGGCTCGGCACCGTTTTATCACGGCACGATCGCCGGCTCGATCATCGAGGCGGTTCGCACCGAGACCAATCCCGGACAGTTGAGCCAAGAGGATTTGGCATCCTACGAGGTCATCGAGCGGGAGCCGGTTTGCGTTAATTATCGCCGCTATGAGGTCTGCGGCATGGGTCCGCCCAGTTCCGGCGGCCTTACCGTCGGGCAGATCTTGGGGATACTCAACCAGTTCGACATGCCGGGAATGGGGCCGAGTGTGCCCGCTTGGCACGTCTTTGCGGAAGCTTCGAAACTCGCCTATGCCGATCGCGGCCTCTATATGGCGGACAGTGATTTCGTGTCCATGCCGGAAGGCTTGCTGGATCCGACCTATTTGATGATGCGCGCGCAACAAATCTCTCTCATGAGTGCCATGGAGCAGGCGGAGCCAGGTAATCCGCCTTGGAGTGAGGCAACGCTCCAGGCACCCGATGCGCAACCCGAACGCGCCGGGACCAGCCATTTCGCCATTGTTGATGGTGACGGCAACATGATCTCGATGACAACGACGATCGAGACGGGTTTCGGTTCGCGCGTTATGACCAATGGTTTCTTGCTCAATAACGAACTTACCGATTTTTCTTTTCGGCCCGTGCGTAATGGTTTGCCGGTGGCCAACCGGGTTGAGGGTGGAAAAAGGCCGCGCAGTTCGATGGCGCCGACGATCGTGCTCGAGGACGGATCGCCGGTTCTGCTGATTGGTTCGCCTGGAGGTTCGCGGATCATCCAATATGTGGCCAACTCGCTGATCGCCATTCTCGATTGGGAGATGACGCCACAGGAGGCGATCGATATGGGCCATGTTGTCAATCGCAATGGCCCGACCGATCTCGAGGAAGGCACGCCCGCCGTCCGGCTGGCGCCTGACCTCGAGGCCTTAGGGCATGAGGTCAACATAAGAGGGCTTGTGAGCGGTCTTCACGCCATTCAGATCACGCCGGACGGCCTCATCGGCGGTGCCGACCCGCGGCGCGAGGGAGTGGCGCTTGGCGGCTAACACTTGATCCGGACGGCGCCGCCTCGTGATCGACGTCTTTTTCAGCGGCGTCTTGCCGATCTTCTTTGTGGTCGCGTTGGGCTATGGCGTTGCGCGCCTTCCCAATTTCGATCCGGCCATGGCGTCGGCGCTCAACCGCTACCTTTTTTACATAGCCGGTCCGCCCTTACTCTTTCGATTTCTTGCAGCCGTGCCGTTCGAGACCTTCGAGTGGCGCGTTGTTCTCGCCTACTTGGTCGTGGAGATCGTCCTCTACGCATTGAGCTACGGGCTGTTCCGCAGGGTTTTCAAACGCCAGCCACGTGAAGCCCTTTTGCTGGCGATGGCGACAATGTTCACCAATCACTTCTTCTTTGTGCTTCCGATCGCGACGGCTCTTTTTGGTGAGACGGCTGCACAACCGATTGTGGCATTGATCGCCGTCGATGCGATTTTCATCTACGGCGTGACCATGCTGATCCTCGAAGTGGCTCGCGGTCGCGAAAGACAAGCGTCGACACAATCTGAAGCCATCAAGGCGGTTGTGAAATCAATCCTTCGCAATCCGCAAGTCTTGACGATTTTCGTGGCCTTGCTGGTCAATGCAAGCAACGTCGACATTGCCGATGGCATCGAACTCTATGTGCGATTTGTCGGGGATTCGGCGGCCCCCTGTTCGCTCTTCGCGCTCGGAATCATTCTCGCCCAGCGAACACCCGGACTTGATCTTTGGGCGCCGGTTGCCGTCACCTTGATCAAGCTCATTGCAATGCCCGTCCTGGTGGCTTTTGCATTGCTCGCATTTCGTGTTGTCGATCCGCTCTGGACCAAGCCCGTGATGATGGTGGCAGGCGGTCCGACCGGGGTCATGCCCTTTATCCTGGCCCTACACTACGGCGTGCCGACGGCGACGATCACGCGGGCAATTCTGTTCTCGGCGATCCTGTCGGTCGGCGTGTTGACGATCCTCGGATCGCTCTGAGTCTCGGGCCCTGCTCAAATGAGGGACAAGACGAGATAGCGTACCAAGTCATTAATTTGGCGACGACGACATCCCAATGATCGCGCGCACATTCAATCC
>CAYPOV010000260.1:0-6809 GCA_964412385.1 uncultured Geminicoccaceae bacterium
TCTGATAATCCTTGAGAACCCCGCTCATCTCCTCGGGATCCAACCGCGACGACAATGCCGTCGAACCCACCAAATCGACAAACATCACCGTCAATTGCCGCCGCTCTGCCTGCCGCGAGGGCCGCGGCATGGGCTGGTCAGGGTCTTCCAGGCTTTCGTTGTTCGTGGATTTCTCGAAGCCAGACGTTTCCTCGTCAGCGAGTGCCGCTATTGCCTTGAGGATGCGCCGTCGGTCTCCCAAAGCCTTGACGCCGATCTCCTTGAGATCCTCGTTTGTGAGCTCCGGAAAGATGTCCGGGCCAATATGATTATCCCGGAAAGCCTGCTGGTAGTCACCAAGCCCCAGGCCGATTAGCCACGCCCCAACGTCCATGCGTCGTCTTCGCACTTCGATCTTGTTGTGAGCAAGATACCAGAATGCCGATTCAATCGCTACGTCCGTGGTTACGCCTCGCTAGGCGGCGCGACTAGGACGAACCTCCTCGATGAAGAACTTGACGTAACCGGCCAATGAGGTGATCGCAAGCGGCACTTGGCGTGATTGTGCCGCTTGCAACGGCGTTACGCGTGGCATCGATATCATCTTGGAGACAAACCTCTCTTGAGAGGAGATGCTGGAGTTGCCATTCGAAGGATCGATTAAAGGCAGCGACTCGTTGCATCGCGCGCCGACTGTGGAAGGCGTTACTTCCTTTCATATGATCGCAGAACCGCAGGCAGTCATCCCAAAGGACGTCGAGTCCTCGGCCTTGGAGGGCGCTTACCAGATGGACTGGCGGTTTCCACCCCGATGGTGATGGACGAAGCAGACGGCAGACGGCATCAAGAGTCCGCTTGGCCTCAATTGCTTCGGCTTCCAACGCGCCGTCCGCCTTGGTAACAGCGAAAATATCCGCGACCTCAAGGATTCCCTTCTTAATACCTTGATAATCGTCACCCGCGCCTGGAAGCATGAGAACGAGGCAAAGGTCCACAAGATCGGCAACGAGGATTTCCGACTGGCCGACGCCCACGGTTTCGACGATGACGATGTCGAAACCCGCGGCTTCGACCACCATGATCGCATCATGGGTCGAGCGCGCTACGCCTCCGAGTTCGCCGCGTGACGGCGTGGGCCGTATATAGGCATTGGCGTTGCTCGAAAGGCGCTCCATCCGTGTTTTGTCGGCAAGAATTGAGCCGCCAGTTCGTCCACTGCTCGGATCGATGGCGAGGATCGCAATCTTATGGCCTCGTTCGATGAGCAGGCTTCCGAACGCATCGAGAAACGTGCTCTTGCCGACACCGGGAACACCACTCACCCCGAGGCGAAAGCTGTTGCCACTCTTCGGCTGCAAACGCTCGATCAGCTCACCGGCGTAAACCCGATGTTCGGAATGGCCTGATTCGATAAGGGTAATGGCCCGGGCGAGACTTGCGCGATCGCCTTCCAGAACAGCATTGGCCAGCGCACCAATCTCGGTGCTCACACGGCACTCGCGTAAGCGCGCCGATTGCCGCCCTCGAGTGTGTCGAGGAGTTTGAGGGCTGCTGCGCTGATCACCGTGCCAGGACCAAACACCTCGGTGACACCCATGGCGCTCAGTGTTTTCGCATCGGCTGGCGGGATGACACCACCTGCCACGATTAGTATATGCTCTCCACCACGATCTTGGAGTTCTTTTCGGAGTTCCGGTATCAGTGTCAGGTGTGCGCCCGCAAGAGTGCTGACGCCGGCGATATGTACGTCATTGTCAATCGCTTGTTGAGCGACTTCGCCGGGCGTTTGAAAAAGAGGGCCGATATCGACATCAAATCCTAAATCGGCAAACGATGTGGCGATGACTTTCTGGCCACGGTCGTGGCCATCTTGACCCATTTTGGCGATCAGAATGCGCGGCCGACGGCCTTCCATCTGTTCGAATTGTGCCGTACGCTCGATGACATGGTGAACAGCCTCGGTCTCGCCTGCTTCGCTCATATAGACACCCATGACACCTTGGACCCCGGCCCGGTGGCGGCCCCATATCTTTTCGAGAGCCGCGGTGATCTCGCCCACCGTGGCATGGGCTCGCGCGGCGTCGATCGAGAGTGCGAGGAGATTGCCCTCTCCTGTCTCCGCCGCTCTTGATAGAGAATCCAGTGTCTGAGCGAGCCTTGTCTGATCTCGGCCCTTCTTGAGGATATCAAGCTTCGCACATTGCGCGGATCGAACTTCGTGCGCATCGAGCTTGAGGATCTCGATGTCATCGGCGTCGTCGGACCGATACGCATTGACGCCGACGATGATTTGCTCACCGGCATCGATCCTCGCCTGTGTCCGGGTCGCTGCTTCTTCGATGCGAAGTTTGGGGAGGCCTTGCTCGATCGCTTGGGCCATCCCGCCCATCGCTTCGATTTCGGCGATGTGGGCACGGGCTTGTTCCATCAGCTCGCGCGTCTTTGCCTCCATGAACAGCGAGCCGCCCCAGGGATCGACAGTCCCGCAGGTATCGGTCTCATTGGCTAGGATTAGTTGGGTTTCCCGGGCGATCCTTGCGCTAAAGTCGGTCGGCAGGGCAATCGCTTCGTCAAGCGCATTGGTATGAAGCGACTGTGTTTGGCCCTGCGTTGCAGCCATCGCCTCGATCGTCGTGCGCACGACATTGTTGTAGATGTCGTTTGCCGCTAGCGACCAGCCGGATGTCTGGCAGTGAGCGCGAAGGGCGAGTGACTTCGGGTCTTTGGGAGCGAATGGCGTGACCAATTCGCACCAAAGGGCACGAGCGGCGCGAAGCTTGGCGATTTCCGCAAAGTAGTCCATGCCGATGCCGAAAAAGAAGCTGAGACGCGGCGCAAAGCTATCGATATCAAGGCCGGTCGCAATCCCGGTTCGAATGTACTCGACACCGTCAGCAAGCGTGTAGGCGAGTTCGAGGTCGGGCGTGGCACCAGCTTCCTGCATATGGTAGCCAGAAATGCTGATCGAGTTGAAGCGCGGCATGCGCTCCGCGGTATAGGCCATGATGTCCGCAATCGCCCGCATGGAGGGTCCCGGCGGGAAGATGTAGGTGTTGCGGACCATGAACTCCTTGAGGATATCGTTTTGAATAGTGCCGCTGAGTTTTTCGGGCGGGACGCCCTGATCTTCGGCCGCCACTACGAACAGCGCCAGAATCGGCAGCACGGCGCCGTTCATGGTCATCGAGACACTGACTTGATCGAGCGGAATGCCGTCGAAGAGAGCGCGCATGTCGAGGATCGAGTCGATGGCCACACCGGCCATGCCGACATCGCCTGCTACTCTTGGATGATCGCTGTCATAGCCCCGATGAGTGGCAAGATCAAAGGCAACGGAAAGACCCTTTTGGCCAGCGGCGAGGTTCCGCTTGTAAAAGGCGTTACTCTCTTCGGCGGTTGAAAACCCTGCATATTGCCGGATCGTCCAGGGCCGGCTTGTATACATTGATGGGTAGGGGCCGCGCAGATATGGCGGCTTACCCGGCAGTGTTTCTTCGAGGGGCTCCGTTCGCTGCGTGGGTTGGCCTATTTGCTCCTTGAAACTCAGCAAGGATTGCGACTGGCGCACAACATCCCAGGCACGAGATGCTACTTCCTTCGTCAAATACTCGATGAAGCCACTGCCACGGAGAGGATCGAAAGCGTCGGCGAGTTTCGCTTCTTCAGTCAGAACAAGAAAAAGATTGTGGTCAAGGCGTTCGTCGCCGCTCGGTACAATGGCGACACTATCGGCTCCGCCCAGGATGGCAGCACTAGTGGCAATGGTATTCTTGATGAGATTGAGGCCAAGATCGCCTTCGTCGAGCTGGTCGGAGCTTGTCGCCACGTGAATAGGAATATTGCCGAGCAGCAGCCGCGCTGCTCGCAGCTTGGCGATGGTTTCGAAGAAGTGGCAATCAGCGTTGAGAACGAGAAGCTCACCTTTCGCCAAGTAACTGGCGACGGCGCGAGCAAGGTCGGCGACAGGCGTAGTGCTCGGATCAACAGCTCCGTGCGCTTCGAAGACAACACTATTACCGCGCCACGGGATTGGATGGAATTCCCGCGCTGCCGGATAGAGGGCGGCAATTTCGATACCGTCACGCGTTAGGTTGGAATGGGCAGTGGCCGTATCCATATTGCGCTTGCCGGAAAATCAGGCGGCCCTGGCGGCAGCCGGGAGAGTATCTATCACGCTCATGGCGTCGTGACGGATGTGATTGCGTTCCATCTCATCCTTAAGCATCGCCTCGGTGATCGTGCCGTTCTCCAGGCACTCTTTGAGAAGAGAAAAGAAGAAGCGCTCCTGGTTCTGGTCCGGGTGTTTTTTGTAGGCGCCCAGAAACGCATATTCGCCGAAGAGCTTTCTGCGGAGGCGCAAAAGCGTGCCTACACCAGGTATTTTGTGGCGCTCGGCGGGTACGAAATCGGCAGGCAGCCCGCTCTTCCAGGGCTGTGTCCGGCGATGGGTGTTGTGGAGCAGCTTGGTCCGGGGTGTGAGGTTGTCGAGATCGTTCCATTCAGGCTCGAGCTTGCCTATGGTCGACGGGTTCTCGTAGGCCAAGTTCATCCAGGTCTTGTATTCCCGCGTCATGCGAAACAGCGCGTCAAAGTCTTCCTGGATTTTCCAATGACGGAGTTGCGCGCAGTCAAGCAGCATCACGCTTGAATTGTGCTCGATTTTCTTGTTCTCGCCGCGCGATCGGCAATAGATCGCCTTACCGCTCATATCGCGACCCAAAAGTTCCATGACATCGCCTTGGGCAAACACATCGGGATCGACGACAACGGCTCGGCCTTCATATGCCATCAGCTCCGGCGCCATGAAACGAAGCGGCGTGAAGGATTGAAGGTCATTGTTGAGCCATGTGCGTGTGCTGTCGTCGCGTCGATAGTCGCGGCCTTCGTAGCGATCGAAAAAATCGCGGTGGTCTTCGAGTTCGATGAGCTTGACCTCGAACGCATCGGGCGTCTTCGAATTGCGCTTCATCGAGTGCGCCGAGACCAACGCTCCGAGCTTTTGTTTGTGGTTCGTGTGAATGAAAACGCAGGGTCGCATCGACAAACTCTATCCTTTTAGGACCGCGGTTTCTTGAGGAATGACAATACCACTCGTGTGCATCTGGCTCAATCGGCAGTCACCCTACTCCGCCGGCACCGGCATCGCACCGCCAAGATCCTCCTGACGCCGACGATCTCGTTTCATCCAGCTGCCTACTCGAGTGAAGAAGCTCTTGTTGTAGGCGCCCCACATCAAGAGGCTCGGGGTCAGCACAAGCGTTAGCAGGGTTGCGAAAGCAAGGCCACCCGCCACCGATGAGGCAAGCTGAGCCCACCAGTCCGTCGAGGGGCCACCTGCCGTGATTCTCGGCTCGAACAGATCGATATTGAGCCGCAAGACCATGGGCATAAGCCCTAAAATCGTGGTGATCGTCGTCAGCATGACGGGCCGCAACCTTTGGGCTCCGGTTCGCAGCACGGCCTCCATAGGCTCCAAGCCACGCTTGCGCATCTCGTTGAAGGTGTCGATGAGCACAATATTATTGTTCACGACGATTCCGGCGAGCGCAATCACGCCGATTCCACTCATGACGATGCCGAAAGGTTGCTGCGTCACCATCAGCCCCAAGAGCACGCCGACTGTCGAGAAGATGATGGCGCTCAGGATAAGCCCAGCCTGAAAGAAGCTGTTGAATTGAGTGACGAGAATAATGGCGATCAGGAAAATCGCGACGCCGAAAGCCTTGCTCAGGAACTCCTGTGCTTCGCGCTGTTCTTGATCTTCGCCTTTGAAGGCGATGTCGACACCGCGAGAGATATCCTGCGACGCGAGCCAGGATCGGATTTCTTGGACCTTGCCGTCGACCAGAACACCTTCTTCCACGTCTGACGTGACCGCCAGCACGCGCTTGCCGTCGATACGGCGCAAGTTGCTGGTTTTCTGCGCAGGATACCGATCAATGAAATTGGTCATCGGAATTGCACCACGCTCGGTATTGACGATCATCTGATCGAAACGGTCAAGATGACGCTCGTCGAAAGGAAAACGCGCACGAATATCGAGTTCGTCTTCAGCATCGTCAGGGCGATAGGTGCCAATCAACACGCCATTGGTGACCATCTGTAGACTGGACCCGACCGTAGTTATGTCGGTGCCAAATCGGCTCGCCTTCTCGCGATCCACCTCAATGCGCCACTCAATACCCGGTATCGGGCGAGTGTCGGTCACATCGCGCAGACCTTGCATCTGATCGAGATGGCCGCGAACCCGATCGACGACCGGATCGATCAGGCTTGGATCCCGCGACGATATCTCAATTTGAATGGGCTTACCGACCGGCGGACCTGCCTCCTCTTCGCGGATTCCGACACGAAGTCCTGCAAGGTCGCGTGTGTCGTCAATGATCTCGCCCAAGATTTCAGCAGCGGGCCGCCGTTGATCGTGGGGTAAAAATTCGATCTGGAGAATGCCGATGACATCTTCGTCGGTATCGCCACCGCCCTCCTGAAATTTAACGGAGGTCCGTGTGTAAAGCCGCTCGATACCGTCTTTGCCAATCACACGGTCGGCGACTTCACGAACCAAGGCGTCGCGCTCGAAGATCGAAAAATCGCCGCGGCCATGGACGTGGAGCTGCGCTTGCTCCGGCTCGACATCAGGGAAAAACTCTACGCCTTTGCCGTAAGCGCCATAAGCCGTGTACATACCAATCGCGATGAAGATCGCACCGAACAACACGAATAAGAAGATGAGCGAGGCCGCCACGCCGAGCGCGACGCCAAAGACGCCCTCGGTCTGCATCCAGAAGTGCCACATGGCCTTCTCGTAGGATGCGCCTGCCCAGCGGATG
>CAYPOV010000261.1:0-6722 GCA_964412385.1 uncultured Geminicoccaceae bacterium
GGATTTCCCGACCGGCGGCATCATTCTCGGCCGCAGCGGAATCCTTCAGGCCTACAGCACCGGCAGGGGCTCGGTGCTGGTGCGCGGCCGCTGTCATTTCGAGGAAGTGCGCAAGGAGCGGCAGGCGATTATCGTCACGGAAGTGCCCTATCTCGTCAACAAGGCGCGGCTGGTGGAACGGATCGCCGAGGTCGTTCGAGAGAAGCGGGTCGAGGGCATTGCCGATCTGCGCGACGAGTCGGATCGCCATGGTGTCCGGGTGGTCGTCGAGATCAAGCGCGATTCCGACCCCGATGTGGTGTTGAACCAGCTCTTTAAGTTCACGCCGCTGCAGACCAGCTTCGGCATCAATATGGTGGCCCTCAACAATGGCCGCCCGATCCTGATGACCTTGAAAGAGGTCTTGGAGGCCTTTCTCGTCTTCCGCGAGGAGGTCATCTTAAGGCGCACCGCCTATGATCTCGCCCGGGCACGCGACCGGGCCCATGTCTTGGTCGGCCTTGCCGTTGCCGTCGCCAATATCGACGAGGTGATCGCGCTCATCCGCGCGGCACCCGATCCCGCGACAGCCAAGAGCCAATTGATGGATCGCGCCTGGCCGATCGCCGAGATTCGGGCGTTCTTGGAACTTGGCGGCGAGGAGATCGAGGACGGTGTCGAGATCTATAAGCTTTCGGATCGCCAGGCTCAGGCGATTCTCGATCTTCGCTTGCAGCGCCTCACGGCTCTCGAGCGCGACAAGATCCAGTCGGAGCTGAAGGAGATCGGCGAAAAGATCCAAGAGCTGTTGTTGATCTTGCGCTCACGCGACCGGCTGCTCGAGGTCATGCGCGAAGAGATGCTCGAGATCCGCTCGCGCTTTGCCAACGACCGGCGGACCGAGATCGATGTCGATTCGGAGCCGGATCAGGACATCGAAGACCTGATCCAGCGCGAAGACATGGTCGTGACGGTCACCCATAAGGGCTACATCAAGCGTGTGCCGTTGAGCACCTACCGGGCACAGCGCCGTGGCGGTCGTGGGCGTGCAGGCATGCGAACCCATGAGGACGATTTCGTCAGCCGGATTTTCGTATCGAACACGCACACGCCCGTTCTGTTCTTCTCGAGCCTCGGCAGGGTCTACAAGCTCAAAGTCTATAAGCTGCCGCTCGGCACCCCCCAGGCGCGCGGCAAGGCGATGATCAATATGTTCCCGCATCTTGCCGAAGGGGAATACATCACCGCCGTCCTGCCGTTGCCGGAAGACGAAGATACTTACGAAGCCTTGAGCCTGTTCTTTGCGACGGCGACCGGCAAGGTCCGGCGCAACGAACTCAGCGATTTCATCCGCGTGCCGATCAACGGCAAGATCGCCATGGGTCTGGATAGCGGCGATCATCTGATCGGCGTCGATGTCTGCGACGACAGCCATGACATCCTGCTCGCGGCTGCCGGCGGCAAGGCGGTACGCTTTCCTGTCTCCTCGGTCCGGGTGTTCCGCTCACGAGCTTCGGAAGGCGTGCGCGGCATGGATCTCACCGGCGGTGATGAAGTCATTTCGATGTCCGTGATCGATCATGTGAAGCTCTCGATCGAGGAGCGCGAAGACTATTTGAAGGTCGCAGGAGCACGGCGCCGTGCCAATGGCAATGGTAACGGCAACGGGAATGGCGAGAATGGCGATCATGCCGGTGAGGAGGAGGTGATCGAGCCTCAGGTCCTGTCTTCCGAGCGCTTCGCCGAACTCGAGGAGAAGGAGCAGCTACTGTTGACCGTGACCCGGAATGGCTTTGGCAAGAGAAGTTCGGCCTATGAGTACCGCACCACCAATCGCGGCGGGCAGGGGATCATCAATATCGAGACCTCGGCCCGGAATGGCCCCGTGGCCGCCACGTTCCCGGTGGATGCCGGTAATCAGATCATGCTGGTGACGGATCGGGGGCAGACTATTCGGATGCCGGTCCATGATATCCGTATCACCGGGCGTAATACCCAAGGGGTGAAACTCTTTGCCATGGATACCGATGAGCACATCGTGTCCGCTGCGCGTCTCAGTGATGTCGATGGTGAGGATGGAGACGATGGTGAGAGCGACATCGATCCGGATGATGCGTCAGCAGGCGTGGACACACCTGACGTCTAGGATTGTTGCAGCGCAAAATACCTCTTGACCTTAGCATCGGCGCCAACTTCCTGTCCGTAAGACGGCTACGGTCGGCAACAATGCGTAGGAAGGTTTGATGGCGCGCGAGAGGATCGGGATCTATCCGGGGACGTTCGATCCCATACACAATGGGCATTTGGACGTGATCCGCCGGGCCGTCGTCTTGGTCGACAAACTGATCATTGCGGTTGCCATCAATATCGGAAAAGACCCGCGCTTCACCCTGGAGGAGCGCACGCGCATGGTGGAAGCGGATATTAACGGCCTTATGGCTGCGAACCTCGTAAATGGCACGCAGATCGAGGTCGCCCCGTTTGAGAGCCTGTTGATGACCTTTGCCGCACAGCATCGTGCCGACAAGGTGATCCGCGTCCTGCGTGCTGTCTCGGAGTTTGAGTACGAGTTTCAAATGGCCGCCAACAATAAGCGGATCTATCCCAAGATTGAGACCGTGTTTCTCATGGCCTCCGAGACCAACCAGTTCATCTCCTCGCGTTTCGTCAAGGAAATCAACGCATTAGGCGGTGATGTCTCGAGCTTTGTCTCGCCCTATGTTCTGGCACAGCTTGAGAGAAAGAGATCCGAAACTTCATAATTGCCTTCGATGCGCGTTGATTGTTTCGACTTCGAGCTTCCGCAAGAACTCATCGCCCAACAGCCGGCTAGTCCTCGTGATGCTGCACGCTTGCTCCACGTCGCTTCGACCATCAGGGATCAACGTATCCTCGATCTTCCAGACTTATTGGGGCCTGAGGATCTCTTGGTGGTCAACGATACGAGGGTACTGCCTACGCGATTTCGTGCACGGCGCGGTGATGCCAAGGTGGAGATCACCTTGCACAAGCCCGTCGGTTCCAACGCGTGGCTTGCCTTTGCCCGTCCTGCCCGAAAATGCCGCGAGGGCGATGGTCTGACTTTGGCCCCCGGTTTCGAGGCCATCGTCGAACAACGAGGCGAACGCGGGGAGATCAACCTGCGCTTCGACGTCGCCGGCAGTGAGCTCATCACCGCCATCAAACACCATGGCGAGATGCCGCTTCCACCCTATATCAAGCGCTCGGCTGGTGCGCTCGAGACCGACGCGAAAACCTACCAGACAACCTTTGCAACCGTCGACGGCTCGGTGGCGGCACCCACGGCCGGACTGCATTTCACGCCGCGACTGCTTCAGGCTTTGGAGGAACGCGGTGTCAAGGTCGCGCGCACGACGCTGCATGTCGGAGCCGGGACGTTTCAGCCCGTCCTTGCCGAAACGACGGACGGTCATGTCATGCACAGCGAACAGTTCGAACTGTCGGAGGCGGCTGCCACAACGATCAATGCACATCGCAAGAAAGGGGGCCGAATCGCTGCGGTCGGTACCACCTCGCTTCGAACCCTCGAGACCGTGGCGGATGAATCGGGACATGTCATTCCGGCGCCGGGTGACACCGATCTTTTCATCACCCCCGGCTATCGTTTCAAAATCGTCGACCGGCTGATCACCAATTTCCACCTGCCACGCTCGACCCTCTTCATGCTGGTCTGTGCCTTCGCCGGCGTCTCCAAAATGAAACAAGCCTACGCTCACGCCATCGACCAGCGTTACCGCTTCTTCTCCTATGGCGATGCTTGCCTTCTGGAACGGAGCCTATGACAGCGTTTGGCTTCGAGCTCTTGGCAACTGACGACACCGCGCGCCGCGGCAGGCTCCACACGGCGCATGGCAGCGTCGAGACCCCGGCCTTCATGCCCGTCGGCACGGCCGCAACCGTCAAAGCGATGACGCCCGACATGGTTCGCTCGACCGGTGCGGAGATCGTTCTGGGCAACACTTATCATCTGATGTTGAGGCCGGGTGATGAGCGCATCGCCCGCTTAGGCGGTCTTCACCGTTTCATGAACTGGCCGGGTCCCATCCTTACCGATAGCGGTGGCTTTCAGGTTATGTCACTGGCCGAGCGCCGTACCATCAGCGAAGCCGGCGTCACCTTCGCATCCCATCTTGATGGCAGCCGCTACGACCTCACACCCGAACGCGCCATCGAGATCCAGCACCAGCTCGATGCCACGATCACCATGCAGCTCGACGAGTGCCTAGCCCTTCCGGCAGAAGAGGCCGAGATCGAGCGCGCGATGGCGCTGTCGCTCCGCTGGGCCGAGCGCTGCCAACACGCCTTCGTCAAACGTCAAGGCTACGCGCTTTTCGGCATCGTTCAGGGCGGGACGATACCGGCCTTGCGGGAACAATCGGCCGAAGCGCTCACCCGGCTTGGCTTCGACGGATATGCGGTCGGCGGTCTTGCTGTGGGCGAGCCCCAGGAGGTCATGGTCGCGATGCTCGACGTGACCTGCCCGATCCTGCCCGCCGACAAACCGCACTACCTCATGGGCGTCGGCAGGCCCGATGATATCCTGGGTGCCATCGCCCGCGGGATCGACATGTTCGACTGCGTGATGCCCACCCGATCAGGCCGCACCGGCCAAGCCTTTACGCGCTTCGGGCCGATCAATCTCAAGAATGCCCGCCATGCCGAGGATCCGCGTCCGTTGGACGAGACAAGCGAATGTCCGGCGGCCCGCGACTACGCTCGTGCCTATCTCCACCATCTGGTGCGTGCCAACGAGATCCTCGCCTCAATCCTGCTCACCTGGAACAATCTCTGGTATTACCAGGAACTCTTGCGTGGCGCCCGCGATGCGATCGAAGAGGGGCGGTTTCATGACTTCGCCGCTTCATGCCACAGAGGCTGGAGCGAAGGTGATCTGCCTCCTATCAATGAATCCCGTTAGTTCAAATCGATCGCGTGACGCTTGAGATCCTCCAAGGACACGAAATCGAGCGTGCGCAGGTGGGTGGCCCGCAAGAAAACTTTGGGAGCCTTTCCGGCCTCGAACGCCTCGGCCCAACGCGGCGCACACAAACACCAGCGGTCACCAGGCTTCAGTCCCTTGAACCCGAATGCCGGGATCGGCGTCGACAAGTCATTGCCGCGTTCTCTACTGAAGTCGAGAAACGCTTCAGTCATTTCGGAACAAACTGTGTGAACGCCCCGATCCTCAGGGCCGGTATTGCAACAACCATCCCGATAAAAGCCGGTCATCGGCGATGTGCTGCACGGCAGAATGGCTTCGCCGAATACGTTTTTTCCGTCTTCATCCATGACCAACCCTCGCATTCGCTGTGAACTCTTGATGTCGGTCGAGATAGCACAAATTTGTCGACAATCGGCGCTTGACGCACAGATGACAATCGTGATGATGCGCGGGCTTCAAGCCAATGGGCGCAGCCCATGGCCTTCACGCCATCCCCGGGGCGCTTAGCTCAATTGGCAGAGCAGCTGACTTTTAATCAGCGGGTTCAGGGTTCGAGTCCCTGAGCGCCCACCAATGAAATCAATAGGTTAGCAAGAATCTGCTCCCAATCGATCGGGGTCATTTTGGTTTTGAGAGCATTGTGAGGTCAAGGCGAGGACCGTCGCGAGACGACCTCCTCGAATACCTCCAAGCAACTCGATCGCTTTGGTGGTGCCGGCGCTGCGAACTGAGCACAGGACCTCACCTTTAGCTCGGTTCTGTCCCCAACCCACCTGCCGGGACACCGCACGGCCGTCGGCAACCGGACCCTCCCCCTAGGGGGGGCAAACGCGATCGGTGATTCGGTGAAGGGTCGGCTCGACAAAATTTCGAAATTCTGCGATTTCCGGCCCCCTTATCGAACAGTGCCCATCATGCATCAGCAGGACGTGTTGTGCAGTTTCCTTCGGAAAGTGCTACGGACGGGCTTTTCGTCTCAACTGAAAATCGATAAGTCTGTGTCCCGAAGTCGTCATGACAGACTGACAACCGAGCGGAGTTCGATCGACGACAATGGATGCCGAGCAGCCAATTGAAAGCATGAATACAGGACGCCTCGAGCCGCAATCGCAGAAAGTTCAAAACTTTGGCTCATTTGTTTGGTCGATCGCCGAGATCTTGAGGGGTGATTTCAGGCGCTCGGAATATGGCCGCGTGATCTTGCCGTTTGTTGTGATGCGCCGTCTCGACTGCCTGCTCGCCGAAACCAAGAGTGACGTGCTTTAAGCCGCAAAATCTTTGCCCGATGGCGTGGACGAAGCGACCCGCGACATGATCCTGTTCGCGGCCGTCGGCAGCAACATCAAGGTCTAGAACCTCTCGCGCTTAACCTTTGCCAAGCTCAAGGGCCAGGACCCCGGCCAGCTCCATCAGAACCTGGTGGACTACATCACAAAGTTTTCGCCCAATGTCCGCGACATCTTTCTCGACAAGGTCCTGTTTACCGATCAGCTCAAGCGCCTCAAGGAGGGTGGCATCCTCTGGAACGCGTTCGAGCGCTTCACCGAAATCGATCTTCATCCCAAAACCGTCTAGAATGTGGAGATGGGCTATCTCTTTGACGAGCTGATCCGCCGGTTCTTGGAAATCTCTAACGAGACCGCCGGTGAACACTTCACGCCGCGCGAGGTCATCCGCCTGATCGTCGATTTGCTGATCGCCAATGACAACGCCAAGTTTTACAGGGCGTGGCATCATCCGCCAGGTCTATGATCTGGCCTGTGGCACGGGCGGCATGCTG
>CAYPOV010000262.1:0-6719 GCA_964412385.1 uncultured Geminicoccaceae bacterium
CGCTACAGGCCGCCCACCGACCAGGACCGCGCGGCCTACGAACAACTCCTCCAATTCTTGGCCATTTCGTAATAACACGCGACCTCCGAGACACTTCAGAACGAGATCTACGAGATCGGCAAGCGCCACGGCTTCGACAATTTGCGGGACTGGTTCAAAGCTCTTTATGAGGTGCTGCTCGGCCAAAGCCAGGGCCCGCGCTTTGGCTCGTTCGTCGCTCTTTATGGCATCGGGAATAGTTGTGAGCTGATCCGGACCGGGCTCGAAGGATCGAAGACAGCCGCTTATGCCGAATGATCGGCCACGGGCGGCGCGGCCTCGCCGTCCGAATGCGCGACACGTAGCCCTTGATGTGTTGGATGCGGTTTTTGCACCGAGACCTCGTCCCGCCGAAGAGGTCTTTCATAATCACAAGGGCCTCAAGGCACTCGATGTGCGGGACAGGGCCTTTGCCCGTATTCTTTATACGACCGTGCTGCGCAAGCTCGGCGAGATCGATCGGTTGTGGCGCGCCCATGTCAAATACCGTCCGCACGAGCCGAGGGTCATCAATGTCTTGAGGCTCGGCACGGCGCAGCTCATCCATCTGAGCACCCCCCCTCATGCTGCTGTCAGCGAGACCGTAGCACTCGCGACCGGTCCTTTTCGCAAACATGCGGGGCTGATCAATGCCGTGCTTCGCCGCGTCGGCCAGGAAGGCCGGACGATGCTTGAGGATCTCGATCAAGCAGGTCTCAACACACCCAAATGGCTGATGGAAAGCTGGGCGGACGCCTATGGCAAAGATGTTGCCCGCAGAATTGCCGAAGCCAACGGCCATGAGCCTCCGCTCGATCTAAGCCCCAAGCGAGACGGCTTGATTTGGGCGACTGCTGTCGGCGGCGACCTGCTTGCCAACGGTACCATCCGCCGGCGCGAAGGCAGCGTCGTCGACGCGCTCCCGGGCTACGGCGAAGGGGCGTGGTGGGTCCAAGATGCCGCCGCAAGCCTGCCGGTGCTGTGTCTCGGCGACATCAAGCGCAAGCGGGTCTTGGATATCGGTGCGGCCCCGGGCGGCAAGACGGCACAATTGATCGCCCGCGGCGCCGAGGTCACGGCGATCGAGCGCTCACCGGCACGTGCGGAGATCCTTTCCCGCAATCTGGCGCGCCTTGATATGGATGCCGAGATCGTCACCGAAGACGCGACGCGCTGGCAGCCCGACGCGTTGTTTGATGCCGTGCTTCTTGATGCGCCCTGCACGGCGACGGGCACGATCCGCCGCCACCCCGACGTGCTTTGGACCAAATCGCCCAAGGATGTGACGCGTCTCGGCCAGGCCCAGGCAGCGATGCTCGAAGCCGCGGCATCCTTTCTCCAGCCGGGCGGAACACTGATCTATGCGACCTGCTCGCTCCAGCCCGAAGAGGGCGAGCAACAAATCGAGACGTTCCTCGAAGCTCATCCAGAGATTACGATCGAGCCCATCGCCGAAGCAGAGACCATGGGTATTCCCGTGGTTCGCGCGGCTCGAGGGACTATCCGCACTTTTCCCTATCTCATGGCCGATTTGGGCGGCCTCGATGGTTTCTTTATCGCCCGCTTGCGAAAGACCGCATCATGACATCCGACCGCATCGCCCCGCTGCGTGCCCTTCTCTCCGTCTCGGATAAGACCGGCATCGTCGAACTCGGCAGATTCCTCCACCACAAGGAAGTGGAGCTCTTGTCCACGGGCGGCACGGCACAGGCCCTTCGCGAAGCCGGTTTGCCTGTCAAGGATGTTGCCGATTACACGGGCCAGCCAGAAATCATGGGCGGCCGAGTCAAGACCCTCCACCCCATCATCCATGGCGGCATTCTCGCGAAGCGCGACGCCCCCGATCACATGCAGGCGCTCTTCGATCTCGGCGCCGGTCCCATCGATCTCGTTGTCGTCAATCTCTATCCCTTCGAGGCTACCGTCAAAAGCGGTGCTGACGATGCGTCAACCATCGAACAGATCGACATCGGTGGCCCCGCCATGATCCGCTCATCGGCCAAGAACCACGCCTCGGTCGCTGTCGCCACCTCGCCCGATGATTATGCCGAGCTTCGAGCCATGATCGAGGCAACCGGCGGCACCGATCTCGCCTTCCGCCGCAAGCTTGCCCTGCGCGCCTTTCGACACACGGCCGCCTATGACAGTGCGATCGCCAACTGGTTTCAAAAAGACCAAGAGAACCGCACGCCCCCCCAATTCACACTTACCGGGCGGCTTCAAGAAAAGCTGCGCTATGGCGAAAATCCCCAGCAATCGGCCGGCTTCTACGTCACGAGCACCGAGCGGCCGGGCGTTGCCACGAGCCGTCAAATCCAGGGCAAGCAGCTCAGCTACAACAATATCAATGACACGGATGCCGCCTTCGAGCTTGCGGGAGAGTTCGACACCCCCGCCATTGCCATCATCAAACACGCCAATCCCTGCGGCGCTGCAACCGGCGAAACCTTGAGCGAAGCCTATGACAGTGCACTCGCCTCCGATCCCGTGAGTGCCTTTGGCGGCATTGTCGCCTGTAACCGTCCCCTCGATGCCGCCACTGCCCAAAAGCTCGTCGAGATCTTTCTCGAAGTCGTGATCGCCCCCGCGGTGGCGGATGATGCCAAGACATTGCTCGCGGCCAAGCCGAACCTGCGCGTTCTCGAAGCCGGCAGCATGCCGTCCGCACAGGATCCCGTCATGCTCGTCAAATCCGTGGCCGGCGGTTTTCTAGTGCAGGAACGCGACTTGGCCGCCATCGATGCCACCAAGGCTAGGATCGTCAGCGCGCGCCAGCCTTCGAGCGAAGAACTCTATGATCTCAGCTTTGCCATGCGCGTCTGCCGCCACGTCAAGTCGAATGCCATCGTCCTTGTCCGCAACAACGCCACGATCGGGATCGGTGCAGGGCAAATGAGCCGCGTCGATGCCGTCGAAGCCGCCATCAAAAAAGCCGATGCCCAAACCAGTGCCAATCCATGCGTGCTCGCCTCGGATGCTTTCTTCCCATTCCCGGACGGGCTCGAGTCCGCCGCCAAAGCAGGCGTGACGGCCGTTATTCAACCCGGCGGTAGCATTCGCGACGACGAGGTGATCGCCACCGCGGACAAGGCCGGCATGGCCATGGTTTTCACCGGCACAAGGCACTTCCGGCACTAGAAAAAAGCACCTCACGACGAGTTGTGAGTTTCGTCACCGGTTGGTGAACACAAAGTGTGTCCACGGTCACCCTTCGTTAATGTTCGTTGACGTACTTTCGGGATGAGTTCAACGCCAATCCCGGAAGACGATCATGTTGGCCCGCGTCACCCTTTACTTCGCAACCGTCATGCTTCTCCTCGCCGCCTTTATCGAGACTCCGTTCCCGATGGCGATCGCCCCCTAAAGATCATCCTCGGCCGTCACGCTCTTGCGTCGCGATCGGGATCGGCCCAATACCGATCCACTTTGGCGCCCCATCACGGGCGCAATCGCAGGAGAGCACGGATGATCGACCTCGAGCCGCCGTTTCGCTTGGCTGAGCCACGAGACGGCGCGGTTCTCGCCAAGCTTGTCAATTTTGCGGGCGAAGGCATGCCCCTTTATCTCTGGCAGCAACTCGCCGAACCCGGTGAAGATCCGTGGGTTGTCGGTGCGAGGCGTCATCTTTCGAAGTTAGAGACTGGGCTCGTGATCGTTGCCGACGATGGTGAAGGGGCTTTTGCCGAACTCACCGGCTACAGTATTGGCGCCGAACCCGAACCGCTCGACGAACTCCCAGCGATGCTTGTGCCCCTACAGGACCTTGAAAATCACGCCCTCAATAGCTGGTATGTGAATATCCTAGCCATCATGCCTGACCGTCGGAACGAAGGCTGGGGCACCAAGCTTTTGGCAATTGCCGAAACCATCGGCAGGCGTGACAACCACACGCGGATGAGCGTCATCGTTGCTGACAACAACGGAGGTGCCCGCCGCCTCTATGAGCGCACCGGCTATCGAGAGGTCACCCGGCGCCCGATGGTCAAGAATGGCTGGACCAGCGACGGTCAGAATTGGGTCCTATTGATCAAGCCGCTCGCCTAGCAAAGGCGGCGTGTATCCACATCGCTTCGAGGACGACCAGCGCGCGAGGTTCCAACCAAGCGGTCCTGCCAGCCGCACCGGGTTGCCTTGGAGCAACGAATTGCGCTTTCTGGGGTTTGATGCGAACCTCCGAGCCACACCCAATGATCGAATAAAAGGAGGCCTGCACCTGTGAAGACCTCGGATTTGTTTGTCAAAGCCCTCGAGAACGAAGGGGTTGAGTTTGTCTTCGGCGTGCCCGGTGAAGAAAATCTGGACTTGATCGAATCGCTTCGCACATCCTCGATCCGATTGATTGTCACGCGCCATGAGCAGGGTGCGGGCTTTATGGCCGCCACCTATGGCCGGCTGACGGGCAAGGTGGGTGTTTGCTTGGCGACCCTCGGACCAGGTGCCACCAATTTCGCCACGCCATCGGCCTATGCGCAATTGGGTGGATTTCCGATGGCGATGATTACTGGTCAAAAGCCCATCAAGAAGAGCAAGCAGGGCGAGTTCCAGATCGTCGACATTGTCAGCACCTATAAGCCTTTGACCAAGTTCGCACGGCAGATTGTCGAGGGTAACACGGTCCCGGCCCTCGTCCGTCAAGCGTTTCGCCGAGCTCTCGAGGAACGGCCCGGTGCCGTGCTGCTGGAATTGCCGGAGGACATTGCCGAGGAGGCTGCCACCAACGATCGGCTAATCCCTGCGGTTCGCCCGGACCGTGCCCATTGCGCCGAGAGCGCCATTGAGGCCGCGGTCGCCGCCATTCGCAACGCCAAGCATCCCTTGCTGCTGGTTGGAGCCGGCGCCAATCGCCATCGGGTGGTTCAAGAGCTCACCGCCTTCGTCAAGAAGAGCGGCATGATGTTCTTCAACACGCAAATGGGCAAGGGCGTGATCGAAGGCTGCCCCGACAATTATCTAGGCACGGCTGCCCTCAGTGAGCGGGATTACTTGCATTGCGCGGTGGATCGCGCCGATCTCATCATCAATGTCGGTCACGATGTGGTCGAAAAGCCGCCATTCTTGATGGAGCCGGACGGACAACAAGTTGTTCATGTCAATTTCACGTCGGCGCACATCACCGAGGTGTATTTTCCACAACTCGAGCTTGTTGGCGATATTGCCTCGACCATGGCGCAAATCACTACCCGCCTCGAGACCCTGGAAAGCCACGATTTCAGCTATTTTCGCCGGGTCCGCGACGAGGTTTGGAAACATATCGGTGAAGGCCGGGATGACCCGCGCTTTCCCATGGCACCCCAGCGCATCGTCGCCGATGTCCGCAAGGTGATGCCGGAAGACGGCATTCTGGCACTCGATAACGGCATGTATAAGATCTGGTTCGCCCGCAATTATCGAACACAAACCGCCAACACCATCCTTCTTGACAACGCACTCGCGACAATGGGTGCAGGGCTGCCATCCGCCATTGCCGCTGCTCTGCTCCATCCGGACCGACGGGTCATGGCGGTGTGCGGTGACGGCGGCTTCATGATGAATAGTCAAGAGATGGAAACCGCCGTCCGTCTCGGCGTCAATCTGGTGGTCTTGGTGATTCGCGATGACGCCTATGGCATGATCCGCTGGAAACAGGCAGCCGGCGGTTTCGAGGATTGGGGCCTCACCTTCGGCAATCCCGACTTTATCGACTACGCCCAATCTTATGGCGCCACCGGCCATCGGGTTGAGGCGGCCGATGATTTCGTCCCGATCCTGGACCAGGCTTTTGCCGCCGGTGGGGTTCACCTCATCGACTGCCCGGTCGATTATAGCGAGAACAAGCGCGTCCTCATTGACGAGCTGGCGGAGCGAGTCTGTGTCCTTTAGCTTGCTGCGTTCAGGTTTGGTGCCGCAATTCCTGTTGTTACGGATGACCATCGAGACACCCCATCGTGATTGACAATCATGTCCTCATTTCTTGACCACCTCCGAAGCGAACTCGATGGGATCAGGGAGGCGCATCTTTACAAGATCGAGCGTCCCCTGACCTCGCCGCAAGGCGGTGTCGTCCGGGTCGGCGATGATGGCCGCGAGGTGATCAATCTCTGCGCCAATAACTATTTGGGCCTGGCGGACGATCCGCGCCTCATTGAAGCCGCCAAAGAGGGCCTCGACAGCCACGGCTTCGGCATGGCGAGCGTCCGCTTTATCTGTGGCACGCAAGACCTGCATCGCGATCTCGAGCAATCCCTGGCAGCCTACCTCCACAAGGATGATGCCATCCTCTTTGCTGCCTGTTTCGACGCCAATGGCGGCCTCTTCGAGCCCTTGTTGGGCCCTGAGGACGCCATCATCTCGGACAGCCTCAATCACGCCTCGATCATCGACGGCATCCGCCTCTGCAAGGCCAAGCGCTACCGCTACGCCAATTCCGTCATCGAGGACCCGAAGCCACGCACCAGGCGCCTAAAATCAGTATGAAACTTGAGATCTCCGTCATCGAGGTCTTCGATGCCAAGCTCGAGGACGCCCGTAGCAATGGGGCACGCCACATCATGATCGCCACCGACGGCGTCTTCTCGATGGACGGTTATCTCGCCCGCCTCCCGGAAATCTGCGCACTCGCCGAACGCTTCAACGCCACCGTCATGGTTGATGACTGCCATGCCACCGGCTTCATGGGTGCCAAGGGTGCAGGCACGCATCTCCATCATGGGGTCGCGGACAAG
>CAYPOV010000263.1:0-6664 GCA_964412385.1 uncultured Geminicoccaceae bacterium
AGGCCCCGCCGATTTGCGGCGCGGCCGTTTTCTTTGTGCTGCACGCAAAGAGTGCGCATAGGCCTGCCTGAATTTAATCTTGCGCATTACGGCGCCGGCCGTTGAACTGGGCTATGGTCCTCTACTGGGGAAGGAGCGTTCGCCTTCCTCGGGTGGGTCGGGTCGGGTTGTTTAAGGAGCAGCCGAGAGATTTCTGCGGCGTGATCAATTCCTTGTGGTCAAACTGTCGAAAATACGACATATAATTGCGCTCAGGCGACTAAAGAGTAAAATTCCATGTCCGTATTTTCTGCAGAAAACCAAGGGAAACTGGACCTACATGAGGTCTATAACTTCTCAGACCCTCGAGCCTACTTTTCAAGACTTGAGCCACTTGATTATGCGATTCCAGATCAAGCGCGGCCGATATTCCGCCGTCTGATCGACCAAATTCGACACTGCAAGCATCGAGATCGCGGGAAGACCGCTGTCACGGTGTTGGATCTAGGATGTTCTTACGGGGTGAATGCGGCGACCTTGAAACATGGCCGCACCATGAAGGATCTTTTTCGCCTCTATGCGAGCGGCAGTGCCGCCTTTTCGACTGCGGCTCTGAAGGAACGCGATCGTTCTCTATGGAGCCGTTCGAGATCGGACGCGGATCTGAGCATCATTGGCCTCGACGTCTCTCAACCGGCTATCGACTACGGCGTTACGAGCGAACTTCTCGATCAGGGATTCGCCGTCAACCTTGAGAATGAAGCATTGCCCGATGGTCTTCGCAAGGCGATGACTGATGTCGATATTATTATCTCGACCGGATGTGTCGGCTATGTCGGATCGAAAACCTTCAAGACCTTAGTCTCGGCATCTCGTGCCGCTGAGCGGCCCTGGATCGCCTCGTTTGTTTTGCGAATGTTTGACTATCATTCAATCGATGCGTCGCTTGCAAGTTTCGGTTATGTGACGGAAAAGCTCGGCGATCGCCTCTATCAGCAGAGGAAATTCGATAACCAGAGCGAACGGGATCACGCGCTTGAGGCGCTGCAGGCGCGCGGGCTCGGAGGGCACCCGAAAGAGGCGGACGGGCACTACTATGCCGAATTCTATCTCTCTCGACCGGCGCAGGATGTCGAGGATGAACCGATCGATACACTCCTCGGGGGCGACGGTCAGAGAGGCTCAACCGGGCTGGGCGAAATGGATGCGACCGCGGCGGTGACTTCGATGTGACGGAGTTTGTATCGCTTGGATCGGGTCTCTGGGTAATTGTTCCGGATGTGAACAATTTGAGAGATCCAGTGAATGCGCATTTCCTTCTACCTGACCCGCATCGTTCTCGTGGTTTTCTTGGTCTTGCGGACGGGCGATTTTGTTCAAGCCAAGAACGAAGACGCGGATGGACTGGCGCGAGCGCTCCTGGAAGGAAACGTCGAAACACGCCTCGTGGTACTCAGAAAAATTAGAGAACGTGACAATACTGATCTCGTCGCACCTCTCATCGAACTTCTCCGCTTCTTGACGATCGAGCGCACAGCCGTTGCGCAAACCCTGACGGCACTCACTGACGAGGATATTGGCGCTGACTGGCATGGTTGGATGCTTTGGCAGGAGGCTCACCCTGAAATCGAGCCTTATGACGGCTACGATGCCTTCAAGGCCGATCTCGTTGCCCGAATCGATCCGAATTTCCGGCTATTTCTCGAGCCGGATATCGCTCATGAGATTAGGCTTGAGGAAATCGCATGGGGTGGCGTGCTCAAGGACGGCATCCCTGCACTCGACAACCCGACATTCCTCGACCCTGGAGATGCCGACTATCTGACGCCGGATGAGCTGGTATTCGGTGTCTCGATCAACGGCGATACCCGCGCCTACCCGCTGCGGATCATGGATTGGCATGAAATGGCCAATGATGTGGTCGGTGGTGTTCCCGTGGCCTTGGCGTACTGCACGCTGTGCGGTTCGGGAATACTGTTCGATACCACAAACGAGCAAGGCGAGGGGCCCTATATCTTTGGCTCATCGGGCTTTCTTTATCGCTCCAACAAGCTCATGTATGACCATGGGACACATTCGCTCTGGAACCAGTTCACGGGCCGTCCCGTTGTTGGCGAACTCACCGGCTCCGATATCGAACTTCCACTGCTTCCAGTGACCATCACCTCATGGGACGAGTGGCAAGAACGCCATCCGACAACCAAAGTGCTCTCTCTCGACACCGGACATCAACGCGACTACACGCCGGGCCGACCCTATGGCGAATACTTTGCAAGTCCTGAATTGATGTTCCCGGCGCGTGTCGAGGACACCTCTCTACCGCCCAAGGCCTACGTTTTCCGAGCGCGCCGAAACGGCGAGGACAAGGCATGGCCCCTCGATTTGTTTCTGGAAGAGACAATCATCCATGATGACATCGCCGGCGATCCGGTGGTGTTGTTTGGCAATCCCGAGACCCGAACAGTGCGCGCCTATTTATCCGACGGGCGTGAGTTCCAAGACGCTGAAGGGCGTCTTCTTTCGGAGACTTCTGAATTCGAGCTGAGTGAAGAGGCACTGATCGGTGCGGATTGTTCGCACTTCAATCGCCTTCCCGGACATATCGGCTATTGGTTTGCCTATCAGAACTATCGAGGGAATTAGGCGGCCATTGCTGCTTTTTGTGCCAAGAATGGGAATAACTGGACTTGAGCGAGCAAGTTTGAGTCAATTAAAGGTTGCCTAAACTAACCCTTGGCGAATGAGTTATGTCCACGAACGAAGAAAACTATCTTCGGCGTGAATTGTATGAGCGCGTCTGCCTCGACACGGTCATCTTCGATTTTTTGCAAGAATCGACGCTGGGCGGGATCTTGTACTGGGATATCGAACAACCCGAGAATCAATGGGTCAGTCCCAGCTTAAACGAGACCTTGGTTTTTCAGATGACGAGGCACCGGACAGTGCCAGCTGGTGGTCTGCGAGGATGGATCCCGAGGACCGCGAGCGCGCGGCTGTAGGCTTAGAGCGACACCGAGAGGATCCTGCTCAGCCATATGATGAGATTCTTCGTTATCGTCACAAGAATGGCTCGATTGTTTGGGTTCGCTGTCGCGGCATCATCATTCGCGATGATGCCAATCGTCCTATTCGCATGTTGGGTGCACACACCGACGTGACGGCCCTCAAAGCGATTGAGACAGAACTAGGGGGCCGCAACACAGAGCTGTCGTCTCAGAACGAGGAACTTCAGGACTTCACTGCATTGGTCGCCCATGAACTTCGAGCGCCCTTGCGAGGAGTTCTGGCACTAATGCATGAACTTGACGAGGACCATAGCGAGGTTCTCGACGATGACACTCGTGAGTTGATCGCCATGGCCATCGAGCGTGTCGAACGTCTGCAGCGATCGGTCAACGGGCTCCTAGACTATGCGCGGTTTGGCGGAAATACAGCATCGAAGACCTCTGTGGCGCTCGATCAAATCGTCCTCGAATGTCTTGATGAACTCAATGTGCGGCATGCCGCGACTGTTGAATTCGACGCCGACCTGCCGCCCTTGCGGGCTGATCGCGCCTGCCGCCCTTGCGGGCTGATCGCGAATGGATGATACGATTGTTTCGCGAGCTATTGGCAAACTCTATCGATCATCATAATGGCAAGAAAGAACTCCGGATTGCTGTTCGCGGCCACTACGAAAAGAATCACCTCGACGTCCGAATTTCCGACAATGGCCCAGGCATTCCTGAAAAACACTCAATAGAGATATTTGATATTTTCCGAACCCTTGAGAATAAACGCAAAACCACCAGTAGTGGGGTCGGATTGACAATTGTGAAGAAAATCGTCGATAGTCTCAATAGGAATATAAGTATTGGTCAGGGGTTGGATGGACGTGGTGCCACATTTGTACTCAGACTTCCGCTGAAAGTAATTTGTTGATGCGTTCTATTACCAACTGTACGGATTGTAATGTGTTATGCCCGATCGCCATCAAATCACGTTTGTCTTGGTTGAAGACGACGAGGTCGATGTCAGGGTTTTCAGGCGTATCGTTGCCAGCCTTCCCAATCCGCCGAAAATCGTGGTTGCCGAAAACGGTGCCGATGCGCTCGACCTCTTGAAGGGTTGCAATGGCCGCCGTCCGCCTCCGCACCCCTTTGTACTCTTTCTCGATATGCAGATACCACGCATGAGTGGCCTTGAGGTGCTGGACGCGATACGCAGCGATCCCGAACTGCTGCCCACTCTGGTTTTTGGATATTCGGGTTCCGATCACCGGCGCGATATCAATGATGCCTATGACGGGAGTATCGCAGGATACCTAGTTAAATTGATGCGGGTCGGGGAATTCAAGGAAAAGCTCCTAAAGATCCATGAATTCCTCAGCACCATTGAGTTGCCCGAAACAGCCTAGCCAACTCAATTCGGCACGAAGCGCACCGAACCATGGAGTGTTGCTCCAGGCGCAAGCGACACCAGACCCGTTCCCGCATCACGATCAAGGGGCCGGTTGACGGCATCGGCCACGTGCGTCACCGGCTCGACACAGAAGAAATCCTGGCCCGGCGGGACATAGACGACCAGATGGCTGAACAGCCGATCGGCTAGAATATCGAGCGCCTTGCCCTCGTTCCGCCATTCGATGCGGGCGCGCTGATCCCATCCTCCGAAATTATGGTCCATTTCCAATTCCGCGAGCGGGCGCCGGTCATGAAAGTCCAGGTCGGCGGGCACGGCTGCGCGTTCTCGTGGGATATTGGTATCGTCCGGCAAATAGACGTGATCGACTTGGGCGGTGAGCTGTGCCCCTGGCAGGCGGTTGAAATAGGGATGAAGCCCGAGGCCTGCGGGCATCGTCGTTACACCCTCATTGCGCATGCCGATGGTTACGATCAGCGCATCTTCGCCCAGCTCGAAGAATTGCCAGGCGCGGTAGGGAAACGGCCAGTCGGGGTGATCGTAATGATAGCTGACGTGGATGCTGGTCTGACCTTGGCGGTCGACCTGCCATGCCTGTTTCAGTCCATGGCCATGGATCGCATGGATCGGCTGACCGTCGCCTTTGGGGATGGTGTAGCTCTTACCTTCCCAATTGAAGTGGGCGTGATCGATCCTGCCTGAAAAGGGTACGAGAGGAAAACACGCGGTGTCGCCCGGTGACGGCGCCGTGGCTGCGGAGCTGCGCATGAGATCGAACTGGCCTTGACGAAACGCCAAGATGCAGCCGCCGAATTGCGGCGTGATCGCAAGGCTGAGATCGCCGCAATGCAGGCTCAAATCGTGATCGCTGGCCATATCACATCCGATTGTTATGAAATTAAACGAAAGAACGCCCCCGGAGACCGGAGGCGTTCCCTTTCGTGTTGGTTTGGACTTACCCGCCGATGCAGGTATCCGCATTCTCAGGCGTGCAAACGTCGAGACCGGTATAGGTGGGGTCTTCCGGCTGCGTGCCGTCTTTGATGAGATCGTGGAGGGCATACATGACAGTGTAGCCCATCTCGAACGGCCGCTGGCCGACCTGGCCGAGCGACAATCCTTCGTTCATCAAATCCATCTGAACCGGAAGCGTGTCCGCCACGATCAAGGCGAGCGATCCGCTATCGATCCGATCCTTGTGCTGGCTTGCCACGTTGCGATAGGCGTCAGGCACGAACTGCGGGAACCCGCCTGTTGGCAAGAACGCGTCAAGTTCCGGATAGCGTGCGAGGATATCCTCCATCTGCTGCACCGATCTCGGAAAATCGTCATCGGTGTAGACGGGGCAGCCATCCACCTCGGTCCAGCCATTGGTTTCTTCGAGGCGCTCGCCCGGAGGCTCGCTGCTTTCCGTTCCGGACAGAACATCGCGAATGCCCTGCATGCGCTCATTGTGGTTGGCGGCGGCCGCACCACCCGATTGAATGCAAAGCGTTCCGCCTTCGGGCTTCACTTCCTGGGCGAGCTTGGCGAGATTGGCACCGATGTCATAGTTCTTGGTGCCGATATAGGCGACACGAAGGTCCTTATCCTGCTCGAGCAAGTCGCTGTCCCAGGTAAAGACGGGGATGCCCGCCTCGCTGGCCGAGCGCAGGGCTGTGGCCATGGCAGGTGCGTTTGAGGGTGCAACGGCAATGCCGTCGACCTGACGGGCGATCAGATCGTTGACGATCTGAAGCTGCTCTTCACCGCCGCCATGCTCGCCCGGGCCGATATAGAGGCATTCGATCGCCCCGCCGAGCTCGCCTTCGGCTTTTTTGCAGCCGTCGCGTGCTTGGTCGAAGAAGGGATTGTTGGTGGCTTTGGGGACCAGAGCGAAGACCATCGGATCTTGAGCCGATGCCTCATCAAATGCAAAAATGGCCGAAACTGCTGCTGCGGCCAGTAGAGACTTCTTCATTGAATACCTCCCAAAGGTCATGAAGACAGGGTCGACCGCGGCCTGTTAGCCGCGGGTTCTTCCGCGGATCCGCTCAAGCAGAACCGCGAGAATAATGAACAACCCGACAAACATGTCGTACCAGTTGGAATCGATGCCGAACATGATCAGGCTGTAGACGGCGGCGGGAACGGTAACCAAACCGCCGTCGAACAGCACGGCGGCCACGGCAATTGCCAAGGTGCCGTTTTGCAGCCCGCACTCCAGCGAGATGGCGATGCGCTGGCGTATGCCCGTGTTCAGGGATTTGGCGATGCCGTAGGCCAGGGCCATCATCAAGACATT
>CAYPOV010000264.1:0-6658 GCA_964412385.1 uncultured Geminicoccaceae bacterium
CGTCGTTCCTTGGAGCGTCAGCGGGTGAAGGACGAGCGCAAGGCTCAGAAGGCGGCGGACATGGCCGAGCGCCAGGCGGCTGTTGAGGCTCGAAAGGCCGAGCGTGCTGCGGAAAAACAGGCCAGCAGCCGGGTCGCCTAGATTGTCATCATTGCGGATCTGCCGCCAATGTGTCGATCCTGTCGAGGCCTTGAAGTATTTGGGGATGCAACAATGCTCGATCAGTTGAAGTAGAATTTTTCGATTTCTTCGCCGAGGTCGATGGTTCGATCGATGTATTCTGTGAGGAATTCGTGCAGACCGCGTTGGAAGATGTCTTCGATACGGCCGTAGCGGAGGCGGGCATTGAGTTCGCCTGCAAGCCGGTGGCATTCGCCGCCGCGCGCGCTTGAGCGTTCGGCGCACACGGCGGTCGTTTTCAGCCAGTTTCTGCTGCTTGCCCTTGCAATCCTCGGGACTGCCATCGCCCTTGATGATCCCGCGCTCGACAATCTCGAGATCCCAGACGGTCCGGTCGATCCAGGCTTCGACATCATCGAGCGCGAAACCACGAAGATCGCTAGTCGGGTTTTTGATCCAGGCAGTCTTCGAGATAGAGCATCACTTCATCGGAGCCCATCTCAAGATCGCTCGGATTGATCATTGCACCTGCATCGACCAGCAATTTCACGCAGCTCAGATAGTCGCCTTGATCACGTCCCGGGCAGTTCATGGAGCCATGAATGGCTGTACTCAGCGCCGTCCCGCCATACATGTTCGTGGTTTCAAGCTCGACAGCGAATTCGAGATACATGGCGACGATTTCCGCCCGGCCCCACCAGGCGGCTGTATGAATAGGCGGCGCATCCGACTCGCCGTGTCGGTTGGGATCGAAGCCGAATTCCGCCATCAGTCTCAAGCGCGGAAGGTTCTCCGCCGCTATGGCAAGGTCGGTTGGCCGGGTGAGATCCTTGTCGGTGAGTTGATCCCACAGTCTCGGATTGCGGGCGAGCAGCCGTCTCGCCTCGGTATCATCCGTGCGCGCGATGGCATCCAGGAATTGCTCGCCATCGGAAAGCGGTGTCTCGAGCCCTTTGGCCGCCAGCATCTCGGCCATGGAGAGGTTCCCGCAGGCAACCGCCAAAGCAAAGGGCGTGCGGCCATCAAAGAGGGCTGCGGTATCGACCCCGTGCTCGATCAGGATCTCGCCGATCGTCCCCGAGCGGCCGCGGAATATGGCGTGATGCAGCGCATTGCGTGCTTCGGCCGGTTTGTCGGTCGGATTGTGATAGAGGGGCCCGTTGGGATCGGCACCATTCTCCAAGAACAGTCGGACACCCTCTGGGCTTTCCTTGTCCAGCATGCGGAAGAAAGCGTTGGTGGTACCGACTTCCGCACCATGCGCAAACAACATGCGGACGCCTTCGAGATCATCGAGTTCGGTCGCATGATAGAGCGATTCATTGTCATTCGGATCGGCACCGCGTTCGAGCAATGCCCGCGCGAGCGGCAGGTTTTGCGCGTGGCCGATGGCCCCATAGAGCGGGCTCAATGGATGATCGGCATCCGGTTCGGAGAGAAATCCCTGATTGACGTCCGCGCCCGCTGCGATCAGCGCATCGAGCAGCCGGATCATCGCTTCGACAAGCTCGGGCCTGCGCTGATGCGACTTGGAGAAGCAAAGATGGTGGATGGGATAGCGCTTGCCGATCGGTCTGATGGCCAATGAGGGATCCTGTGCCAGGGCTGCCGACACCTGATCCTCTCGAATCAGGGCAAGCTGCAGGCCCAAATGTGCATCCGCCAGGTTCGGCTCGAGTGCCAAAAGGCGGTCCATCATCAGAAAATTGCCGTTGGCGACGGCCCGTTCGAGTGCCGCTACCCTTGCATCGCGATCGAGTTCGGCGGTTTCGGCCGCGATCTTCAGCCTTGGCCAACTCTCGGCACCCATTTCGCGTGCGATGATGTGCAGGCAATCGCTGTGGGTCGCCGTGGCGGGTGTCTTGCGCTCACCGAATACCGCGGAGAAACGCCGGATGGCCTCAGGCTCGCCCGTTGCGATGGCTTTCTTGAGACGCTTCGCGGCCCGCTTCGCCTCGAGGAGAGATTGCGGCGACGGTTTGTCGGCAGATGTCATAACGTCCACTCCTTCACGCCCGCCATCCACCCGAGGCAAGAGTTAGACGTTCAATGATATCAGCGTGGAAAAGGGGTGAACTCGGTCTTTCCGTGGAGGGGCGGCGCCCCCGAGACGCACTCCATAGCCTTACGCGGCCTCGTTGGAACGCGCAACCGTCTGGACGACCTCGAAGCCTTCGAAGATCGGGCTCTCCAAATAGAGCGGCTTGTTCTGGCCCGCGTTCTTGTGGGCATCGCGAAACGCCTGGCTCCGGGTCCAAGCAAGAAAATGCTCTTGGCTTTCCCAAATCGTATGCGAGGCATAGAGGGTATGGTCCTCGGCTTCCGGCCCGCGCAGCAAATGAAACTCCACGAACCCTTTTTCCTTGTGAATGTGGACCTCGCGATTGCGCCAGACATATTCGAAATCCGCCTCGAAGCCTTTCTTCACACGAAATCGATTCATTGCGATAAACACTTACGCGCCCTCAATTTTCTACATCACTCTGGCATCAAGGGGTAGCGTCGCAAGCAAGGCTTGGCAACTCGCTCGCGGTCGATAGGCTTGGTCGCAGGTTTAGTGGAGGGGAGATTTGATGTTCGAGCAAGAGATCGCAATCGACGCACCGCAAACACAGATGACGGTGTTCATGGCCTGGCCCGAAGGTGCCGACACGCTGCCGGGCGTGATCGTCTACATGGATGTCTTCGGCCTCAGAGAGGAGATCTTCGACTTCGCGAGGCGTTTCGCCTCCGAGGGCTATGCGGCATTCGTGCCAGATCTCTTCCACAGGCTCCCCGTCACGCGCTTTCCGCCCGCCAATGAAAAAGGCTCGCCGCTCTCGCCCGAGGTCAACCATGCCAATGAGGTGACGACCTTGGCCCATAGCGTCGAGGACACGGCAGCCTTGTTGCGCTATGTCGATCAGGCGTGTCCTGTCGCGGTCAATCGCTTCGGCACCGTGGGCTATTGCATGGGCGGCCGTCATGCGCTTGCTGCGGGCAATGCCTTTCCCGATCGAATTCCCGCTGTCGCCTCGCTGCATGCGGGCAAGCTCGTCAACGAAACACCTGTATCACCGCACCGCCTGCTCGCAACCTATCCGGGGGAGGTCTATTTCGCCTACGCCAAGAGAGATCCCACCTGTCCAGACGAGCATAAGGCGATTGTTTCCAGGGCCTTGGCAGAGGGACCCGCCGAGGGTCATGCGGAACATCTCGATGCCTATCACGGCTGGAGCTTTCCCACCCGCTGGGCCTATGACAAAAAGACGGATGACGCAGTCTGGCAGACTGTCTTGCTCTTATTCGAGCGTCGTTTAGGCTAATGCATACAGTAAGTCCGATCACGATCAGGGAAGCAGTGATGACGATGAATACCAATCGACGTTTAGTCTTAACCACCGCAGCGGCGGTTCTGGCGATGGGCCTCGCAGCCGATGCCCGCGCCGAGTTTCCGGAAAAGCCGATTACCATCATCTATGCCTGGGCGCCAGGCGATCCTGCCGAGACCGTATTGCGGGTCTTTGGCGAAATCGCCGGCGAAAAGCTCGGCCAGCCCTTCGTCATCAATAATGTCCAAGGTGCCGGTGGTACCAAGGCGATGACAGCCGGCGCCACCGCCGAGCCCGACGGCTACACCATCCTCAACAACTGGGTGGCACCGCATATCGGCGCCAAGCTCTTCAACCCCGATCTGCCTTATGACAATACGAGCTTCATTCCGATCGCCGGCATGGAGGCCATTCCCTTCACCGTCACCGTGGCGAGCGATCATCCCGCCAACAATATCGAAGAACTCGTCGCCTGGGCCAATGATCTGGGGCGCCCCCTCAATTACGGTGTCTGCGCACCGCAATCCGTGCCGCGGATGGTGGGCGAGCAATTCATGCGCTCGGCAGAGCTCGACTACAACTCGATTCCCTTCAGCGGCGGCTGCATGGGCGACAATGTCACCGGTCTCCTCAATGGCTCGCTCGATGTCGCTGTCAGCGTCGTTCCCGCAACCGAACGCTTCGATGGCCAACTCAAGCATCTCGGCCTGATCGCCGACGAACGCCACGCGCTTGCCCCGGATCTTGCGACCGCCAAGGAGCAAGGCATCGAGATCGGCTGGGGCAATGCCTCGCTCGGCTGGGGTGGACTTGTGGTACCCGCTGGCACTCCCGACGATGTCGTCGCCACTCTCCAAGAGGTCTCGGGCGAGGTCATCCAGTCCGAGGAATATCGCGAAGCCCTTGGCAGCATCGCCGATATGATCAAATACGAGACCCCGGACGATTTCGCCCAGCTCTGGGAAGATTCGATGGTCATTCTCGAACCCCATGTGGCAACGCTCAAAGCGCAAAACTAAACGGCCCTTCTTGCGCCAAGCATCGAGGCCGCAGCCGTGACCGCCCGAACCGAGCTCATTGCTGCGGCCGCCATCTTCTTGGTGATTTGCGCAGGCCTCTTTTTCACCTGGCAAATCGATCTCTCCTTCACGTCCGACCTCGAGACCTTCTCGGGCCCGAGGGCCTATCCCGGCCTCATTCTCGGCATCATGCTGGTCTTCAATTTGGCAGCTCTGGGACAAGCCGCGTGGCGGCTGTCGCGCGAAGCTCCCGCCATCTCCACGCAGCAAGTTCAAACAGAACCACACGGCAAGATCAAAGCCGCAACAGCCGAGATCTCGCTTATCCTCTTCGTCGTCGCGTTCGAGCATTTAGGCTACATCCTCTCGATGTGGCCGCTCCTGATTGCCATGTCCTGTCTTTTCGGCGCCCGCCGCCCGCTGCCGATCATCGCGGTCACATTCCTGATGATGATCACCTGCCTCCTGCTCGTCCGCTACGGTCTCAACACCGTCCTGCCCGAGGGCATCTTCAGCATCGACATGATCCTTTGAGCTAAGCGATCATGGAGGATCTCGGCACCACGCTCGCCTATCTCACCAGCATTCTGGGCATGGCCCAGCTCCTGATGCTACTCCTGGGCGTGAGCATCGGCATCATCCTGGGTGCCCTTCCAGGCGTCGGCCCCCTCTTGGGCACGGTGATGGCGATTCCCTTCACCTTCCACATGGACCCGATCAGCTCCATGGCGCTCTTGATGGGCATCTATCAAGGCGGTTCCTACGGCGGTGCGCTTTCCGCCACCGTCATGGGCATTCCCGGCACGCCCATGGCTGCTGCCACCATGCTCGACGCCCGGCCCATGGCCACCAGCGGCCGAGCTTCCGAAGCGGTCACCCTGTCCACCCTCGGCTCCTCGATCGGCGGCGTGATCAGTGCCATCATGCTGATCGCCATTGCCCCGGCACTCGCCCAAATCGCCCTCAAATTCGGTCCCGCCGAAACCGCCGCCTTCGCCCTTTTGGGCCTCACAACTCTGGGCGCCCTCTCCGGCCCCTCACCCATCAGAGGCTGGATGATGGGCCTGGCCGGCCTGATGCTCGCCACCATCGGCCTCGATCCCGTCACCGGCGTGCAGCGCTACACATTCGGCTCGGTCTATCTCGATAGCGGGCTCACCCTCATCCCCGTGCTCGTCGGCCTCTTCGGTATCTCCGAAGTCTTGATGCAGCTCGAAAAGCCCGTGCGCGCCCACGACACATCTTCGAATATCGCAGCTTCGCTTGCCGCCTTCCGCACCGTCATCGCCCGCCCGATCAACTATCTCCGCTCGAGCCTCATCGGCGTCTTTATCGGCATCCTCCCAGGCATTGGCGGAGTCTCCGCCTCGTTTTTGAGCTACCGGTCTGCCATGTTCTTCAAGCGAAAGAATGATCCCGAATTCTCCAAAGGCAATCCCGATGGCGTCATCGCCAGCGAGTCTGCCAATTCGGCCGTCACCGGTGGAGCGCTCATTCCCATGATGGCCTTGAGCATCCCGGGCGATCCCATCGTCGCCGTCCTCATGGGCGGGCTCATGCTCCAAGGCATCACCCCGGGCCCCCGCATGTTCATGAGCAATCCCGAGGTGGTTCAAGGCATCTTCGCCATTTTCCTGATCGGCGCCATCATGCTCTTGCCTTTGGGGCTCTTCTTCCTGCGCGGTATCGTCCGTATCCTCAGGCTTCCCCAATGGAGCGTCATGTCAGCCGTCATCATGATCAGCCTCATCGGCACCTACTCGATCTCGCGCCAAGTCCTCGATCTTGTCGTCATGCTCGTCTTCGGCGTCATCGGCTATCTCTTGCGCAAAGCCGAGTACCCGCTGCCGCCCATCGTCATCGGCTTCGTCCTCGGCCCGATCTTCGAAGCCAACTAC
Source organism: uncultured Geminicoccaceae bacterium (assembly GCA_964412385.1). Lineage (GTDB taxonomy): Bacteria > Pseudomonadota > Alphaproteobacteria > Geminicoccales > Geminicoccaceae > JBGSYN01. The sequence goes on from CAYPOV010000264.1 coordinate 6,349, forward strand.
CGCCGCACCGGTCTCGTCTCCCAAGGCGACATGATCGGCTATCTCACGACACGCCCTATCGCCATGACGGTGCTGGCACTCGTCGCCCTTGCTCTGATCCTGCCACTCTTGAAACCTCTCTGGCAGCAATCGCAAAAACGCGATCAAGCATCGCCATCTGAAGTTTAGCGGGATTTATTGGAGGGGTTTGATTTTCTGGGGGCTTTTTACCCACGGTGGTACGAGTTTGGTGGAGCTCTAGGCTCCATCAAACGACTTGCGCACCACCGATTCCATGATGTTGGTGGATCCTGCGCCGACAGACTTGTTT
>CAYPOV010000265.1:0-6634 GCA_964412385.1 uncultured Geminicoccaceae bacterium
AAGGCCTGTTCGACGCGCCAATGGGTGGACCAACCACATCGTCGAGAATCTCGCCTCAATCGATGGTTGCGCATCGGTGAGCTCGGCGCCGCCGATCCAAGTGGTTCGCCTCAATCTTCTCAATCCTGCCGTTACAGGCGTCATCTATACGGACAGTTCCGGACGCACCTGGGATTGCATCATTGCCAAGGGTGCCAAAACACCGTTGCAGTTTATGCCCGTGGGCAACCCGTTCAGGGGCACGGGACGCCGACCGGGCCCTGCTTTCATTCGTGCGCCCGGTGTTCCGCCTGAAGGCGATTGCTACTACGTCGAAAACGTTGTCGATCAGCTGCGTGGCGTCGCCGTCGGCTATCTCGTCTACAACGATTGCGAATAGCTCAATACTGGTTTGGAACGGCGCAAGCGCACTAGGCTGTGCGCGGCGATCGTCATCAGAATGATGCCACCACCCGAGACCGCTGCCGAGGTGGGATTCTCGCTCAACATGATCCATACCCAAAGCGGTCCCAGCACTGATTCAAGCAGCATCAAGAGATTCGCCTCTGCCGCCGGCAGGTAGCGCGGTGCTTGCATGATCAAGACAAACGAGATCGGCTGAACAAAACCGCAGAGAATGATCAGATAGACCAATTTGTCGAGCGGCACGGAGGTTGGTGCCGCAAATGACAGCGAAACAGCGGCCAGAATGGCGCCGCCCAGGGCAAAGGCTGGCGTCATGTCCCGGCCACGGGACAATCTCAGCAGCGAGAAATTGAGACCTAAGAGGATGGCGCAACCAATAGCGGCCACATTTCCGGTTAGGTTTGTCGGCCCGACGCGATCCGACGCTGCGATCACCACTCCGGCCATACCAATCAGGATGGCCACAAGCGTCATGCGCTCAATGCGCTCACGGATCAAAAACCAGCCAAATAGTGCGGCAAAGAGCGGGCTGCTTGCAAGAATCACCAAGACGTTAGCAGTACCGGTATTGTTGATGCCGATGACAAAGAGTCCGCAGGTCGCCGCATAAGAGCAGGCGAGAATGGCGCCGGGCCATCCCATTGACGTGACGATCCCGGTGCTCCTCCGGCCATGGCGCGCGACCACGATCGCACCGATGACAACAAACAACCCGACTCCTCGCCAGAACATCAGCGTGGCGGAGTCGATTGCGAGGAGGCGTATCAAGAGGGCATCCGGCGACAAAATCAGCACGCCTGATGCGCCGATCAACAAACCCTTGAGATGGTCGGTGTGCTGCGTCATGCGTCGTAAGTCTTATGGAAATCCGAGAACGAGGGAATCGATGGACGAGCTGGTCAAGCGCAATGCACGCGATATCGTCAAGCAACTTGAGCGTGGCGAGATTGATCCCTCGACACTCATCGATGCGTCATTGGCCCGCATCGATGAAGTCGATCCCGTCGTCAATGCCGTGCCGACACTCTGCGTGGATCGGGCACGCGAACATGCTCAACGCCTGCGCAATCAGGAGCCCACAAAACGCGGTTGGCTCGCCGGCCTGCCTGTCTTGATCAAGGATCTGGTCGAGGTGGAAGGTGTGCGAACCACCCACGGCTCGCCAATCTTCAAGGACAACACTTCAGCCTCGAGCGCCATTCAAGCAAAACGGATTGAAGCTCATGGCGGGATCATTCTTGGCAAGACCAACACGCCTGAATTCGGTGCAGGTGCTCAAACCTTCAACGAGGTCTTCGGGATCACGCGCAATCCTTGGGATACACGGCTGACACCTGCAGGTTCGTCGGGTGGCGCTGCGGTTGCCCTGGCAACCGGCATGGCGTGGCTCGCCGACGGTTCTGATCTTGGCGGAAGCCTACGCACGCCGGCCGCGTTCACGTCGGTCGTGGGACTTCGCCCATCACCTGGGAGGGTTCCTCAGGGCCCCGGGCTGACACCGTTTCAAACGTTGTCGGTGGCGGGACCGATGGCGCGCGATGTCCGTGATCTCGCCCTCTTCCTTGATGTCATGGCAGGCTTTGATCCGGCTGATCCGCTGAGTTTTGACGAACCGGCGATTTCCTTTGCCGAAAGTGTCTCTCGACTTCCTGCGCTGGGGCGCATCGCATTCAGCGCCGATCTAGGCGGTATCACACCGGTTGATCCCGAAGTGGCCGCGATTTGCAGTGCCGCGGCCAAGCGCGTAACCGATTTGGGCGCAGAACTCGACGACGAGATCCCCGATTTCAGTGAGAGTGTCGAGATCTTCAGAATTCAACGTGCTCACCTATTCGCCGCCACACGCACAACCTTGCTCGAAAACTACAAGGATCAGCTCAAACCCGAAGTCATCTGGAACATCGAAGAAGGCTGGCGCCTTACCAGCAAAGAGATCGGATGGTCCGAGCGTGCTCGGGGGGCGCTGCAGAAAAGCGTCGCCGAATTCTTCAGGACCCACGACCTACTGCTCTGCCCTGCCGCCATCCTTCCGCCCTTTCCGGTCGAGAAACGCTATATTGAGGAACTCAATGGGCATCGCTTCCAAACCTACATTGATTGGGTCACGGTCGCCTTTGCGATCACGCTGGCAGGCTGTCCGGCCCTGTCATTGCCGTGTGGCTTCACCAAGGCAGGTCTGCCCGTTGGTCTCCAACTCGTCGGCCCGCCGCGCGGCGAGGCGAAACTGCTTGCTGCTGCCGCCGCTCTTGAGGATCTGCTCGGTTTGGCCGATCACGTGCCGATCGATCCGATCACGCCATCGGCGTGACGACATATAGATGAGGTGAAGGCGTAACATGACTGGAATTGGCTTTATCGGACTAGGAAATATGGGTCTGCCGATGGCGACCAATCTGGTGAAAGCAGGCCATGGTGTTACCGGTTTCGACACCAATGCCCGGGCCATGGAGGCGGCCGCAGCGTCAGGCGTCGTTGCGGCAAAATCAGCCGGCGAGGCCGTCGATAACGCAGACATCGTCATCACCATGTTGCCAAATGGGGAGATCGTCCGTTCGGTCTTCGACGAGATTATTCCGGCCTGTCAGAAAGATGCTGTTATTGTCGATTCGTCTACAATCGATGTCACCAGCGCCAAGACCGTTCACGAGATGGCTCGCGCGGAAGGTCTGCTTTGTCTCGATGCGCCGGTCTCGGGCGGTGTTGCAGGTGCGCAAGCGGGCACGCTTACTTTCATGATCGGTGGCAGCGTCGATGCCCTGAAGAAGGCAAGGCCGGCACTCGAAGTGATGGGTGGGCGGTTGATCCATTGTGGGGAAGGCGGTTCCGGCCAAGCGATCAAGATTTGCAATCAGATGCTGCTCGCGATTTCCATGATTGGTGCATGCGAAGTCTTCGAGCTTGCCAAACAGCTCGGACTCTCTCAGCAAGCTCTGTTCGACGTGCTGTCGACGTCTTCGGGCTCCTGTTGGGCTGTCACCAACTATTGCCCGGTTCCCGGCATTGGTCCCGAAACGCCAGCCGATCACGACTATAAGCCCGGATTTGCCGCCAGCCTAATGTTGAAGGATCTGCGGCTCAGCCAGCAGGCCGCGGAAAGCGCCGGACAGCCAACACCCTTGGGTGGACATGCCACGCAGATCTATGAGGCTTTTGTCGGCTCAGGCAATGGCGGCTTGGATTATTCGGCCGTCATTCGCGCCTTCGATGGTCCGGCGAACGATCGCTAGTTGAGAGCATCTTCGGCTTCTCCAACTCAATCCAAACCACCGGGCCTCCGTGCCAATCGGCTTCCATCTCGCCGCCGGTAATGCGATATCCGCGCCTCATGTACCATAAGAGGCCCCGGTCATTGATCCAGAGCGTGGTGAGCCGAATGGGTGCATCGATTGCGGTTTCGGCAGCGTCGAGCAGTGCAGACCCTACGCCCAAGCCTTGGGCCCGAGGATCCGTGAATAGATACTTCACGTAGCGTTCATTAGGATCGAATTGAACAAGGCCGACAAGCCCTCGTTCATCGACAGCGACGATTCGCTGGAAACCTGCCGGCAAAGCAAGAGGTGCCGTGGCTGCGAAGTAGGCGCGTGCAAAGGAGATGCGGCTCGCATAGTCGGCGGCCATTGCAGCGCGGCTGACAAGGATGCCGCAAGCGGCATTGTCCGCTTCGCACCCTTCTCGAAGCGTGAAAGTCATATCTCGATGCTTGCCATGGCAATCCACAGGATTAGACGTTGCGGGCAGCGAACATACCAACGGGAATTGTTGCGATGATCACGATATGGGGGCGGCCCAATTCGGTGAATGTGCAAAAGGTGATGTGGGCCGTGGGTGAGCTCGATCTCGCCCATGAGCGTATTGATGCCGGCGGCCAATTCGGTCGCTTGGATACCGATGACTATGGCAAGATCAACCCCAATCGCACCGTGCCGGCACTGATCGATGGCGAGACCGTGATGTGGGAGTCGAATGCTTGCGTGCGGTACCTCGCAGCCAAGCACGGCCGCGGTGGGTTATGGCTCGACCAGCCCGAAAGGCGCGCCATGGCCGATATGTGGATGGATTGGCAGGCGACCGTCCTCAACCCGGTTCTCGGCATTGTCTTCTGGGGGCTGATTCGCACACCACCGGAGAAACGGGATATGGATCGCATCAACCAGGCGCAGGAGAACCTCAAGAGCCTTTGGGCTCGGCTCGATGGATGGCTCGCTGATCGTCCCTATGTGGTCGGCAATGCACTCACCATGGGCGATATCCCCGCCGGCGCATCCTTTTATCGTTATTGCGAGCTGCCGATCGAAAGACCAAGCCTGCCACATTGTGAACGCTGGTATGATGCTCTCAAGAACCGGCGGCCCTTCCAAGAGCATGTCATGATCCCGCTGACATAGCCTGGATCGTTTGTGGCCGATACCACAAGCCAAGAGGCTGCTGCGTCGGAAGGAGAAACCCGCGAGCCTTTGCGGACCAAGCTTCGCAGCCTCTATTATGGTTCGACACGCAAATCCGCTTGGTTCCAATATGCCCTGCTAGCCTTCGATGTCGTGTCGATCGCCTTCTTCATCGTCACCACCTTCATCGACTATCATGACTGGATCCTGGTTGTCGATGTCGTGATCGCCCTGATCATCCTAGCCGATCTCGTGGCGCGCTTTTACGTCTCGGCGAAGCCCCTACAACTCCTGTTTCTGCCGGCAACCATTGCCGATGTGATTGTCATCATATCGCTTATTGTTCCTGTCTTTGCAGACATGCTTTTTATGCGCGTCCTACGCGCTCTCAGACTGTTGCGCTCCTATCACCTGCTCGGGATGCTCAAGCGCGAAAGCGCATGGTTCAGACGCAATGAGGAAGTCATCCAGAGCATCCTCAACCTCGCGGTCTTTGTCTTCGTGGTAACGGCATTGGTATTCACGACGCAACACGATGACAATCCACAGATCCGAAGCTACATGGACGCGCTCTATTTCACGATTGCGACACTAACCACGACAGGCTTCGGCGACATCACCCTTGTCGGCGAGTTCGGTCACTTTCTTTCCGTTCTCATCATGATATTCGGGATCTCACTGTTCTTGCGTCTCGTCCAAACCGTATTCCGCCCTGCCAAAATCCGCTTTCCTTGCCCCGATTGCGGTCTCTTGCGCCACGATCCTGACGCGGTGCACTGCAAACATTGTGGCCACGTTCTCAAAATCCCCAACGAAGGCGAGTGAGACGCCCATAAACAAGAATTCATTGGCACTCGCGGGCGTTTGGCCCCAAACATGCAGGCTTCTCGCGACTGAGACGCCGCCAACACTACGAAAGACACTGCCTTGTTTCGTTCATTCTTCGCGAACAAACGCTGGTTTCACTGGTCGATTCTCGGCTCGATTGTGATCCTGGCCACGACTTGGTTCAAGGTACAAATCGATGTCCGCATCAACGAATGGTTCGGAAGCTTTTACAATCTCATTCAAGATGCCCTGGCCGAACCGGGCTCGATTACCTTTGATGCCTATCTCGCCGAGCTGATCACGTTTCTCAAGATCGCCAGCGTCTTTGTCGTTGTTGCGGTGATCCTGGAATTTTACATCAAACACTATGTATTCCGCTGGCGTACCGCCATGAACGACTACTACATGTCGTATTGGCCGAAGCTTCGCCATATCGAAGGGGCGGCCCAGCGTGTGCAGGAAGACACGATGCGCTTTGCGCGGATTGTCGAGGGCTTGGGTGTTGCGTTCATGCGTAGCATCATGACGCTCATCGCCTTCCTGCCGATCCTCTGGGAGCTTTCCGCCAATATCGAGGTCTTGCCCTGGATCGGCGAGGTTGACCGTGCTTTGGTTTATGTGGCGATCATTTCAGCGCTCGTCGGCACGGTGGTGCTCGCAGCCGTCGGCTTCAAACTGCCGGGTCTCGAATTCAATAATCAAAAAGTTGAGGCGGCTTATCGAAAAGAACTTGTTTTCGGGGAAGATCATGAGGATCGCGCCGCTCCGCCCACGATCCGCCACCTTTATAACAATGTCCGCATCAATTACTTTAGGCTTTTCTTCCATTATATGTATTTCGATGTCGCGCGTTTTTCCTATCTTCAAGCGAGCATCCTCGTCCCCTACATAGCATTGGGCCCCACCATCGCATCCGGTGCCATCACTTTGGGCGTCATGCAGCAAATCATCCGCGCCTTCGCCCGCGTCGAAAACTCCTTCCAGTTCCTCGTCAATAGCTGGACCACCATTGTCGA
>CAYPOV010000266.1:0-6555 GCA_964412385.1 uncultured Geminicoccaceae bacterium
AAATCACGCCACAAACCCGGCTGATCATCGTCAATAGTCCCGCCAATCCAACGGGCGGTGTTGTTCCGAAAAGTGAACTCGACAAGTTCGTCGCGGGCCTCGAGCGCTATCCCCATGTCGTCGTCATGTCGGACGAGATCTATGCGCGCATGTGCTATGATGGCGTGCCGCATGCGAGCCTCACCCATTATGAAGAAATCCGCGATCGTCTGATCTTGTTGGATGGCTGGTCGAAGACTTATGCGATGACCGGCTGGCGCATGGGCTGGGGTGTGTGGCCCGGTGATCTGGCGGCAAAGGCGACACGCCTTGCCATCAACGTCAATTCCTGTGTCAATGCTGCGTCGCAGTGGGCAGGGATCGAAGCGCTCAAGGGACCGCAGGACGCCGTCGACCGCATGGTCGAGGCCTTCGATGAACGCCGCCACGTCGTTGTCGAGGAACTCAATAGCCTTCCCGGTTTCAGCTGCGTCAATCCGGGCGGCGCTTTCTATGCGTTTCCCAATATTGAAGCGACCGGTCGCAAAGCGCGCGAGCTGCAGGATACGTTTCTCGAGGAGCTGGGTGTCGCCGTCATCAGTGGAACCAGTTTCGGCATGTATGGTGAGGGCTATTTGCGGTTCTCCTATGCAGCCTCGATCGAGGCCATCCAGAAGGCGGCCGAGCGCATCAGGCAGCATCTCTCCTGAGCGTCTAAAGCCTTGTCGGCCGTCAGCGAAAATCACGAGCGCCAGTTACTCGACGTCCTTCTCGACGAGGTCCGTGCTTGCAGGGCGTGCGAGGCGCATCTCCCGCTCGGGCCAAAACCGACGCTCCGGGCGAGTACCGATGCGCGACTGCTGCTGGTCGGACAGGCCCCCGGCACCAAAGTTCATGCGACAGGAATTCCTTGGAATGATCCGAGCGGCGACCGCCTTCGACAATGGCTCGAAATCGACCGCGACCTCTTCTATGATGAGACCAAGATCGCCATCATCCCCATGGGCTTTTGCTACCCGGGAAAAGGCAAGTCCGGCGACTTACCGCCGCGTCCCGAATGCGCGCCCCTTTGGCATGGCCGCCTGCTCGACGAACTCCCGAAGATCCGGCTGGTCTTACTGATCGGCTCCTACGCCCAGAATTACTATCTTCGAAGTCATAGCAGGAAATCGCTGACGGAAACTGTTGAAACTTTTAGCGACTGTCCCGAACCCTATTTTCCGCTTCCCCATCCCTCACCGCGCAATTTTGCGTGGGTCAAACGGACCCCGTGGTTCGAGGATACGTTGTTGCCCTCATTGAGAGATCGGATTGCCGCACTGAAACTGCATCGCAGCTAGACGCTGCAAGGTAACGAGCACAGCTACGCCGGACAAAAATCGAGCCTATATTGTAGGCATGAACCCTGACTTTTCGTGGTGTTCGCTGGGCAACCTGGAGTTCAGCATGACCTTGGAAACAATTCCGGAAACGCAATCTAAGCCGTCACTCAACCTTGCGATTGTGCTTGGCTTGGTTGCTACCAATCTAGCTCTCTATCTCGTTCTTCCGCTCTATCTCATTCCACTAAGCGATGCCTGGATCCTGTTGCTCGTCCCGATAATTACTACGACAGTGGCGCATTGGGCGATGGTCCATGAGGCGATCCATGGCAAATTGCTTCCGGACAGGCGACGCAACGATCGCGTCGGCCGGGTGATCAGCATTCTCTTCGGCGCCCCCTTCGACGTCGTTCGGTTCGGACATCTTTCGCACCACAGCCTCAATGCCAAGGCGACGGAACGGCCGGAAATCTATGATCCGGCAAAAGATAACTATTTTTGCTTCAGTGCCGTCTATTATTTGAGACTGTGCTTCGGCGTCTATGTTGCAGAAATCTTCAGTGCGATCCTTGCTTGGCTGCCGAGGCGCTATCTCGAGCTCGTGGTGCGCCGCGCTTTCTACGAAGGCCATCCTGAAGCTGAAACCATGGCCGATCGGGCGGTCCGGGTTATCCTCAACCCGCAAACACTCTACGCCATCCGCATCGAAGGTCTGCTGATCGTTACCTTGAATATCGGAGCACTAGTTCTTTACGGCCCTTGGTGGCCGGCTTTCTTGCTCGCTTTGGTTGGACGGGCGTTTTTCGTTTCATTTATGGATAACGCACCCCACTATGCGGCGGAGCTCGGCAATTCGGACCAGGGTTACAACATGAGACTGGCCTGGCCCTGGCGTCTCGCCGTTCTCAACAGCAACCTCCACGGCACTCATCACCGCCACCCCACTCTACCCTGGACAGCGCTCCCGGCAGCATTCAGCGCCGATCACGCCCGCTATGATGGCAACTATCTTATGGTACCGTTGCGACAGCTTCTGGGGCCCGTCGCAATCCAGAGACTTAAGCAACGGACCACAACTGGCGGCGCCTCGACATTCGAGGATAACCGGGCATCATCCGAGGGCGTCTCGTGAAATCAGGTTTTTTGGGGGTTTCACACGGGACTGGTCACCATTTCGCTTTTTGCCTAACGTCCGGCAACGCTCTCACGCGCCAATCCGCCGGCCGCGTGTTCAATGAATTTGAAGTGTGAGGGAATTTCAAAAAAATGACGTCAGTCTTGGCAGAATCCAGACTTCCTCAAAACCAAGACAGAAATGTCCGAGAAGTCGCCAATACCTATAACCGTATTGCCCCGCTCTACGATCTCTTGGACGCTGTTTACGAGCGGTCGTGGAAGAGCAAGCTGCGCGCCGAGCTGTTCGCCCGAGCGCAAGGCCGTGTCCTGGATGTCGGCGTCGGAACGGGCTGCAACATGCCGTTCTATCCGACAAATTCCGATGTGACAGGCATCGATGCCAGCCGTTCGATGCTTCAACGTGCACAAAAGCGTGCGGCCAAACTCGGTGTGGCGGTTGACCTTCAAGAGATGAACCTGCTCGAGCTCAATTTCCAGGAAGGCAGCTTCGACACGGTCGTCGCGACATTTGTGCTACTCTGCCTTCCCGAAGGACTTCAGAAACCGGCGCTGGTGGAACTGAGCCGTGTTTGCGCGCCGGAGGGACGCATTCTCTTGCTCGACTATCGCCTATCCAACAAGAAGAGTACGCGTCTGTGGATGCGCTGCGTCCAGCCCTGGCTCAAGTGGGCTTTTGCGGCACACTACAATGCGGGCACTGAGCATCATATCGCTGATGCCGGGTTGGAAATCGTCGATCGCCGCCTCTTGATGGGCGATGGCGTGATCCTGCTCGAGCTCCGGCCCAAACGTCAGAATATCGCCGAAGCGGCCTAACCTGCCCCAAGAGCCTTAAGACACCCGGTCGTGGGCCAATCTGAAAACAGAGACGGCTAGAATAGCCCAACCGAGAACACCCCGCGCATGATCGGCCAGCGATGATCGCGCCTCGAACAATAAGAGATCGAGCAGACCGCCGAGGCTCGGAGGTGCTTTGATCACGCTTTGGTTCGGCAAACCGCTAAAGACGAACTGGTAATAGGCATAGTAGATCTGGGGCGACAACCAGACGAAAAACCAAAACAAAAGCCATGACGCCACAAGGCCAAGCATCAGCCTGACAAACCAGCCACCAAAGGTGATCACGCCTGCCAGGCGATAGGCGCAAACCAAACAGAGAATTGCCAGCACGCCCGAGAGGCCGACAAGGCCGAGCTGTCCGAACGTGGTCAATGTGAAAAACGAATCACCTGCATACATGGTCCTGGGCCAAACTTCGAAGCCAAATGGTCTTGTCCCACTTGACGTGCCCCTATCCTTTGAAGACCAAAAAATAAAAAATTCGTTAACGCCAACGTTATTCCGCTGCCTGCAACGCTTCCCCGCGATTGGGTTGTCCGGAGTTTTCAAATTCCTCCCATAGGCGTTCGCGCTCTTCCATCACAAGGTCGATGGATCGCCGCTTCACCGGACCGAACCCTCGGATCTTTTGCGCAAGCTTGGCGATTGCCAGCGCCACCTCGTAATTGCCGGCATCAAGTCTATTGACCAAGCGTTCGATATCGCTCCGGTATGCCTTGATCAGCCCACGCTCGAGGCGTCGTTCCTCGGACCAACCGAAGGGATCAAGCACACTTCCTCGCAGAAACTTGCCATGCCGAACAAAGCTCAGGACCTTGAGCATCCATGGCCCGAACCGAAACTTCTTGGGCCGTCCGGTTCGTGGGTCGATCCTTGAGAAGAGCGGCGGCGCCAGATGAACTTCCAGGCGATATCCATCCTCGAACTCGGTGGCGATTTGCTTTCGAAACGCGCCATCCGTGTAGAGCCGAGCGACTTCGTACTCGTCCTTATAGGCCATCAGCTTGAAGAGATTATCCGCCACAGTGCGCGTAATCGCGTCTGATTCTAGATCGACAGCGCGCTCTTTCGCCAGAACATCCTCGACAAACGTCCGGTACCGTCCGGCATAGCGGCGGCTCTGATAAGCCTCCAATTCCCGAGCACGTCTTTCAATCACCTCGCTGAGCGGCATGTCCTCGAGGACCGGAGCACCGTCGTCACCAAGTCCTGCCCGCTTGATGACAGCACCTAGATCGACGGCAGCCTGCCGGCCCCAGCGGAAGACCTCGCGATTCATCGCGACCGCCACGCCATTGAGTTCGATCGCCCGCTCGACGGCGTCGCTCGACAACGGAAGATATCCCTTTTGATAGGCGAACCCCACCAAGAAGAGGTTGGCACCAATCGCATCACCGACGAGACGGCGTGCAAGCTCGCTTGCCTCGACACCTTGCCACGCCTCCGCACCAAGGGTGTCGTCGAAGATCCGTTTGAGTTGCGCATTGGGAAACTCGAAGTCGGGCTGACGGGTAAAGTCCCCGGTCATGACGGCTTCGAGGTTCACCACGGCGCACGTGCGGCCAGGTTCCATGGTCATGGTCGATCCGGGCTGTGCGGCGACCACGCGATCGCAGGCAAGAACGAGATCGGCCCCGCCCGCACCGAGACGTGCCGATCCCACATCCTCAGGCTTGGGGGCGATCTTGAGATGGGAGAGAACGGCGCCGCCTTTTTGCGCCATGCCGATCATGTCGAGACCTGCACAGCCTTTTTGCTCGAGATGAGCCGCCATTCCTAAAATCGCGGCGATGGTGATCACACCGGTGCCGCCGATGCCGGTAATCAGGATGCCAAATGCACGGGTCAGTTCAGGAATGTTCGGCTCTGGCGGAAGCGGCCAATCGCATTGCTGTTTCGCTGAGGCTTTGAGTTTTGCCCCTTTGATCGAGACGAAACTCGGGCAAAAGCCTTTCAAACACGAGAAATCCTTATTGCAAACCGATTGATCGATGCGCCGCTTGCGTCCGAACTCCGTCTCCTTGGGCAAGATCGCAACGCAGTTGGATTGCACGCCGCAATCGCCGCAGCCCTCACAAACCCGCTCATTGATGGCGATGCGCTCATCGGGATCGGGAAATTCACCACGCTTGCGCCGCCGGCGCTTTTCCGCGGCACAAGTCTGATCGTAGATCAGCGCCGTGACGCCCTGGGTCTCCCGAAGCTGGCGTTGAACCTCATCGAATTCGCGCCGATGGTGAACCGAGCAGGTGGTGGGCCAATGCATGGTCTTCGCGTATTTTTCCGGCTCGTCGGTCACAACGACCGTCCTTCGCACACCTTCGGCTTCGAGCAATCCCGCGATCTGGGGGACCGTTAGATTGCCGATCTCCATTTTTTGGCCGCCGGTCATCGCCACTGCGTCATTGTAGAGGATCTTGAAAGTCATCGACACACCGGAGGCGACAGCATGGCGAACGACGAGCGATCCTGAATGATAGAACGTCCCGTCCCCTACATTCTGAAACATGTGCTCGCGGGCCGAAAATGGCGCTTCGCCCACCCATGATGCACCTTCGCCTCCCATTTGGGTGAAGCGATAGGTGTTGCGGTCCATCCATTTGGCCATGACATGACAGCCGATACCGGCAACTGCATTCGAGCCCTCGGGAACCACCGTCGAGGTGCTGTGCGGACAGCCGGCGCAGAAGTAAGGCAAGCGGGCCATCGAAGGCGCTGCACCCGCGCGTTCGCTCAAGCGATCGAGCCGCTCGAGCCGTTGCTGCACACAATCATTGGGCCCAAGCCTTAGGAGTTCGCGGCCAAGCGACCGCGCCACATCATTGGTCGTCAAGGAGCCAAAGCTCTGAAGGAGCAGTCCCCCGCCCCGATCTCGCTTGCCAAGAACATGCGGTGCCTGCCTCATGCCGTAAAGAATGCTGCGCACCTGATCCTCGATCAGCGGCCGCTTGTCTTCGATCACGAGGATGCTCTCGAGCCCACCGGCAAAACGCTTGAGAGCCGATGGCTCGAGCGGCCAAGTGAGCGCAGGCTTGTAGACACGAAGGCCGAGTTCTCGGGCTGAACGCCCATCGATACCAAGATCCGCCATGGCCTGGATCAGATCGAGGTAGGACTTGCCCGAGGCTATGACCCCAAGACGCGCCTTGGGCGGATCGATCACCACCCGATCTAGTCCGTTTGCCAGGACGAAGGCTTGGGCCGCCGGCAGTTTATCCTCGTAAATGCGGCGCTCTTGCATTTGCGCCGCCGCCGTGATGCCGAGGTGATACTCCTC
>CAYPOV010000267.1:0-6544 GCA_964412385.1 uncultured Geminicoccaceae bacterium
TTGCCCGAGCCCGTCACGCCCAAGAGCACTTGATCCGAAAGGCCTTCGTGCAAGCCGCCGACAAGCTCGCTGATGGCTTGCGGCTGATCGCCCGCCGGCTCGAACTCCGAGACGATCTTGAAGGGCTGGCCTGCCTCCGGCCGCGCGATAAGATCGCCTGGGGTCTCGACGATCTCTTTGAGCATGTCGAGGCTGGTGCGGGTATCGTCGGACTGCATCAAGCTCTCCGGGTGACGTCAAACGGGCGGTCAGGGCACTAAGCGATAATAGTGCTTGGCGTTGTCGTGGAACAGGTGGCGGCGGTCGGTTTCACTGAAATCCCGGGTAATCTCAAGGAAGCCGTCGAAAATTTCCCTGAAGCTTCCGCAAAGACGGTCGACCGGAAAATTGCTCGCGAACATGCAGCGGTCGACGCCGAAAAGCTCGATCGTGGTCAAGACGATGCGGCGGTTGGCATCGGCCGTCCATGCCTTTCCGGGCACACCGATGCCTGAAATCTTGACCGCAACATTGGGGCATTCTGCGACACATGCCATGGCCTTCTGCCAGCCTTCGAGACCTTCTTCGCTCCGATCACCCGGAACACCTGTGTGGTTGATGATGATTTGTGTCGCCGGAAAAGCCTCGGCAAGCGCTGCCGCCTCGCCCATATGCCACCACGGTGTCTGGAGATCGAAGGTCAAGCCCAAGGGCTCGAGCATGGCAAAGCCACGGCGCCATGAAGGATCGCCCATCGAGCCTGGGGCTCCGGGCTCGACACGATCGGGCCTCGCGGCGGCTTTGGGCTTGTGGCGGATGCTGCGCATCAGCGGAAACCGGGCTTGAGCGCTCAGGACCTCCTCGACATCCTCGCGGTCGAGCCAGGCTTGGCCCACCATGGCCGTCGGCAGGCCGCAGTCTTGGGCGATTTCATGCACCCAGCGGGTTTCGCCCAGGGGGTCGCTCGGGTCCCACTCGGCCTCGACATAGACCGAGCCCGCAATCGCAAATCCCTCGGTGTCGCGGTCATAGTCGGCCTTGAGATAGTTGCGTTTGAGGGTCGAATAGTCGCCATAGCGAAACGGGATCGGCGGCTCGTCCTTGAGCCAGGGAAGGTAGTTGCGTTCCAGGTCCCAAAAATGGTGATGGGCATCGATAATGGGGAATGGCTCGGACATGGGCGATCAATCCGTTGACGTGGACGCAGCTTGACGGTCCCTCACCCCGCCCGCAAGGTGACCGTTAAGGGCTGATTAACCCTTCCGCTCTAGAGTTGCATCGACACCATAGCTTGACCAGCACCGATATCAGCCTTGCCAATCCGAAAACCTAACCGCGTGCGTGCCGCGGCCATGCAGATCGCCGCTCAGGCCCTGGTGACGCTCGCGGGCTACGTCACGGCCGTTGTTCTCGCACGGGAGCTCGGGCCTGCCGTTTTCGGCGCCTACAGCATCATCTATTCGCTGCTGCTGACGACCGAGGTAGTGGGCCGATTGGGCGTGCCGCAAGCCTTGATCAAGCTGAGTGCTCAACAGAACGAGGGCCGGGCGGCGGTCGAGCTGGCAGGCGCTCTCACCAGTCTCGCGATCTACATTTTGCTGTTCATCTTGTTTTGGCTCTCAGCACCTTTTCTCGCCGATCTCATGAGTTCTCCCGGCGGCGGCTGGTACTATCGATTGGCGGCGCTCGATCTGCCGTTCTTCGGGCTTTACTTTATCGGCATCGCCATCCTCAACGGTCGCCAGCAATTCCAACTGACAGCGCTGGTCACATCGATTTATGCGGTGAGCAAGATCCTTGCCGTGCTGGTAGTGGTCATGATCGGTGCTACCATCGAAGGTGCTTTGATCGCCAATGTCGCGGCCTCCATCGTCAGTGTGGTCGTGGCCGTCTCGCTCATCGGGTGGATCGACCCGCGTTTGGATCGGACTGCCTTGCGCAAAATCATTCATCTGGCGATCCCGCTTTCCGTTCGCGGCGCCTCCAATCAAATCCTTGCCGGCATCGGTCTTTGGGCGATCGGCATGGCAGGAGTTGCCGTTGCCGCCGATGTGAAGGGGTATTTTGCGGCAAGCTTGAGCATTTCCCGCATCCCGACCATCCTCTCGATCGGTGTCGCTGAGATCCTGATTGCCATGGTCGCGGCATCGCTTGGCCGAGGTGCACGCGAAGAAGCCCGCTCGATCGTCCACGCCGTCTCACGTGCCATGATGATCCTTCTCCTGCCGGCGGCACTCGGCATCATCGTCGAAGCCGCAGAGATCATGCGCCTGGTGTTTTCCGACGACTATGCCGAGGGTGCCAACTTTCTGGCAATCCTGGTGGTGGGCCAGGGACTTGGTTTCACCTTCATGGTCGTGCTCTCTTGCGCGCTGGTCGGCGCGTCGAGGGCCGGCTGGGCGGTCTGGTCCGGCGCCATCGGCGTCGCTGCGGCCATTAGCGCCATGCTGATCCTTTTGCCCCTCTATGGCGCGACGGGCTCTGCGATTGCCACGACGATCGGATGTTGTGCTGGCGCTGTCGTTGCCGGTTGGCAGACCTGGCGGATCGTCGGCCCCTGGTTCGATCTCCGGGATGTTGTCAAGATTCTCGGTTTGACCACACCCGTGCTGATCGCAGCGTCACTTGTCGAGACCCAGGGCTTTGCCTTCATCCTCGAGGCAGTGACCCTCGGTGCTTGCCTCTTGGGCCTCTTCGCTTTGTTCGGGGTCCTGACACGCGATGATGTAACCCTCTTGATGGGCCGTCCCCGGCGCGCCGGATCGGCGACCGATCAAGCCACGGTCTGAGCCGGCTCGATTTGACCGTGCGCTAGCATGGTGCGCGAGAGATCGAGAACGGCGGGTGCGGCATTGCCCCTTCCCCGCACCGGTACATCGCCAAGCACCCAACCATGGTGGCGATGGTCGCCGCTTCGTCCCGAGGTCACGCGCCGGCCGCGGGGCCATCTCAGTTCCGCACCGCCCGGCGTCTTGACACCAAGACTGTCGATCAGCTGGTGATCGGCCCAGTCGACCAGGATATCGGGCAAGACATGTCGGAATGGCGCTTCTTCCGAGATCAAATTATCGGTCAAGAATACATCCTGGGCGATCGGCTCGCCGGTCTCGAGATCGCGAAGCGCTCGGATCTTGGCGGCCAGCTCCTCGGCATAGCTTGCCGCGTCGGCCCGCGACAAAATTCCTTGAGGCTCGCGGCCCGTGACATTAAGCCGAATGGCGCCCACGACCTCGCTCGGAACGATGAAGTGCCGCGGTTTCGACCAATCATGCGCCTTTGCCGCCCAAACACGCGAGATCGTGCGATTGACGATGGGCGGCAGGTTGCGCGATGCCTTGAGCGCGAAGGACGACCGCCTGAGGCTATGAAGATAGTCTCGGACAAGCGAGCGCTCCGGTGCCTGCTCGGCCGAGCGATCCAGACCACCCAAGAGCTCCGGAAGGACATCGTTCCAGCCAGGATTGGCACGCATGCCGTGAACCGCAAACGCCATCACATCCATGTCGGGTGCGGCGGCAACGATCCGCCCAAGAGCAGCATCGCAAGCCGCATAAATATCATCCATGGCATTCTCGAGCTTGCGGCATTCTTCAGCGCTCAGCCCATCCCGGTCGATCTGCGACAGATCCCAAAGGTAGTGGCCTGCCCGATGAATCGCACCGAACACCATAATAAAAAGGTCATAGCGGTCGCGCTTGAGAAGCCATTCGGTCAGGCGCGTGACTTGCTCGATGGAAGAGAGAGTGTTCTGGCGCATCTCCAAGAGGTCGGATGGCGATTGCGGGCCGTAACGTTCGGGTTTCAAAACCGGCTTTCCGAAACGTTCTTCCAACTCGGCCACGAGCGAGCGCGGATGGGATCTCAATCGCTCGACGTCATGATTTTGCCAGCCATTGAGATAAGCACCCTTGAAGTTTGGACCTGGGTCCTTGGCATAGGGCACATCGATAAGCCCGATACGCAGACCCGCCTGTTCGAGCGGCTGCCAAAACACCGATTGGCGCAGCCATGAGCCATTGGCGTCGAGGGTGCGGCCATGCTCGGGTGACCAGACCTTGATGAAGTACCAGCCATGGTCACTGGTCGGCACATTGTTGACAAAATTCACCCATGCCATGCCGCCGAGACCCGGAGTGTCTGGCTCCAGTCGCTGATAGGATTGTTCACCGAGAAGCTGTGCCAGATTCGGTAACTGTCCTTCTTTTAGTCTTGCATCGACTTCAAACGCATCAAACGAATCTAGGCCAATGGCCAGCAATGGGCGCCGAACTGCAGAAAAATCGATCACGATATGGCCTTTCATCTTAAAAAGCGACTTCGGTCATCTTGGCCCCCAGCTATGCCCTTGTGACCCTGTAAATTCGCCACAATGCACAGACGTATGTACTCCGTCTGAATTCCCAAGAAATCTCAAGAGGGTTTTCAATGGGCAGCCGCCAGGACAGTTGTCGATAAAGCACGACAGAATGCCATCAGTTTGTTAGTCTCCTCGTTATTCGGGGGGCCCCGACGAGGACGGAGAAAAAAATGGGCAAGGGACGCTTTATCGGCACGGGACTTGATCTCTACGTGTCGTTCGATTTCAACGCGGCCGGGCAAGAAACAGAGATCGAGGAAATCTTCGCGAATGTTAGCCAGCGCTTCTATCAGTCGACCGATGGTCAGCTTCGGATCGACAATATCTACTGGGTCGATGAGGCGCTCGGCAGGAACATCGCCGATTCATTTTGTCGTCAAGTGAGCGGGGGTGGTGTGCTGGGGCGGGCACTATTAAAGGGCCTCGGCATCTACGGAGCCTGGATGGAGGTCTATGATTTCGACGGATTCGCGACGGGCATTCCAGGCTCCGATCTCGCCAAACGAGACGAGCTTGCGTCTGTTTTTATTCATGAAGTCGGACACTATGCTTGGGGCTTGGGTGATGAGTATGCGGGTCCAACACTGACGGGGCCTTTGCTTCAGGAGGCCCAAGAGACATACGACGCCAATCCACCCGTGGGCCAGGAAGGCCCCGAATATCAAAGCCTATTTTTGTCTCCCGAGTTTGATACAGCAAATCCAAATGCCGATGGCATCAATCTCGATGTTGCTCCCTACTATGATGTTTCGAGCGGGAGCGCTTTTATTTTTCAAGACGGGACCTGGCATGACCGTATCATCATTGGCGCAAACTTCCCAGGTGACGGCAGTATCGTGCTGACTCTCAACCCTCCAGGTTTCGATGTCCCCCCGAGCGAAACTGAAATTCCGCCAGGAGAAATGGAGAGGGTCGTCCGTGTCCGGCCCTTTGGAATTTGTAACTACAAAGACGCGTCGGACAACATCCAAAATTCAAACTGCATCATGGGAGCAAGAGGCGCCGAACTCGGCCGCACCGAATTCTGCGGCAGTGCCAATCACGACCATAATCAGGACACAGCTCAGAGCAACTACCATCCAGGCGAGTCATGTCTCGAGACGATCGAGGACGCCATGAACACGTTGTGGGAAGGTGGTTTCCAGGCAGCAACACAAGGCGATCCCGGTACCGGCGATGCACCGGCCGTTTCGGTTACCAAGCTCGCCAAGGAGCATCGCTTTGTCCTAGTGCTCGACCGTTCCGGCTCGATGGCGGAGGATGATAAGATCGAAGGCGCTCGCGGCGGGCTCGAATATTGGATCGACTTCGCAGCACTCGAAGACGACTATATGGGGATTGTCTGGTTCAATCATGGGATCGTCGAAGCACTACCGCTCCAGAAAGTCGACGATATCAGTGATATTGATGGCGTCAAAGACGAGGTGTTGGATCTAGCTCCTGAGGGAGCGACCAATATTAAGGACGCTCTTTTGACGGCAGCACAAATGCTCGTCGAAGAGGCGCAGGATCGAGGTCCGGCTTACGCGCAATACATTCTTTTGATGACCGACGGTGTGCACAATACACCGCCACCCTCCTCACTCGCCTTGGACGCCGTTGATATCTGTCAAGAAAACGGCATCCAAATATTCACACTGGGTTTGGGTACTGCTCCCGTCACGAATGAGGAGGGCGAAATCATTCAATCTGGCAACATCGACCAGGGCGTGCTCGAAGGTCTAGCTGATCGAACCTCCGGCAAGTCCATCGCCGATGCCCTGGACCAGACCGGTGCCAATCAAGCGGGGGCGGTCGGTATTCAATTGTCCCAACTTAGGCAAGAACTAAGAGGAGAAAGAGTGGCGAGTGTCGAATTGCCCCTCAACGAGCTTTCGTCAAAGACTAAGTTCGACGCGCAAATGATCGAGTGGTCAAACGCCGACAAGAAACCGCTATTCAAGGATCTGCTCAAGGCGGCCGAAGTCGAGAATCTTTCGGATCTTCTGCCACAAACCGGTCGTTTCAACTCGACCTCGTTTTGGGTTGAGGAAGGAGTGGAAACGGCAAGTGTCGTCATTCACTTTCCCAAAAAGCAGCCGGTTTGGCTCTATGTTTTCGATCCTGAAGGCCATGAATTAGAGGAGGTCGATGGCAGGCGAATCAAAGGACGTAATCCCTACGAGGCGGGTTTTATCAAGGAACACAAGCCCGGCCGCTGGACCGTCT
>CAYPOV010000268.1:0-6541 GCA_964412385.1 uncultured Geminicoccaceae bacterium
CGTACGGCACCCTTTCCCCTTCCTCCGGTGCCGGCGACCTATATGGATAAGGCAGTCACGCCTGCAGCCAATTCTCTAGGACTCGATCTCCGGCCGTTCAGCCATGCACGCAACTCGATCTACTATGATGGCAGGCCGCCTTGCTGCGGCAACAACACCTGCGTTCCGATCTGCCCGATCCTCGCCAAGTATGACGGCTCGGTCCACACCCTCAAGGCCGAAACCCTCGGCGTGCGCATTGTCGAAAAAGCGCTGGTCAATTTCATCGATGTCGACGAGCAAAGGGCAGTCGCGGGCGTCCGTTTTCGCCGTCCGGATGGCAGCGAGGGCAGCGCCCATGGCCGTTATTACATCGTCGCCTGCCACGCCATCGAAAATCCGCGGCTGCTCCTGATTTCACAGAGCGAGCGCACACCGAACGGCGTTGCCAATTCGAGCGGCGTTGTCGGCCGCTATTTGCTCTCTCAATGGAACCAGGACACCAAAGGGATTACCAAGGATCCCGTCTATCCCTATCGCGGCCCTCAACAGACCTCGGGCATTATTCAATTCAGGGATGGCGATTTCCGCAAGACCGAAGCCGCAGTCGGCACCTCGCTTATGAATGACGGGTGGAGTGGCAATGTCGGTGCCGTCAATGTCGCCAAAGACCTGATCAAAGGAGGGCAACGCGGTCATAATCTCGTCGCCAAGTTGCGGCACCAAATGGCGAGGCATTTGCGTCTCAACAGTTCAGCCGAAACACTGCCCGATGCCAATAATCGGGTCGAGGTCGATTTCGATCAGCGCGATTCCGCAGGTGTGCCGAAGCCCAAAATCTTCTTTAAGGTTGACGACTACACCAAGCGCGGATTGGCTAGCGCCACTGATTGGAACAAAAAAATCATGAAGGCGCTCGAAGCCACTGACGTTACCACCGATGATCCCTATTTATCGTCCGCCATCATTTGCGGTACCGCACGAATGGGAAATGATCCCAAGTCCTCGGTGGTCACGCCCGAGCTACGCTCTCACGACCACAATAATCTCTTCATTGTCGGCACCAGCGCCCACATCACAGCACCCGTCAATGCGCCAACCCTTACCGTTGCCGCCAACAGCTTGCGCGTCGCCGAAATCATCAAGAACGAACTCGAAAACGCCCCATAAGCGCGCCAGGCGCCAATCGGTCACGATTCGGCGGGTGCGGACAACAAGCCGATGATGATGGCCCTTGTTCTCTTGAACACGAGCCTCCGCTCGATGTTCCTGACATTGCTCTTGCTGCTCCAGCAGGATGTTGCCGCCTGGTTGGGCTACCCGGTATCGGACATGGCGGTCTTGATCGGGCTTGCCATTCTCGGGACACTGATGGCGACCTTGTTCTCGCGGCCCCTATTCGACATCGCGGGGATTAATCATTCCGTTACGATTGCCACCGGCCTCACGACGGGCGTCGTCGGCTTGATGATCGCGGGAGACTATTTTCTTCCAAACCAGTCGATCCTGCGGCTCCTCTTTATGGCCCCGCTGGTCCTGGTCGCGGGCTGTACCACCGGCATTCTGGTCACCGCCATGAAAGCCATTGTCGGTGATGCGACGACAGAAAAGCAGAAGCAGCGTCTCAACGGCGTCTGGACCGCCGCCTCGCCGCTTGGGCTTTGTTTCGGTGCGGCCGCGAGCACGCTTGCGACAAACGATTCCATTTGGTCGGCCAGCTTCATGATTTTCTTGGCGCTTTCAGGGGCGTTGTTCGTCTCGCAGATTTTTATTCATATCGAGCAGCCAAAGAAGATCGACAGTGCCCCGCACTATGATTACCGAGGTTTGTTCTTTACATGCCTTGCGATTTTGATCTTCGAGATCTGGAGCGCGTGGACGGCCCTTGAAGGTTTCTTCAAGCTCGCGCCTTTTCTACTTTTCACCGCCACATTGGCGCTCAGCGTCATTGCCGTACGGGCGATGACACGCGAAGCCAACCCGATCATTCCCGTGCATCTGCTGCGATCACACACGTTCGCTGTGGCCGTTCTGATCTGCGTCATCATCGAAATGTCGACGACCCAGGAATTCGAGATCCTGTTTCTCGGTGAAGATCACGCCTTGCCGCGAATGGCGATCGGCGAGCGTACCGTCTTGGGTAATATCGCAGCCGTGCTCGGCACCATCGTCGCCGGGTCTCTCTTGCATCTCCTGACGGCGAAACGTGTGCTGGTTATGGGGCTGGCCATCCTTTCACTCGGCCTCGTATCCTACTGCCTCTATCCCTTCAATGCCTCCGAGTTCTTGATCTTTGTGACACGGTGTCTCTCGGGTTTCGGCTATGGCATTGCCATTCCCGCACTTTTGTCGCTTGCCTATCAGAGCATGCAGAATGAAAGCATGGGAGGCGCCTCGATCCTTCTGGTCGGTTCTCTGCTGATTGGCAGCGAGATCGGTCTCGTCCTGCTCCATACAATCTTTAGTGCCGCAGAACTCTTCACACATTCCGAGACAACACCCTATTTGATCGTGTTTGTTCTCCAAGTCGTCATCGTCCTAGCGCTCTTTCCCATCATTGTTCTTGGGTACCGGGCGGACGATCGGACGGCCGTCGAGGCGGGCTGATGAAGGGACAAGTCCGCGCGGTCTGCGGAGGATTAAGCCAGCAAACAGCGTCAAGGCAATGAGGCGATAGGCATGAGGGAGAGATGGAATGGCTGATGCAATCGAGAGCGGAACTTACGACTATATCATTGTCGGCGGCGGTGCCTCGGGATGCGTGACGGCGGGGCGATTGGTTGGCGAGCGCAACGCCCGATTGTTGATGCTCGAGCAGGGCAAGACCGATGATCATCCGCTAATGCGCATGCCTGCAGGCTTCTTGAAGTTCCTCAAAGGAAGCCCGTACCTCCTGGAGCATGAGTCAATCCCGCAACCCAAACTCGATGGCCGCACCGTGGCGATCTTGCAGGGTAATGTCCTGGGCGGCGGTAGTTCCATCAATGGCATGGTCTATATGCGCGGCATTCCTGAAGACTATGACGAGTGGGACGAGGTCACGGGCGGCGCCGGCTGGAGCTGGCAGGACATGCTCGCCCACTTCAAGCGGCAAGAAGGCAATCAGCGGCTCAACAATGATGCGCATGGCATTGATGGCCCTCTCAAAGTCTCCGATCCCGTTTATCTTTCCGAGATGACTTTTGTTTACCTGAAAACCATGCAGGCGCGCGGCGTTCCGCTGACCGACGATTTCAATGCCGGGGATCAATTCGGTGTCGGACTGATGCAGCATACCACTTTTCCGCGGGAGCGTTGCAGTGCCGTCCGCGCCTTTCTGGACCCCATCCGATCCAACCAAAAACTCGATCTCAAGACCCAGGCCAAAGTCGCCAAGATCCTCGTCGAGAACCATCGTGCCGTGGGTGTCGAGTACCGCTATATGGGTGAGGTCTATCGAGCACGCGCCCGGCAAGAGGTTATTCTGACCGCGGGCGCCTTCATCACGCCGCAGCTCTTGATGCTGGCCGGTATCGGCCCGGCTGCGCATCTGCGCGAACATGGGATCGATGTCCTCATCGACGCGCCAGGTGTCGGCAGCAATCTTCATGACCACCACGAGGTACCGCTGATCGCCACCACCAAGCGCAATTATGGCTATTTTGGCGAGGACACCGGCTGGCGAATGATCAAGAACGGCCTCAACTACATGATCACCCGGGGCGGGCCGGTCTCGAGCACAGGCGTCGAAGCCTGCGCCTTCATCAACCCCGAAGACCCTGCCGCCAAGCCCACCATCAAGCTCTACTGCGTACCCTCGATCTATGGCGACAAGGAGGTCCTGGGCTTCGAGCCCACCCATGGTGTCACCTTCACGAGCTGCCTCACCAAACCCAATTCCCGCGGCACCGTGCGCCTACGCTCGGCTGATCCCTTCGCCATGCCCGCCGTCAATCCCAACTATCTCGATGACGAGGAAGATATGCGCATCCAAATGGCAGCGGTGCGCTACGCCCGCGAGGGCCTCAAGGTGCACCCGCTTGCCGAGACCATCGACAAAGAACTGATGCCCGGCAGCGATGTTATCTCGGACGAGGATCTCGCCGCATACTGCAAGAAGACAGTCAAGACCAACTGGCATCCTTGCGGTACCGCCCGCATCGGCCGCGCCGACGATCCCATGGCGGTGCTCACCCCGGACTGCAAGGTGAAGGGCATTGACGGGCTCAGGGTGTTCGATGCCTCGCTGATGCCATCGGTCCCCCGCGCCAACACCAATGCCCCAACCATGGCCGCAGCCGATCTTGCCGTCGACAAGCTCCTGGCCGAGGGCTGACATGCCTTTCCGGCACATCAGCCCTTTCTAAGCGAAGAACTTAACGCCAGCCTGCCTTGTCGTAGATGATCTGGGCTGCGGGTTGGTTGTTACCGAGAACCTCCACATTGAGCGAGTCTTCCTTGAACTCACCCAGGGATTCGAGCGGCTCGTTTTCGGCGACCACGCCTGCGACGATCGGGAACTCGTTATTGCCGGCGGCAAAATACTTCTGCGCCTGATCGCTCGCCAGATATTCGAGGAATTGCACAGCGGCGTCATGGTTCGGTGCACCCTTGACGACACCGGCCCCGGAAATATTCACGTGCGTGCCGCGATCTTCCTGGTTCGGAAAGACATAGCCAACCTTCTCGACCACTTCCTGATCGGCCGCATCGTTGGACGCCAACAGCCTCACAAAGTAGTAGTGATTGGCGACGGCAACGCCGCACTCGCCGGCAGCAACGGCCTTGATCTGCGCTGTGTCATTGCCTTCGGGCTCGCGCGCGAAGTTCGCAACGACACCCTTGGCCCAATCCTCGGCGGCAGCCTCGCCATGATGCTCGATCAATCCCGCCATCAAGGAAAGATTGTAGATGTTGGAACTCGAGCGAATGCACACCATGCCCTCGAGATCGTCGCCGGCTAGGTCCTCATAGGTTTGCACCAGCGCCGGATCGACCTGATCCTTGTTGTAGTAGATGAGACGCGCGCGCTTCGAAAATCCGTACCAGTTGCCCTCGGGATCCCGAAACGCTGCCGGGATCTTCTCGTTCAACAGCTCGGACTCGACGGGCTCCAGCAAGCCCTCCTGATCGGCCCGCCAAATGCGTCCCGCATCCACCGTGATTAGCACATCGGCCGGGCTGTCCTCGCCCTCCGCCTTGATCCGCTCGATCAGCTCGTCGCCATCCCCTTCAATGCGGTTGATGGTGATGCCGGTCTGTTCCTCGAAATCGGTATAGAGTGCTTCATCGGTATCATAGTGCCGTGAGCTATAGAGATTGAGCTCTTGCGCGCTCGCGAGCGATGACGTCGCCAAAAACGCCGCCGTCACCGTAGCCAGAGGAAATCCTCTCATCATCCCAACTCTCCTTTGGTTTGAACACGATTGCGCCATGACGTAAAGGCCGTCCAATCTCCCGTCAATCTGCGCGGGCACTTGTGTCCCTCACCTTAGATAGTTTCCATTTTTTCTTAAGAACACTTCTAATTCCAAAATAGTTGCGAGCCAGCATTGCCCAAGGGCGATGAAACGCTTGGCTGTAGTAAAGAAAAGGTTTTTCTGGGGAGATGCCATCTCCCCAGACCCCTGGGAGGTGTTGGGCGGCGGTTCCTAACTCGAGGATCAGAGCGGAGACATTCGGGCGTTTGCCGAGTTTGGCAAATGCAGCCGGGCGGGTTAGGAGAGATCAGGCGATCGTAGCGGAGCGGCGGGCGGGTCCAGACATGTGCAATGCGTATTCCTTGAGGCATCGGAGCGAGGCAATCCGCGATATTGCCGAGGCGATGCAGCTTCCCTTGATCGGCGATCTGCCGGAGTTTCCGCCGAAGTTTTCGTACCGGCCGCGATCGCGGGCGCCAATCTTACGCCCGGCCGAAGGCGGCGTGCAGGTCGAGATGGCGCTTTGGGACTTCAAATTGGCCAACGAAAAAAACCCGCCGCCTTACCCCAGAACCAATGCCCGTGCCGACGGTCTCACCAAGACCTATCCCTGGAAGCTGGTGGCCAACGCGCAGCGCTGCCTGGTTCCCGCCGACGGGTTTTATGAGCCCGAAAAACCCGCCCGCGCCAAAGGCACGGTCCCCTGGTCCTACTATTGCCTCAAGGACGAAACGCCGTTTCTGATGGCAGGCCTTTTCAACGAAGTCACCCACCCCTCGACCGGCGAAGTGATCACCACCTACACCATCATCACCACCGAAGCCTCACCGATCATCCAGATCCACGACCGCATGCCCGTCCTCTTCAGCCCCGACAACGCAGCCGCCTGGCTCGAAGACGGCCCCGTCAACCACGACCTCCTCCGCCCCTACCCGGCCGATCTCATGACCGGCTGGCGCGTGCCCGATTCCGCCCGCAGCTCCCGAAGCCACGACGGCCCGGAACTGATCCACAAGACCAGCGAGATTTGGACGGTGGAGGCCAACGACTGACGGAGAATCGTTCAATCCGCGCAAAAAATTCGGGGGGGGGGGAGCGCGCACCCCCCCCCAAAAGAAAGAAATTAAAAAGTCGTTTTTTAGTATCCCTGAAGAATTGCTATC
>CAYPOV010000269.1:0-6510 GCA_964412385.1 uncultured Geminicoccaceae bacterium
AAATCATCGGCATGAGCCCGCTCATCCTCGCTCATCACCAACCGCCGGTTCATCAACACATGCGACGCCGATCCATCGTCATTTGGTGCTTCGGTCTCCGCATCGCTCCGATCCGCAACCATCGTTTCAACTCCGATATGATTAACAATTTCAAGGAGATTATCATGATTTAATGCGAGATTAAAGGAAAATAAAGCGATAATAGGTAAGAAAAGCTATAAATGGCCTATGATAGCTCTTTCAGGGACGAAGGGATGCCTCATAGATTCTTGTTGGATTCGTTGAGCAAACGTCCAACAAGATGCTGCGCGATGCTCGCGGCGAGGCAATCTAGGCGGCTTGTTCATCTTCGACTGCACGGATGAAGAAGCGTGAGCGCCAGTAATTGAAGAGACCTCCCATCAAGAATAGAATACTGCTGACTAGGTATTGCGCGGCAAGGAAGCCATCGAATGTTCGCGTGTCGTCCGTACTATCGAAAGTCCAAAGATAAGGGACAGACGCCACAGCAAAGAGAACCGAGCCCACGACAAAAGTGATGGCGGTCAAGTTCATGAGCTGCAGAAGGATCAATGTTCTGGCATTGACGATTTGTAGAACATTGATACAGGCCCCGACCACAAAAAGCAGGCTGCCGATGACAAAGCACCACGCACCCGGGATGATCAGTCCGACCCACCAGAGAGAGAAAATACTGCCGATCGTGAAGAGGACAGTGCCGCCAACATAAGAGAGTGCATCCACAAACTCGGCGATTCTGCCCTTGGTCTTCGGCTCGCCCAGGGAGAGATGACGGAAGACTTCGGCCAAATCATGCCCCGTGACGATCAAATAGAGGATCGAGCCCTAGAAAAAGGTCCAGGCACTGATATCAGCATAGTCTTCAAGTGCCGGAAAAAAGAGGATGCTTCCGGCAATGAAAACGACCCCGCCCGCCGCGTAGACAAACGCATTGATATTCTCCCAGCGGATTTGTGCGCTTCGGTCGGAAGGCGCCCGGGAAAGATCAAGGCTACGGGAGCGGTTCACAAAAGGGTGCGGCATCAGGTGTCTCGGTCGGATAGAGATCGCAGCACCTTTTTGAGACCTCGAAAACGGGGCCGCAAATACGAGACGGTCGAAGAGGGGATTTCGCGTCAGTGGGTCGCGTCAAAAGCTGTTATCGTTCCCTCACGCTAAATCAAGAGCTTGGACCGCATCTAAATTTGGCATTCATGCCGAACCTGTAGCGTGCGCCGGTCGTTGGTAGGTTTAAACCACCGTAAATTTCTGCCAATGATCGAAAAAATCTCGGTTGGCCGGAAGGGAACGGCCAACCGAGAGATCAGAGAATGGAAGTGAAGTGCAGTATTGAGCGGAACTTACTGCCAATATCTCCGTATGTCAAGAATTGTTTCGCATAATGGGCTGTAGACAGGTATTTATATCTGGCAGTTAGCTAAAATGCGGTAGAAGTTCCGCTTTGCGTGGCAGATTGTGTTCAGCCTCGATCAGGCGGACGGTGCCGCTCTTGGAGCGCATCACGATTGATTCGGTCATGACCCGTTGGCCCATTCTGCGCACACCCTTGAGCATGGTGCCGTCGGTGACACCGGTTGCGGTGAAGGTGACATCGCCTGAGGCGAGTTCCTCGAGCGTGTAGATTTTCTCGAGGTCGTCGACACCCATGCGCGTGGCACGCTTGCGTTCGTCATCATTGCGGAAATGGAGCTTCCCTTCGAATTGGCCGCCAATGCAGCGAAGTGCGGCCGCCGCGAGCACACCCTCGGGTGCCCCGCCGATGCCCATATAGATGTCGATGCCGGTATTGGGGCGCGAGGTTGCGATCACACCGGCGACATCACCATCGCTGATCAGGCGGATACGGGCACCGGTGGCGCGGACATCGCTGATGAGCTGCTCATGGCGCGGGCGGTCGAGAATCAGCACGACGAGATCTTCGATCGAGAGATTCTTGGCTTCGGCGAGCCGGTTGAGATTGTCCTTGGGTGCGTCTTCGAGACGGATGACACCATCGGGCAAGCCCCCGCCGACGGCGATTTTGTTCATGTAGGTGTCGGGTGCGTTGAGAAACTGCCCATGCGGAGCGAGGGCCAAGCAGGCAATGGCATTGGCACCACCTTTGGCGGTGATGGTGGTGCCTTCGAGCGGATCGAGCGCGATATCCATAGCAGGCCCGCGGCCGGTGCCGACCTTCTCGCCGATATAGAGCATCGGCGCTTCGTCGCGTTCGCCTTCACCGATGACCACCTCGCCATCGATATCGAGAACATTGAGCGCCTGCCGCATGGCATCGACGGCCGCCTGGTCGGCAGCCTTCTCGTCGCCGCGTCCCATCAGGCGAGAGGCTGCCAGCGCCGCCGATTCCGTCACGCGTACGCTGTCGAGCGCCAGATTGCGGTCGCTACTTTGGTATTCCGTCATCTCGGTTATGTCGCTCATCGAGCTTCCCTCCATTTGTGCCAAGCCGCGATTGATCAATTGACGAAGTGCCTGGCTGTTCCCTCACTTTGTGGCGGCAAGATTAGGCTGAAAAGGCCTCAATGCGTATCATGCAAGGCGTCTCGGTGACGGCATCGAGGGTTTCGATCTGCTGCAAGGCCGCCTGCATCCCGGCTTCCTCGGTGTCATGAGTTGTCAAGACGATCGGCACGGGCTGATCAGGGTTCCGTGCCCTTTGGATGAGGCCCTCGATCGAGACGTCGAGATCGCGGAAGATGGCGGCGATGTCGGCGAGCACGCCTGGGCGGTCGAGCACCAAAAGGCGGCAATAATAGCTGCCGCGATGGCGCGTCAGCGGGGCGATCGGCCAATCGTCGAGCGATGCTGCGGGAACGCCGAAGACGGGGATGGCGAGGCCGCGGGCGAGATCCATGATGTCGGCGACAACTGCCGAGGCCGTGGGCCCGGCACCGGCCCCACGGCCTTCATGCATAGTGGTGCCGACCTGATCGCCTTCGGTGACGACAGCATTGAAGACACCTTCGACTTGGCCCAAGGGCGCTTGTTTATGGATCATTGCCGGGTGGACACGCTGCTCGAGGCCGTTCTCGGTAAGGCGTGCCGTGGCGATGAGCTTGATGCGGTAGCCGAATTCCTCGGCATAGGCGAAGTCTACGGGCGTGATGTTGCGGATGCCCTCGATATGGATGGCGTCGAAGCGCGGCTTCGAGCCGAAGCCCAGTGCCGCGAGGAGTGCCAACTTGTGGGCGGCATCGATGCCGTCGACATCGAAGCTCGGATCGGCCTCGGCATAGCCGAGCTGCTGTGCCTCGCCCAACACATCGGCAAAGCTGCGCCCGGTCTCGCGCATCGTGGTGAGGATGTAATTGCAGGTACCGTTGAGAATGCCGGCGATCCGGTTGATGCGGTTGCCGGCGAGCCCTTCGCGCAAGGATTTGACGATCGGGATGCCGCCTGCGACAGCGGCTTCGTAGCCAAGCGTGGTGCCATTCTGTTCGGCGAGGCTCGCGAGTTCGCTGCCGTGATGGGCGAGTAGCGCCTTATTGGCGGTGACGACGGCTTTGCCGGCCTTGAGAGCTGCGCGCGTGAGCTCGAGAGCGACACCGCCTTCTCCGCCGATCAGCTCACAGACGAGGTCGATCTCGGGGTCTGCTGCCATGGCAACTGGATGATCGACCCAGCGCACGTCATCGAGATTGAGACCGCGGCTTTTGGCCTTATCGCGCGCCGAGACAGCGGCGACGGTGATGCTGCGGCCGGCGCGTGCGGTGACGAGATCGCGGTTGTCCCGGAGCAAGGAGAAGGTGCCGCAGCCGACCGTGCCGAGGCCGGCAATCCCGATGCGAAGCGCGTCTTTGCTCATGCCACGGCCCGCACGCGTTTGGCCTCACCGGAATTGACGCCGTGGCGGGTGAGAAAGCCTTTGATATTTCGCACGGCCTGGCGGAGGCGATGCTTGTTTTCGACCAGTGCCATGCGAACATAGCCCTCGCCATATTCGCCGAAACCGACACCGGGGGAGACAGCGACATCGGCTTCTTCAAGCAGCAGCTTCGAGAAGGCCAGCGAGCCCATCTCGCGAAAGACAGTGGGGATCGGAGCCCAGCAGAACATGGTTGCTTCAGGCGAAGGGATCGGCCAGCCCGCATTATTGAGCCCTTCCACCAGAACATCGCGGCGCTCGCGGTAACGCTGACGGGCCTCGTCGACACAGTCTTGCGGGCCGTTAAGGGCTGCCACGGCCGCCACCTGGATGGGCGTGAAGGCACCATAGTCGAGATAAGATTTGATCCGCGCCAGAGCACCGACCAGCCTGGTATTGCCCGCGGCAAACCCGATGCGCCAGCCCGGCATGGAATAGGTCTTGGAGAGCGAAGAGAACTCAACCGCAACATCAAAGCCGCCTTCGATCTCGAGAATCGAGGGCGGCGGCGCGCCGAAATAGATTTCGGCATAGGCGATGTCGGAGAGGATGAAGAGTTCCCGTGCTTTGGCGAAGGCGACAACTTCTTTGTAGAAATGCCGGTCGGCGACAAGCGCCGTCGGGTTGGAGGGAAAGTTCAAGACAAGCGCCGTTGGCGGCGGCACCGAGTGTTCGGCGGCACGGGCCAGCTCGCGGATGAGATCGATATCCGGGCCCATCGGCACATGGCGGATGGCTGCGCCTGCGATGATGAAGCCGTAAGGGTGGATCGGATAGCTCGGATTGGGGGTGAGGATGGTGTCGCCAGGGGCGGTGATCGCCTGGGCGAGATTGGCGAGGCCCTCCTTGGAGCCGAGCGTGACGCAGACCTGGCCCTCGGGATCGAGGCCGACACCGAAGCGCCTGTCATAATATCCCGCAAGCGCGCGCCTCAGGCCGGGAATGCCGCGCGAGGTGGAATAGCGATGGGTGCGGCCGTCGCGCACCGTTTCGATCATCTTTTCGACAATATGAGGCGGCGTCGGTGCATCGGGATTGCCCATGCCGAGATCGATGATGTCACGTCCTGCGGCCCGTGCCGATGCCTTCATCGCGTTGACCTCGCTGAAGACGTAGGGCGGCAGGCGTCGGATGCGGTGAAATTGCGGTTCTCTCATCGTTCCTTGGTCCAAGAGCGGCATGATGCGGCTTCATGGCTTTGTCTTAGGAAGGGCGTTTCGTCAAGGAGAGCTTCGCGAGCTCCAAGCCAAGCTTGGCCTTAGAGCGCTCTAGCCTATATAGCTCTGATTTCCAGGCCGGGCCGTGAGCGACAGGTACGCGAGCGGATCGGACCGTTGCAGCGAGTTCTATTTTGGAAGGCAAATGACGAAAGTCGACAAGCAGCCAACCGAGAGCGAGACCGAAGAGCTTGGCGAAATCCTCTCGGAGATCGCCGATCGCAGCCGCTCCCTCGTCGAGGATTTCGTCGAGCGCCAGAGTACACCGCAGCATCATGCGAAGATCGATCCTATGCCGTTGGGCCATGCCTTTCTCGAGCTGACGACCCGCATGATGACCAATCCCGCCGAATTGATGAAAGCGCAGTTCGATCTCTGGCAGGACTATGTGCGCCTCTGGCAATCGACCACTCAGCGCATGTTGGGGCAGACGAGCGATCCCGTGGTGACCCCTGACCGCGCCGACCGGCGGTTCCGCGATCCTGCCTGGCAAGACAATGCGCTCTTCGACTTCGTCAAGCAGTCCTATCTTTTGTCATCGCGTTATATGCTGGATCTGGTGAGCGAGGATCGGGGGCTCGATCCCAAGAGCCAACAGAAAGTCGAGTTCTACACGCGCCAGTTCGTCGATGCTCTCGCCCCCACCAACTTCGTCATGACGAATCCCGAAGTGCTGCGCGCCACCGTGGATTCCCGCGGCGAGAACCTGGTGCGCGGCCTCGCCAACATGCTCGAAGACCTCGAGCGTGGCAAAGGCCGTCTGGCGATCAAGATGACCGACCACGACGCCTTCGAAGTCGGCTGTAATATCGCCACGACCGCGGGCAAGGTGGTCTATCAGAATGAGCTGATGCAGCTTCTGCAATACGAACCGCAAACGGAAACCGTCAAAGAGCGGCCGCTTCTCATCATTCCGCCTTGGATCAACAAGTTTTACATTCTCGATCTGCGCCCCGAGAATAGCTTCATCAAGTTTGCAGTCGACCAGGGCTACACGGTCTTTGTCGTTTCATGGGTCAATCCCGACGAGGCTCTCGCGGCCAAGACTTTCGAAGACTATATGGAGCTCGGCGTGCTGGAGGCCGTTGACGTCGTGCTCAAGGAAACAGATGTGCCGGCACTCAATGCCGTCGGCTATTGCCTGGGCGGCACGCTGCTGGCGGCGTCCCTTGCCTATATGGCGAAACAGGGCGATCAGCGGATCACTTCGGCGACGTATTTCGCGACCCTGGTCGATTTCGCCGATCCCGGCGAACTCGGCGATATCATAGACGAGGAGCACCTCGCGAGCCTCGAACCCATGCTAGCGCGGCAGCCGCAAACAGAAGGACCCGCTGAGCCCGAGCCGATCCGGAAGACGAAGCTGATGGTCGCCGCCCAGGTACAGGATGAAGCCGCCTTCGCCAC
>CAYPOV010000270.1:0-6441 GCA_964412385.1 uncultured Geminicoccaceae bacterium
CGGTTCCCTCGCCAACCCGGTCAGGTCCGGAAGGAAGCAGCCGTAACGAGTTTCGTATCGGGTCGCAGACCAGACCTCCACCCGCAAATTCCCAGAACGCTTTGGACGAGTTTACTGCCCGGAAAGAGAAAAGCGTTCCATTGATCCCCGTGCCACTGTCATGAACCATGTCATCAACGAGGGCACTTATCGCGTTCTTGCGCGAGCCTATCGACCGACAAAGCTATCAGAATTGATAGGGCAAGATGCCCTGGTTCGGACGCTGACCAATGCGATCGGTTCGGGTCGCTTGGCGCACGCCTATTTGCTTTCCGGCATTCGTGGAATCGGCAAGACCACAACAGCGAGGATCATTGCACGTGCGCTGAATTGCACGGGCCCCGATGACAAAGGCGGTCCCACGCCCGAGCCATGTGGCGAATGTTCGAGTTGCCGTGCCATCGCCGAAGATCGTGCCGTCGACGTCATCGAAATGGATGCGGCGTCCCATACCGGCAAAGGCGACATTCTCGAGCTTATGGATGGCGTGCACTACGCACCTGCTTCCGCCCGGTACAAAGTCTACATATTCGATGAAGTTCACATGCTTTCGGAAAAAGCATGGAATGCCTTGCTCAAGACGATCGAAGAGCCGCCACCGCATGTGAAGTTCATTTTCGCGACGACGGAAATTCGCAAGGTGCCCGTGACCGTTCTCTCTCGCTGTCAGCGATTCGAGCTCCGCCGGGTGGCACCCAATATGTTGTCGACGCATCTGGCTGGCATCGCCGAGCGCGAATCGATCGATGTGAGCCAGGGTGCCCTGAAATTAATCGCGCAATCGGGCGAGGGTTCTGTGAGGGATGCGCTGTCGCTCCTCGACCAAGCCGTGGCGCTCAGTGATGGGCAGGTTTCTGCCAGTCTCGTTCAAGAGATGTTGGCCTTGGGCGACCGCCATCGCCTGCTCGACCTCTATCATCAGCTCGCATGTGGCAACGCGGCTGGCGCACTGGCACAGTTCACCGAGCTTTTTGATGCCGGCGCAGATCCGATCGCCGTCATCAATGACCTGCTTGAGTTGGCCCACGTTCTCAGTCGCAACAAATTGGGTATTTCCGTCGATTCCGGCTTCACGGCCACTGATGAATTGCGTGATCGGTGCCAAACAGTTGCCAATGATCAAACACTCGAAGTCTTGGCGCGCGCTTGGCAGATGCTGCTCAAAGGATTGGACGAGTGTCGGACTGCGCCAGATAGTCGGGATGCCACAGAGATGCTTCTCATCAGGCTTGCGAGTGTACGTGACTTGCCTCCCCCCGGAGACCTTGCCCGCTTGCTCGGCCGTGAACCGGTTCAGACAGCAGATCATCAGATGCCCCGCCATTCCCTTTCGAGAAAAACGGAATACCCCCTCTCAGGCGAGCCGCTTGCCGTCAATGCGCCTTCTGCCGTCGCACTTCCCACGCAACGCACAGCACCGATGTCATTGGATGCTCTCGTTCGCGTCCTCCGCACACATGGCGAGCAAGTTCTGGCGGCGAGGCTGCACCAATCCACTCACTTGTTAGGATTGGAGCCCGGCCGGCTTGAATTGCGTATCGAACCTGATCTTCCGAATGACTTCGCCAATAAACTTTCGACGGCTTTGACACGCTGCCTTGGTTCTCGTTGGGTCGTTGCTATCGGAACAGAGGCCGGCGCTCCGACCTTGGCGGAACAGGAAGATGAACGGCGACGTGCGGCAGTGAAACGGGCACAATCTGATCCAGGCCTTCAGGGCCTTATTCAATTGTTCCCGGGTGCGTCGCTTGTCGATGTTCGCCCTGATGAGGATGCCAATAGCGATGACGAGCAGCGATAGACATAGCGTAAACCAGGAGACTGATTGATGAAAAATCTCGGCAACATGCTCAAAGAGGCGCAGAAGCTCCAAGGCAAGATGGCGGAAATGCAGCAGCAACTCGCCGAAATGACCATCGATGGGACATCGGGCGGTGGCATGGTCAATGTTACGCTCAACGGCAAGGGCGAGATGCAGGCGATCAAGATCGATAAGGGCTTGATCGATCCTGACGATGTCGAGATGCTCGAAGACTTGATCGTTGCTGCCGCAAATGATGCGCGGGCTAAGGTTGACGCCAAGATGCAAGAGGAAATGGGCAAGATGACAGGCGGTTTGCCGTTGCCTCCTGGGATGAAATTGCCGTTCTAACCACGGGACTACAAACAAAGTCCTGTCGTTATGGCCGCCTCTGAAATCGAACGGCTAACGCGGGCGCTTGCCAAGCTTCCTGGTCTTGGGCCGAGATCGGCCCAACGCGCCACTCTGGCGATGCTCAAGCGCCCGGATAACCTCATGCAGCCCTTGATACGAGCACTTGAGGAATGCGCGTATACAGTCACGCTTTGCTCGAATTGCCGCAATCTCGATACCCGTGATCCGTGCACAATTTGTGCAGATACCAATCGCCAGCGCGATGTCATTTGCGTGGTCCAAGATGTCGACGACCTTTGGGCGGTCGAGCGATCCAAAAGTTTCAGGGGCCTCTATCATGTCTTGGGTGGAACGCTTTCGGCCTTCGACGGTATCGGCCCCGAAGAACTCGGCCTCGATGCCTTGATCCGTCGTGTCGTCGACGACCAAGCCCGCGAAGTTATCTTGGCCCTCAGCGCAACTGTCGATGGCCAAACGACCGCACATTACATCGCCGATCGGCTGCGGAGCCAGCCTTGTTCAATCAGCCGGCTCGGCCATGGCGTACCAATCGGCGGAGAACTTAACTATCTGGATGACGGAACGCTCGACGCGGCCCTGCGCGCACGACAACCCCTGACGTAATCCGTAGAACAATCCGAGTTGAAGCGACGCGCTTAACTCGCTACGTCATTCGTCCCGTCGCTAACGACCTAGTTGCTGCAAGATTATGACGATCCTCGAGATACTCGAAGCACCGCATCCGACACTCAAATCGAAGGCCGAACCTGTCAGCGATATCGACAAGGAACTTCTTGAACTGATGGGTAATATGCTTGAGACCATGTATGAAGCGCCGGGCATCGGTCTCGCGGCACCACAGGTGGGGATATTGAAGAGGGTAATTGTCATCGATATCGGCCGCGAGGAAGAAAATCGCAATCCGTTTTCCTTTATCAACCCCGAGATCATTTGGCGCTCGGAGGACGAAGAGATCGCTGAAGAGGGATGTCTCAGCCTTCCGCAACAATTCGCCGACATTTCACGCGCCCGTGCCATCCGGCTTAGATATCTCGATTCCCATGGAGCGTCACGCGAGCTGGAGGCTGACGATATCTTTGCGCGTTGCATTCAGCACGAAGTCGATCACCTAGATGGTATCTTGATAACCGACCGAATCTCTCCTTTAAAGCGACGGATGATCATGAAAAGGCTGGAAAAGTCGCGCCGGCAACGCGATAGCTCGGACGAGGAGTAATAGTCATGCGCCTCGTCGTGATGGGAACGACGAGTTTCGCCGTGCCAACATTGAGAGCCCTATTGCATGTTGGGCACGAGGTCGTCGCTGTCTACACGCAGCCACCCCGTGCCAAGGGGCGCGGACACAAGGTTTCACGTACTGCGATGCACGAAGCGGCCGCCGCGCTTGGACTGAATGTTCAATGTCCGGCGACACTTAAGACTGAAGAAGCACAAAGAGCGCTTGCGGACCTCCGCGTCGACCTCGGCGTGGTCGGCGCCTATGGATTGCTGCTTCCTCAACAAATACTTGATACTCCGAAACTCGGCTGCATCAATCTTCATGCTTCGGCACTTCCTCGCTGGCGTGGCGCTGCCCCCATCCAGCGTGCCATCATGGCTGGCGACGAAAACACCGGGCTTACGATTTTCCAGATGGAGGCTGGACTGGATACAGGTCCTATTTTGGGGATGGAGGTCGTGCCGATTGAACGACAGGAGACGGGCCCGTCTCTCGAGGCTAAGCTCTCGCACAAGGCTGCTGAAATGGCGCCCTCGATCGTTTCGGGGTTACAAGCCGGAACTGTGGAGGCTCGCTCGCAGCCGAAAGATGGTGTGACATACGCCCACAAGATCACACGCAGCGATGGCGAGCTCGCTTTCCAGGACCCAGCGCAAGTCATCGAGAGACGCATAAGAGCACTACAGCCTTGGCCCGGATGCTGGGGAAAATTCAATGGCACCCGGGTCAATCTATTGGAGGGTCATGTTGTTGATGATGTCGGCCAACCCGGAGAGATTGTTGGCCTGCCGCTTGTTATCGCCTGCGGCGAGAAAGCCCTCGCTGTGACACGTGTTCAGCGTGAAGGAAGAAAGGGCATGACAAGCGATGAACTCCAACGAGGCTTCACCATGCCTCAGGGTTCATTTTTCAGCTAGCATGCAGCGCTATTGCCTGACCGTCGAATATGACGGCTCGTCCTATCAAGGTTGGCAAAGACAAACTGGATGTCCGACGGTTCAAGAAACGATCGAGGATGCCATTCGTTCGTTCTCGCAAGAGTCGGTCACGACGACGGCTGCAGGTCGTACGGATGCCGGGGTCCATGCCCTGGGGCAAGTTATCCATTTCGATCTCGAAAGGACTTGGCATCCACCCAAAATCGCAGCTGCACTCAACTATCATTTGCGGCAAAGTGGAATTGCCGTTGTCGACTCAATCACTGTCGAGCCGTCCTTTGACGCCAGACGATCAGCTATTCAGCGTCATTATCGCTACCGTATTCTGGTCCGGAACGCGCCGCCTGCTCTTGATCGAAATCGTGTTTGGCATCACCCTCGCCGTCTCGATGCGGAGCGAATGCATGAAGCGGGCCAATTTCTTTTGGGATACCACGATTTCACGAGCTTCCGGGCGAGCGAGTGCCAAGCGGCATCTCCGAACAAGACGATTGATCGCCTGCACGTCTTCTCCCACAAAGACGAGATCTGGATCGAGATCGATGCACGGTCATTCCTCCATCATCAGGTACGGAACATAGCCGGTACGCTAGCGATTATAGGCGAAGGCAAGAAAGCTATCGGGACGATACCAGAAATCCTCGCTGCTCGTGATCGACCTGCGGCAGGACCCACGGCGCCTGCCCGAGGTCTTTATCTCGTTGGGGTGAACTATCCGCCTCCGAAGATACGATTCCCAAGCGAATTGACAGAAAAGGTCACAACAACATAAAAGATAAGAATCCCGAGAGCTAGAAGACCGGATATCTCCAAAGACACTCTGATAATGTACCACTGATAGGTAAGAGTTATTAGAATGGTGACCGACATTAGAAACGCCGTCATGTCAGACTGCCGGCCAAAAAAGCCAGCAATGAGAATTGCAATGACGAGGAGAGCGGCCTGCGGCACGGCTCCCCAATTATTGACGACAACCAGAGGAACATAACGCGGGCGGCGATCAAAAGCCTGAACGACGAAGACACCGAGGATTGGGAACAGTATCCATCCCAATACATAGCTGAAACTCTCAACCGCTGCCACTCTCGCAATGTCGAACTCACTTGCACTATTTTGATATTGATCAACAAGGACAATGAGATAGAGCGGCAGAACAATCAACGCAGCAAAGAATGACTTCCAAAAACCTTCGAAGCTGAAGTCGAATCCCTCAAGCGCCGATCGATCGCCTCTCGCCAACAGCAACGCTGCTTCGAGGGACTGTTGAATCTCCGCTCTAGAGGGAAGCATCAGGTCGCAAAGAATCTATTGAGAAAGTCGTAGTAGACGTCGGCAAGCAAGCGAATATCTTGTTGTGCTACTTGCTCATTCACTTGGTGCATCGTCCGTCCGACCATTCCAAACTCAATGACAGGCATGTAGCTGTGAATAAAACGCGCGTCCGACGTCCCTCCGGATGTGCTCAATTCTGGCGTACGGCCCAAGACATGTTGGATACTCTCAACGAGTTTGGGAACGAGACGATCGTCATCGGTACGAAAAGCAACACCGCTCAGGTCGAACGAGACTTCATACTCTCCACCCGCAGCATCGAGCTTGTCAATGATCCACGACCTTAGGCTTTCGGGTGCTTGAACATCGCCGAAGCGGATATTGAACCTTGCCGTGGCAGTTTCGGGAACAACATTGCCCGCCGGGTTGCCGATATCGATTGACGTCACCTGCAACGAGGAAGGATCGAAGCAGTCGCTCCCTCGATCGAGTGTCCCCTCGATTAGCAATTGAAGCATCTTGACGATACGATGCGCCGCATTCTCGGCGTGCTTGGGATAGGCGACGTGACCTTGCTTGCCTTTGGCGGTCAATGTCACGTTGAGCGAACCGCGCCGTCCGATCTTAACCATATCACCCAGGATATCGCGGCTCGTCGGCTCGCCAACGATGCAGCCGTCGAAGAGGATTCTTTTTTCTGCCGTCCATTCGAGCAATTTCGCGGTGCCGTTCTTTGCCGGGCCTTCCTCATCCTCGGTCTCGAGAAAACTATTGGACCCTCGCCCCGTGCCTTCACC
>CAYPOV010000271.1:0-6353 GCA_964412385.1 uncultured Geminicoccaceae bacterium
AGGGCGACGGCGTCATCAAGATCGAGATGCACTTCCTGCCGGACGTCTATGTGACTTGCGATGTCTGTCATGGCGCACGCTTCAATCGCGAGACGCTCGAAGTCACCTATCGCGACAAATCGATCGCCGATGTGCTCGATATGACAGTTGAGCAGGCGGTACAATTCTTCGAAGCTGTGCCGCCAGTCCACAATAAATTGGTTACGCTCAACGAAGTGGGGCTCGGCTACATCAAGATCGGACAGCCGGCGACACAGCTTTCCGGCGGCGAGGCACAGCGCGTCAAGCTCGCCAAAGAACTCTCCAGGCGCGCGACCGGACAAACGCTCTATATTCTCGATGAACCGACCACAGGGCTTCATTTCGAAGATGTCCGCAAGCTCCTCGAGGTGTTGCAGGCCCTTGTCGAGACGGGGAATACGATCCTCGTAATTGAGCACAATCTCGAGGTCATCAAGACGGCCGATTGGCTAATCGATTTGGGCCCCGAGGGTGGACACGGCGGAGGACGTATTATCGCCGAGGGCACGCCCGAGGATGTGGCGGCGGCGGAGGGAAGCTACACGGGTGAATATCTTGCCCGCATGCTGCCGCGGCGCCGCCGGAAACGCGTCAGCGCCTAATTCGGTCACTCTTGAGGGAACGCCAGCACCGCTTCGCTGTTTTCTCGATGGGCGTCAACGCTTGACGAGGGATTGATGGCAATACGCTCAAGTGGCCATGCAGAAGCATCTGAGGACCATCGAAACGCGGCCGATACAGCCGAGATCGACCGAAGGCTCGCGGCCCTGGCATCGCTCATGGACGATCGGTTTCGGATCCCCGGGACCGGGATCCGCCTGGGATTGGATGGTATTATTGGCCTCGTTCCAGGAATCGGTGACACGGTAACCTCGGTGATCTCAGCCTACATCGTCCACGAATGTTGGCGGGCTGGCGTTTCCAAACGCGCGGTGGCCAAGATGGTCGGCAATATCGGGTTTGAGTATGTGGTCGGGCTGATCCCGATCGCAGGCGATATTTTCGACATCGGTTTCAAGGCCAATAAGCGCAATTTGGCGATCGCCCGCAACGAGCTGAAGCGGCGAAACAGCCAATAAGATAGAGTAGGCAAACGTCTAGTCTTGCACCATGGCGATGAGATCCTCGAGCTTGGCAATGGTTGGGCCATGTTTCTCTTCCAAATCATCTGGCCAAACGGCACCATTGGGAAACCAGGCCGTTTTCATGCCGACGGCGCGCGCACCTAGAATGTCGGCTTGCGGCGTGTCGCCGACAAAAAGACACAGGCTTGGTTCGATGTTGAGGCGATTCGCCGCCCGCAAGAAGATCTCGCCATTGGGCTTGCGAATACCTTCGGCCTCGGAAATCAGGATCGTGTCGACCATGCTGTTGAGTTTCAGAGCCTCGATCGTTCCGGTCTGGATCGAGGTTCGGCCATTGGTGACAATGCCGAGCTTCAGCCCACGCTGACGTAAGGCGGTCAAGGTTTCACCCATACCGGGAAAGGCACGGGCAAATTGGCGGGACTTCGTCTCGTATTCCTCGAGAAGTGTAACCGTCAGCGCCGTGTCCTCTGCTCCAAGTTCTTCCAGGATCGTTGCATAAATCATCGCCTTGGCCCCGCGGCCGCGCCGATCCAACTCTAGAAAACGTTCAACGAAGCGGGCACATTTCATGCGGCCAAGAGGCTCGTGCCTTTGGTGCTGATCGGCGAGGAACAAACGCAGGGAGCCGGTGCGATCGAACAAGGTTTCATCGAGATCGAAAAGTACCGCCCTCACCTGGTCATCCTCGGTGCTTTGCCGCGGAGGCGGGGCTAATCCGCTTCGCCTTCAAGGAGATCCTCGATGAACTCTCGATCGGTGATGGCGAGGATCCGCCCTTCCCTTCGAACGGCACCGGCCTTCGTGAGATTGGCGAGCGCACGCGCCACTGTTTCGCGCGTCGTGCTGGTGATGCCTGCGATATCGTGCTGTGTCGGCAGTTTCTTGATTTGCATGCCGTCTTCGGACTGCGCGTCGGCCAGTC
The DNA here is from genome assembly GCA_964412385.1 of uncultured Geminicoccaceae bacterium. Lineage (GTDB taxonomy): Bacteria > Pseudomonadota > Alphaproteobacteria > Geminicoccales > Geminicoccaceae > JBGSYN01. The sequence goes on from CAYPOV010000271.1 coordinate 2,032, forward strand.
TCAAGATCTCATGATAGACGCGATGGAAAGCACCAAAGCTGCTGAGTTCGGCAATGCGTTCGTCGGCGGAGCGGATAATTCCGGCAAGTGCTACCAGGAGCGCTTTCGCGACCTTGGGTTCGTCGTGGAGCAGTTGATCGAACGCGTCTGCCGAAAGCGTTGCAATCTGGCAGGTATCCAGAGCCACAATCGTCGCCGAGCGCGGTTTGCCATCGATTGCCGATAGTTCACCGAAGTGCGCACCTGCAGCGATTACGGCAAACGCGATTTCGCGGCCGCTTCGTGTGTAGACGACGACCCTGAGGCGCCCTTCAACCACGAAGAAAATGTCTCGGCTGTCGGTGTCCCGGTCCAAGACAAGCTGCTGGGCATGAAAACGATGCCAACGACACCGCTGCTCGATGCGCGCCAGCGTTTCGTCATCGACATCAGAGAATAGCTCAATGCCGCGCAAGCGGGACGCCAGCGTCGTCAACTGCCCAATCCTCGTTTATATCTCCTCAACGAGGCCGATCATACACGCTTTGTCCGGGGACGCGAACCTCGAAGACGTCAGCGTTTTCCCGCTCTCAGCGATTGCGCCACCTTGGCCGCAATCAATGAGGAGACCCGTTGATTGCTCTCGATCGTCACACCTGCGATGTGCGGCGTGAGAATGAGGTTGTCGATACCACGAAATTTATCGGCCGCTTCTGCTGTGAGCGGTTCGGTTTCGAAAACATCGAGAGCCGCTCCGGCTATCTTCTGTTCATGAAGCGCATTCGCCAGCGCCGCCTCGTCGAGCGTTCCACCTCTGGAGGCGTTGATGAGGATTGCATGACTGCGCATCTTGGCGATCGTTTGACGGTCGATCAAATGTCTGGTCGAGGGAGTGAGCGGCACATGAAGGCTGACAATGTCGCTCTCGCCCAGCAGACGATCGAGCGGGCAATTGACGACTTGGCGCCAAGCCGGATCCGAATCGGGCACGAATGGATCGTGAGCCATGATCTCAGCACCAAGCGCTCTGCCACGCGAGGCCACCTCGCGCGCAATACTGCCAAAACCGAACAGTCCCAGTGTCTTGCCGGAGAGTTCGGCGCCCATGAGCGCCTGGCGTGGCCACTCGCCCTCGAGCATTGCGTTCTTCGCGAAATTAGCTCGGCGCAACAGCATCAAGGCGGATGTGATGACATACTCGGCAACGGAAAGATCATTGGCCCCGCGCGCCGGGATCACCTCAATGCCGCGCTGCTCACAAGCCTCCGTATCGATATTGTCGAGACCGACACCGAGGCGTCCAACCACCTTGAGGCTCTTGGCCGATGCCAGAAGATCGCCTCGAACCTGTGTTCGATTGCGGACGATGAGGGCAGGCACCTGGGCGACTGCGTCGATTAAGCGACCACCATCGTCAACCAGCCCGGGATCATAAAGCACCTCGAACTCTCGCTCGAGTTCAGCAACCGCATCGCGGTCCATGAACTCGCTGATGGCGATATCCGGCATCGACAATGTCAATCGCTAAGCGGCTCGACCACCGTGCTGTCGTCACCTCGAAAGGTCACGCGGTAGCCGGCGTTTTGGCACTCGAGATCCCAAGTCGTCACGTCTGGCTCAGAGGCGGCCTCGTCACGTGTGGCATTGTGCGGATCACGGCACTCATGACCCTGATCGCGCACAGCCTCGGCCACAACGGTGGATGCCATCTCTACATTTTGTGACCAAGCGCTCGAGCTCACAAGTAGACTGGCTGAAACAGCAAGTAGTGCATCTCTTGTTGTCATCTCGGTCCTCCCATTGGTCTTCGCCGCCGTAGTTTTAGAACTCTAGAACGCTTGTCGCTTCAATTGTTGAAATGGGGTTCGAACGTTTGGCGATAGCCGAAGAGTCCGACGCTGCCGCCCGTGTGCAAGAAGACGATGTTGTCATCCTTGGAAAACTGGCCCTTGCGGATGAGATCGATCAGACCCGCTGCACCTTTGCCCGAATAGACAGGATCGAGCAGGATACCTTCATGCTGGGCGAAAAGCTTGATTGCTTCGATCATGCCCTCGGTCGCAATCCCGTAGCCCTCGCCTACATAGTCGCCGATGGCAACAACCGCGGAGCGGTCGATACCACCGCGAACGCCGAGCTTCTCAACAACATCGGATGCAAGCCCGAAGACCTTTTCCTCTTGAGGCTTGCCGGGAATGCGAACACCAACTCCCATCACCGGGACGTGGGTGTTCATCGCTTCGAGACCACTCACCAGTCCCGCCTGTGTCCCGGCGCTGCCCGTCGCATGCACGATATGATCCATCCGCAGGCCCTGCTCGTTGGCTTGGTGGGTGAGTTCAATCGCACAATTAACGTATCCCAGCGCTCCCACATTGTTCGACCCGCCACCCGGAATGACATAAGGTTTGCCACCCTTGGCACGGATCTCATCGGCAACGGGGTTCATCTCGGCATTCATATCCCCGCCGCCCGGATAGCTGCGCAACTCGGCACCGAACATGCGATCCAAGAAGACATTGCCGTTGCGGTGGTAGTCCGGATCATCGGTGTCGACCCGATCTTCGAGGAGAATAATGCATTTCAGGCCAAGCTTGGCAGCAATCGCAGCGGTTTGACGGCCGTGATTGGTCTGGACTGCGCCCTGCGTGATGACCGTGTCCGCACCTTGGGCCAAGGCATCGCCCATGAGGAATTCGAGCTTTCGGGTCTTGTTGCCGCCGGTCGCCAGTCCGGTGCAATCGTCGCGCTTGACCCATAGCTTCGGCCCACCGAGCACTTCGGTGAGGCGTTCCATTGGCTCCAATGGTGTCGGTAGATGTGCAAAGTGAAGACGCGGAAAGCGAGCGAGATGCATGAATGGTGGTCCGTCAGACTGGATGCTATTGTGGCAACGGCCGAATGCCGCGTGCATAGGCGATAGTCGCATGCGCCAGCACTTCGGTGCTGTCGATCAATGGCACGTCGAGATCGTCCGGAGCAAGGACCAAAGGGACCTCGGTGCACCCGGCAATGACAATGTCGGCCCCGTCCTTGATGAGTAAATTTGCCAATCGCCGCACATCGGCGCGAACCTCAACACCCTTATCGCCGGCCTTGATCCGATAGATAAACGTCATCAGCGCTTGTTGATCGGCATTGTTCAACATGATCGGCTGAACATCGTGTTGCTCGAGCGCTGTCTCATAGAGCCGTGCGTGACGGGCACCCTCCGCCACCAAGACGCCAGCCCGTTTGATCGGTGGGCATTCCCGAACGACCGACGCCATGGTCTCGTCGATGATGCTGACAAAAGGAACGATCGTCGCCGCCCGTATGTCCTCTTCAAAGGCGTGGGCGGCGTTGCACGCCATGACGAGAAACTCGGCACCCGCAGCCTCCAGTGATCGCGCAGATTCAGTCAAGGCGGGCACGGGGGATGGCCCTCGCCCGGCAATTGCGTCATTTCGGTTGGCTGTCTTGGGATTGTTGTTGATGATCAGACGAATGTGGTCCTGATCGCGTTCTGCCTTGGTCAAACGGATGACGCGGGAGAAAAAATCCAACGTCGCCTCCGGTCCAAGACCGCCCATAACACCGGCGATCTTCTCTTCGCTCATCGTCGCACCCTCGAAACCGCTCGCATGAAATCTCCGAGCTTGACCCCATCGAGCCTATCATCGCTGCGCACACCTGTACAAAGATCGATGGCGAAGGGTCGGACCATTTGAATGGCTTCAAGGACATTGTCGGGTTTGAGGCCACCCGCAAGGATCACCGGGCAGCGCACCTTCTCAACCAGCATCTGGCTATATTGCCAATTATGAACTCGCCCAGTCCCCCCAAGTTCTTTAACTTCCGCATTGGGCCGCCCGCTATCCAAGAGAATGGCGTCAACGTCATTCTCTATTTGCTGCGCCATGTCGACGACTTCTGGACCTTCGACATGAAGGACCTGAACAATCTTGAGTGCTGGCAAGGCCTCGCGAATCTGCCGGTAACTGTCTCGGCCTACCATGTCGACAATCTGCAAGGTTGAAACGCCGGTAAAGCGAGCTTCGGCAATCAAGTCTTCCGCTTGCCTGCTGCTGCTCAAGAGGAAGGTTGCGACAGGCGGCGGTACAATCTCAACGATCGCACGAACTTTCTGATGACTTATCGGCCCAGGCCCTGAAGGCATCGGCCCGACGAGACCCAGAGCGTCGGCACCGGCTGAGACAGCAAGGCGTGCCTCTTCGATCGATGCGATGCAGCAAATTTTGACCCGTGTTCGCAATGAATTGGTCTTTCCCGCCCCCTTGTGTCACCAACAAGATTCGCATCGTTCCGTGACGCGACGGTCAGCGTGGCCTAGTCTTTCCAGG
>CAYPOV010000272.1:0-6347 GCA_964412385.1 uncultured Geminicoccaceae bacterium
ATTGCTACTGGCGCCCGGAAAAAGTCCCCGCCCATCACAAACGCGGCCCGCCCGGCTACCGCTAGCGAAGTCATTTCTCCACCGGCTCACCAGCATTTCAAATACCCAGCAAACCAAAGTCCCTGGGAGTTTGAGGGGGTGGCCCCCCTCAAGAAAACTTCTTCCAAGACATCATCCACTCTCGGTGAGTTTGGCTTTCGTTAGGGCTTTGAGGAGGGCCAGCGGGACTGTTGGGCCGGCGGCTTCGAAGCGACGTGTGGAAACCTGGAGTGAAGCATAGGGCAGGATGCCGGTTGCTGAAAAACCAACATGCCAGCTCCATCCCGGCAGTACTTGGTGAACCAGATCGATGGTATGATCGACCGAGGAGGTGTAGTCGACGTGCCGCGAGTCGGTCGTTTGGATACCGAATGTTTCGGCTATGACCCGATCGAGTTCTTTATCGGCACCGGTGGCCTTTTCGAGTTGGTCAAGCAATTGATCGAGTGGCATGGAGAGATTACAGGGCTGCGGTTGAATGATTGCGGGCCGGGTCTATGGGACTGCGGCGTTTGTCGCAAGGTTGGTTTGACATCACAGTTTGTTTCCGAAGAGCGGGGTGACAAGAATTGAAGGTCTGCTCGGTTTGCCGACAGTCAACGCCGCGGCGTTTCGGCGAGTTTGGCGGCAAGCTCTACTGGCGCTGCGAGCGATGTGCGGCGACTCTTCTCGATCCTGCGCATTTCATATCGCCGAAGCAGGCCCTGGCTCATTATCGTCACCATGAGAACGATCCTTCCGATCCGGGCTATCGCGATTTTCTGAGACGGCTCATGGTTCCCCTTCAAGACCATTTGAAGTCTGGCATGCGAGGGCTCGATTATGGGTGTGGCCCAGGGCCGGCTTTGGTTGCGATGATGAGTGAGGCGGGCTTCGAGATCATGGGTTACGACCCGCTCTTTGCTCCGGACACAAGCTTGCTTGATGGTTCCTATGATTTTGTGACGTGCAGTGAGGTCGCGGAGCATTGGCAGCAGCCATTTGAGGAATTCAATCTACTCGAGCGATTGTTGCGTCCTCGCGGCTTGCTCGGAATCATGACCTGTTTTCAGACGGATGACGGTCGTTTTGCGGATTGGTATTATCGGCGTGATCCCACTCATGTGGTCTTTTATCGGGAAGAGACCTTCCGTTGCCTGGCGTGCGATCGCGGCTGGTCTTGCAGAATTGCCGCTAAGGATGTCGCAATTCTAGGAATGGCCACAAACATCCATGGCGCTCACGGGCTCAAACATGGTTGAGGCGATGTTTCTTGAGGAGATCGACCAAGAGTTCACCGCTCTTCTTGCGATGGTTTCGATGAATGCGGCCCGCGGCCTCGGCGTCGCCTTGAGCGATGGCATTGATGAGACTGGCATGATCCTGATTGGAGCTGGTTGGCCTCGGCCGTAGGCTGAGCGTGACGAGGCGTGCACGATGGGCTTGGTCCCAGAAGTTGCTGACGACGGTCTGGAGGCGCTCGTTTCCGCAATAGTCAATAAGGAGGGCGTGGAAGCGGCTGTCCGATTCGGCCCAGGCCTTGAGGTCCTCGTCTTGGAGTGCGCGGTCCATGTCGGCGACGGCTTGGCGCAGCGAGGCGAGTTCTGAGGGTGCGAGGCCCTTTTGGGCGAGCTTTTCGGCTGCGGTCGATTCGAGGCTGGTGAGAATCTCGTAGATTTCCCGCATGTCGTTGGCGGAGACCGGCAGGACTCGCATGCCGCGGCGGGGCCGGACTTCCACCATGCCTTCATCGGCGAGGCGGATCAGGGCTTCGCGCACCGGCGTGCGGCTCATCTGGAGCATTTCGGCGAGTTCCTGCTCGAGATAGTGCTCACCTGCCGGCAGTTCGACCTCGAGAATGCGGCGCCGCAACTCTTCATAGGCTCGGCGCGACTGCGGGAGCCTGTCAGTGGGCGAATCGGATTGAACGATCGATGCCAACGGGGGTGTCCTCGCTCATCGGAATGTGTCGCCTTGGTTTTTCCTGGCTACGCGTTGATATGCGAAGACGCAACGATCGCGTGACCGGAAGACATGTATTTGCGACTGCACCAGTTGAATTCTGCGAGGAACTTCCCAACGAGGCGCTCAGAATTTGCCGCACTGAGGCGTGCTCGAAAAGGGGCACGAGGCCCCTTTGATGAGGTTGTGCGGTCTCGCTTTGGTCAGGCAGCGGCGGTTTCGGTCTCGATGCCTTTGTCTTTGAAGTATTGGGCGAGCTCGCCGGATTCGTACATTTCGCGGATGATATCGCAGCCGCCGACGAATTCGCCTTTGACGTAGAGCTGGGGGATGGTGGGCCAGTCGCTGTAGCGCTTGATGCCTTCGCGGATGCCGTCATCGTCGAAGACATTGTAGGATTGGAATTTGACGCCGAGATGGCTGAGGATTTGGGATGCGACGGAGGAGAAGCCGCATTGTGGGAAGACGGGCGTGCCTTTCATGTAGAGCACGACATCGTCTTGACTGACTTGCTGAACAATACGATCGCGGACGGTTTCGGTCATGTCGGGAGCTCCCGTGGTTGGAAGGACGTAAAGTTGTTAGGTAGGGGTTGAGGTCTGCAGTGCCAAGGCATGGAGTTCGCCACCCATGCGGTCGCCCAGGGCCTTGTAGACCATTTGGTGTTGTTGGACGCGGGTTCTGCCGCGGAATTGTTCGGAGACGATCACCGCGCGGTAGTGATTGCCATCGCCCGCGAGGTCTTCAATGGTGACCTCGGCATCGGGCAAGGCTTCGCGGATGAGGGTCTCGATGTGCTGGGCGTCCATGGCCATGGTTCGCTCCCGTTGTCGGATTGATTACTGAACTGGAGACTGGCGTCGACTTCAGGCCATAAAGTCCGGCAGCCAGCCTTCGTGCGCGGTGCGCAAGGCTTCAAGGGGTATGGGGTCCGAGCCTTCGACCGTCAATGTGTCGCCGCCGGTCTTGCCGATCGGACGGGCGATGACACCGCTATCGCGAAGTCGGCGCATCACGCCACTGCTTCGCTCGGTATGAACGGCAATGACGTAGCGGGATTGCTCTTCGCCGAAGAGCCAAGCCATGAGGCTATGGATGCCTTTGCCGCGCTGGACGGTCGCACCCATGGACGAGGCGAGGCACATTTCGGCGATGGCGACGAGCAGGCCGCCATCACTAATGTCGTGGCAGGTTTGGATTTGCCGGTCACGGATCAAGAGGCGCACGGCATCGCCGTTGCGGCGCTCGGTCTTGAGATCGACCGGCGGCGGTGCGCCCTCTTCCTTGCCGGCGATCTCGCGCAGATAGAGCGACGCCCCGACCCAGCCATAGGTCTCGCCGATCATGATGAGATCGAGGCCGGGTTCCTGCCAGGCGATGCGCGCGCGAGTGTGGAGATCGGAAATGAGGCCGACACCACCGATCGTGGGGGTGGGTTGGATCGCCCGGCCATCGGTTTCGTTATAGAGCGAGACATTGCCGGAGACGACCGGGAAGTCGAGGGCCTTGCAGGCCTTGGCCATGCCTTTGATGCAGCCAGTGAACTGGCCCATAATGGCAGGGCGTTCGGGGTTGCCAAAATTGAGGCAGTTGGTGATGGCAAGCGGACGCGCGCCGGTCGCCGTGAGATTGCGCCAAGCTTCGGCGACCGCTTGGATGCCGCCCATGACGGGATCGGCATCGCAATAGCGCGGCGTACAATCGGAGGTCAGTGCGAGGCCTTTGTTGGTGCCATGAACCCGGACTATGGCGGCATCGCCGCCGGCATCCTCGACGGTATCGGCCATTACCATCGAGTCATATTGCTCCCAGATCCAGCGCTTGGAGGCGAGATCGGGAGAGGCCATGAGCTTCAAGAGCGACTGCGCAACGTTCAGGGGATTGTCGCGGTCGTGGGCGATCACCGGCACTGGCTTGAAGCCGGCCTCGGCTGGACGGTTGTAGACCGGTGCCGCACTGCTCACGGGTGGGATCGGGACATCGGCAACGGTTTGCTCACGTTGCCTCAAGACCATTCGGCCCGTGTCGGTAAGATGGCCGACCGTTGCGCAATCGAGGCCCCATTTGGCGAAGATCGCCATAGCCTCGGACTCGCGGCCTTTTTCCAGCACCATCAGCATGCGCTCTTGGCTTTCCGAGAGCATGATCTCATAAGCCGTCATGCCGGTTTCACGGAGCGGCACCTTGTCGAGATCCATTTCGATGCCGAGTCCGCCTTTGCCGGCCATCTCGAACGACGAAGAGGTCAGGCCGGCGGCTCCCATATCCTGGATGGCGACGATGCAGTCGCTTGCCATGAGCTCGAGACAAGCCTCGATCAGGAGCTTCTCGGTGAAAGGATCGCCAACCTGGACGGTGGGCCGCTCGGCCTCGCTGTCTTCGCTGAACTCGGCGGACGCCATGGTGGCCCCGTGAATGCCGTCGCGGCCGGTCTTGGCGCCGACATAGACCACCGGATTGCCGATACCGGTGGCTTTCGAATAGAAGACGCGTTCGGCATCGACGAGGCCGACACACATGGCGTTGACGAGGATGTTGCCGTTGAAGCGGTGATGAAACGTGGTCTCGCCGCCGATTGTGGGGACTCCGACGCAGTTGCCATAGCCACCGATCCCGGCGACGACACCGCTCAGGAGATGGCGCGTTTTCGGATGGCGCGGCTCGCCGAAACGCAAGCTGTCCAAAAGCGCGATCGGGCGCGCTCCCATGGTGAAGACATCGCGCATGATGCCGCCCACGCCGGTTGCCGCCCCTTGATAAGGCTCGATGAAGCTCGGATGATTGTGGCTTTCCATCTTGAAGACCACGGCCTGGCCATCACCGATATCGACGATCCCGGCATTCTCGCCTGGCCCGCAAATCACCCATGGCGCTTCGGTTGGCAGCTTCGCGAGATGGATCTTGGAAGATTTGTAGGAGCAGTGCTCGCTCCACATCACCGAAAAAATGCCCAGCTCGACGAGATTGGGAGCCCGTCCCAAGATCCGTTCAATGTTGCGGAATTCTTCGGCCGAAAGGCCATGCGCCTTCGCGGTACCGAGCGAAATCTCTTCAGTCATGCGGCCATCATTGATTGAAAGACCCAGCTGCCGTCCTCGCCACCCAAGAGCTTGTCGATGGCCCGCTCGGGATGGGGCATGATTCCCAAGACATTACGCCCTTCATTGAGAATGCCTGCAATGTCGTGTCGCGAGCCGTTGGGATTGTCTCGATAACGAAAAGCAATACGGTCACCGCCTGTCAGCGCTTCGAATGTGGGCTCATTGCAGACATAGCTGCCATCATGATGGGCCACCGGCAATGTGATACGCGCACCTGCCTCGAACCCGCGCGTGAAGGGGCTGTCAGCCGTGACGATCTCGAGACCGACGCGGCGGCAGACAAAACGAAGCGCGGCATTGCGGATCAACGCTCCAGGCAACAGCCCCGCCTCCGTCAGGACCTGAAACCCATTGCAAATACCGATCACCAGCACGCCATCACGCGCACGTTTGACAACCTCAGCCATGATCGGCGCGCGGGCCGCAATGGCGCCGCAACGAAGGTAGTCACCATAAGAAAACCCACCCGGAACACCGATGATGTCGACCTTGGGAAGGCTCGTTTCCTGGTGCCAAACTCGACGAACGGGTTTTTGAAAGTGCTTTGCCATCGCCACGGCAAGGTCGCGGTCACAATTCGAGCCCGGAAAGGTAATGACAGCAGCTTGAAGGCTCATCGGGAACGGGGATCCTTGGTGTCCTGCTCGGATCGGCTCATGCGTCGAGGAGCGTGATCGTGTAGCTTTCGATCACGGGGTTGGCCAAGAGCCTTTCGCACATGGCTTCAACACTGGTCTGGGCACTCGTCCTGTCGCTCGCCTCAAGATCGAATTCGATCACCTTGAGCTTGCGGAGATTGCCGATACCGGAGAAGCCCAAGCCCTCGAGCGATTTTTGGATCACCACGGCTTCGGGATCGAGCACGCCGGGCTTGAAGCCGATTTCAACCCGCGCTCTCATTTCACGATCTCCGGGCCTTTGATGTCGCGGATGTTCGATTCCTGAAGAATGCCCAAGCGCCGTGCGATCTCTTGATAGCCTTCCTGGACATTGCCTAAGTCCTGGCGAAAACGGTCCTTATCGAGCCGCTCATTGGTGTCGATGTCCCAGAGCCGGCAATTGTCGGGGCTGATCTCATCGGCGAGGACAATACGCATCTCCTCTTCTTCCCAGAATCGGCCGAACTCGAGCTTGAAGTCGACAAGCTTGAGCCGCACGCCGAAAAATAGCCCCATCAGGAAGTCATTGATGCGGAGCGCCATCTGCATCATTTCGTCAAGGTCTGGATAGGCCGCCCAGCCGAAGGCGGCGGGCGTCGGCCCGGTC
>CAYPOV010000273.1:0-6291 GCA_964412385.1 uncultured Geminicoccaceae bacterium
GGCATTGAGGGCGAATCCTCGGATTTTCCGCTAGTAAGACTCATTGCAGCACCTTTCAGGCCGCAGCGGCAACAAAGTCCGCTCCGTAGCGAGCCTTTCGAAAATACATCGCAAGGATGACGCCGCGCGCTGCAAGATAAACCAACATGGCAATCCAGAGACCATGATTGGCGAAGAGCGGGACAAACAGAACCGCTGCCCCAAAGAAAACTACAGTGCAGAGCGCCATCGCGTCACGAAGTGTCGCCGCACGCGTCGCACCGAAGAATATTCCATCGAAGAGCCATGCCCAAATGCCGATGATCGGGATCAACACGACGTAAGGAATGTATGGGTAAGCCGCGGCTCGTACGTCTTCGAGATCGGTCATCAAACGGATGATTGGACCTGCGGTAAGCGCGTAGACCAGCGTCAAAATAACAGCCAGCACCAGCGCATTGAAAGCGCCTGCCCTTACGCCGTCCCTGATCTTCAAGCGATCCGCAGCGCCGATCGCCTTGCCGATCATCGCCTCCGTGGCAAAGGCAAAGCCATCCAGCCCAAAGGCGGAAAGCGTGAAGAAGTTAAACATGATGGCGTTGACGGCAAGTGCCGTCTCGCCAAGCCGTGCGCCAATCGCCGCAAATGAAAGAAACACAACCTCCATAAAGGCGGTGCGAAGAAACAGATTGCCGTTGATGGCGAATATTCGCGCGAAGATGATTTTGGACCAAAGCCGATCCCTGAGGATCGGCCCCGTATCATGTAATCGCCAGACGGGGCGAATGAGAAAATAACCGGCAAAGACACCGAGATACTCAGCGATCACAGATGCCCAAGCGACCCCCTCGATACCGAAACCCAATCCCACAACAAGTATGAAATCGAGCACCGCGTTGGTGCCGTTGATGAGAACCAGCAGCACAAGCGGACCTCTGGAACGCTGGGTTCCCAACAGCCAGGCCCAGACAACGAGATTCATGATGGTCGCCGGCGTCGCAATCAATCGGATGACGACATAGCTCTCGAATGGTTCGATGATCTCGGCCGGAGGCGCAAATCCATAGCTGGCAAGGCACGCAATCGGTGTTCCGAGAAAGGCGATGATTACGCCCAACACGAATGCGATGACGAGGAACCGCACGAGATGAGCCCGGATTTCTTCGTGATTGTTGGCGCCGAACGCTTGGGCCGTAAGCCCGGTAATCGCCATCCGCAAGAAGCCGAAGAGAAAGCCGATCACGCTGATCAGAACGGCACCAAGGGCGACAGCGCCCAAGAATCGGGGATCGCCCATATGACCCACGATCCCGGTATCCACCATGCCCAAAAGCGGAACCGAGGTATTGGCGAGAATAAGCGGCCAAGCGAGGCGGAGAGATTCCCTGATGGGAGGCAGGATACGTATTCCGAGGCTCGGGTCAGACGGCCAATCATTGACAGCCGTGCAGGGTCGGCTAGCGTCCTGCCCGACGATCAGGGATGAGACAAGTGGATAAAGTGCGACGATGAACGCGCTGGAACTGAGGGATCTTCATAAACGGTTTGGCTCGGTCATAGCCCTCGACGGACTTGATCTAACGGTCAGAGAAGGCGAGTTTTTCGTCATTCTTGGCCCGAGCGCTAGTGGCAAGACCACAACACTACGCTCGATCGCAGGCGTCGAGCGGGTCGATCGAGGAACCATTGCAGTCAACGGCGAAGATCTTACGGAAGCACCAATTCAGGGCCGCGACGTCGCGATGGTGTTTCAAAGCTTTGCCCTCTATCCGCATCTCAAGATCCGAGACAATTTGGCGTACCCCCTGCGCGAGCAAGGACTAGGACGACGCGAGATCGCCGAGAAAGTGGAGCAGGTCGCCTCCATGCTACGGCTGACCCATACGCTCAATCGCCTTCCCACCACGGCAAGCGGTGGCGAGCAGCAACGTATTGCCATTGGACGAGCACTCATTCGCGAGCCGAGCCTGCTCCTGCTTGATGAACCTCTCACCAACCTGGACGCCAAGTTGCGCCACGATACGCGTGCCGAATTCAAACGACTGCATCGCGTGCTCGGCATGACCATGGTCTATGCAACGCCCGACGAGCTGGAGGCACTCAGCATGGGCGAGCGGATCGCTGTGCTGCGTGATGGCAAGGTCGTACAGGTCGGCACACCTGATGAGCTCTACGAAGCACCTGATCACAGTTTTGTCGCAACCCTCGTCGGTTCGCCCAAAATGAACCTGGTGCCTGCGCAAAGGTTGGGCGAAGCGCAGATCAAGACGGCCTTTGCTGGGATCCAGACCGGTCCTTGGACCGAGGCTCTAACACAAAATAGAGACACGCAACGGTTTCATTTCGGTATCCGTCCTCACGATCTCCGGCCAGCCATTTCGAATAGTGATGGACTACAGTTTCACGCCTCGGTCCATCTGACCGAGCCGCTCGGCGACGTGACCGTGATTGACCTTCTCGCCCAAGGTGTTCCCTTGAGAATGGTTCTGCCTGAAGAAGAAGCTGTTTCGATGCGGGAGGGAGATGACCTCAATATCTCGATGCGGGTCGACCAGAGTCATCTGTTCGATCTCGACACGGGTAGGGCTATTCGCTAACGGTTTGGCACGGCAACCGAAAGAGTTGTTTGGAATACTTGGTGCGCCAACTCGGCGCGCCGCTATCAGAGAGGTGTAAAATGGTATCAGTACGACCGAGACATCTTTTCGCTACGGTTGGTTTAATGGCGCTAGTGGCATCCACGACCGGATCTGTCGCTCAAGAGGATGTCACGATCTCCATGGCCGTTCCGGATTGGCCGCCCACGCGTATTATGCAGGATCTCGCCAACGAGATGTACCAGGCACCATCGGGCAATAAGGTTACGCTCGAAGCAGACTTTATCCCCTGGCCGAACTATTACGAACGGCTCGCCGCTTCGCTAACTTCCGGCGAAAAAAAGTACCAGATGGCGGTCTCCGACAGCCAGTGGCTGGGAGCTTTTGTCGAGGGCGGCTACTACAAGAAGATCAATGACCATATTGATGCTGACCCCGAATTGCAGGCAATCTTCGAGGACCTCCATCCCAATCTGGTCGACGCCTATTCGACCTATCCGCACAAGACGGAAAACTACTATGGTTTTCCGCAGATGCCGGACGTTCTCATCACGTATTATCGCGAAGATATCTTCTGTCATGAAGACGAGCGCGCTGCCTTTGAAGAACAGTACGGCTATGCTCTTCCTTGTACACCAGAAGAGCAGAACAACGTCGATTGGTCGATGTGGAAGGATTTCGGTGAGTTCTTCCGCCGCGAAGCCGGCGATACGCTAGCGGGCGAGACACTAGAGGATGATTTCTACGGTATTGCCTACCAATCCGGTAAAGGTTATGACTTCAGCTCGATGCAGATCAACGGTTTCATTTGGCAGTACGGTGCTGACATCTGGGACGAAACCGGTGTCCCTGATGCGCAGGCCGAAGGAGTCGTCAACTCTGAGACCGCAGTTGAAGCACTCGAGCACTATCTCTCGCTTCAGGAATATATGCCGCCAGTGGTCGACACGGGAACTATGGACATCTTCAAGGTCGACGAGTTGTTTCGCGAAGGCAAAGTCGGCGCCATCGTGCAATGGATCGGCTTTGCAGAGAGCACCATCAATCCCGAGACCTCCAAGGTCGCCGACAAGGTCAACTTCGCGATGATGCCGGGTCTTAAGGGCGCGGATGGCGATATGGTTCGTTGGTCCAATATCGGCGGCCAACCCTTTGTCATGACCACTTGGAACAGCCCTGAGGTTGAACAGGAAATGGTCGACTTCGTGAAATGGTGGCTCAGCGCTGAGATCCAGCATGAATTTGCCAAGCGAGGCGGCCAAAGTGGTCTTCAAAGCGTCATCAATAGCGAAGAGTACAACACTTATCGCCCGTGGAACCATGCCTTCGGTCCTAGTCTGGATTGGCAGAAAGACTTGTGGCATATCCCAGAGTTTTTCGAGCTGCTGGTTCAGCAGCAGGAAGAATTTGACAAGGCGATTACCGGCCAGCAGGATGCCAAGCAAACCCTCGACAACATTGCCGACTTTCAACAGGATGTCCTGACCGAGGTGGGCTTTATCGACTAAGTACCCTGTCGCAGTGCCGGGTGGTCATGGTTGATCGCCCGGCCCATTCTGCAACCAGCTAGGTGCCGCAATGGCCACAATGGCCGTAGATTCCAATACTCGTGTCGAACTCTGGGCTTTGCGGCCAAACAACTGGCGTCTGGCACTCATTGCGGCCGTCATTCTCATACCGCTGACGATCGTTGCGCTGCCGGCTGAGACCGCCTTTTGGATCTCATTCGCCGTCACAGCCACTGTTGTGCTGACGATTGTCGTCAATGCGTGGGGGCGCTACAATGGAGGTTTGCTGGTCGCACCGGCCATTGGGCTTCTGTTCTTGATGAACATTTTCCCTCTCATGTGGTCGTTCGGGCTCAGCTTCTTTCATTTTCGCGCCAATCGTATGGCCGCGCCTCGTTTTGCCGGCCTCCACTACTACGAAGAAATCCTCACGGACCCGGTGGTATGGGAGCGGCTCCAGACTACAGCCCTCATTGTCGTTCTGACCGTCGGTCTGCAAATGATAATGGGATTTCTTCTAGCCTTGTTGTTTGAACGAAAATTCCCGGGCCGCCGAATTCTCCTAATGCTGGTCCTTACACCCATGATGCTTTCCTTCGTGGCTGTGGGGGCATTCTTTCGATATTATTACGAACCAACCTTCGGTCTTCTAAGCCAGGCGGCTGCGGTCTTCACAGGCGAGCCCTTCGTCTTGTTGGCAACACCGGCGGGTGCCATCGCCGCAATCGTTTTCGCTGACGCCTGGATGTGGTCACCCTTCGTCATGCTTCTTGTGCTCGCAGGCCTCGTGAGCGTGCCGAGATATCTTTATGAGGCTGCGGAGATCGACCGTGCATCCTGGTGGCGAAAGTTCAGGACGATCACTCTTCCCTACATCAAAGGCTTGCTTCTTCTGGCACTTCTGTTTCGTACCATCGAGGCGTTCAAACTCTTTGATGTGGTTTTCCTGATAACTGAAGGCGGGCCCGGTACGTCGACAGAGACGATTGCTGTTTATATTTATCGGGTTGCTTTCCAGTATTTCAAGACGAGTGAAAGTGCCGCGCTCGCTTATATCATACTCTTCATCGTGATTGTCTTGACTAATCTGTACCTATACTTCGTCAAACAACGTGCGGCGGAGGCGTAGTGGTGGCTAAGCAGAATCGGGTCATTGGGGAGGCCGGATGGGGTTGGACGGCATTTGCTGGTGTCGTCAGTTTCATCTATTTTTTCCCGGTTTTGTGGATTATTCTCACCGCCTTTAAAACGCACAATGATGCGTTAGCAATTCCGCCGAAGTTTATATTCACGCCCACTCTTGAGAACTTCTATGCCGTCTTCTCCCGGGCCTACAGTGCGGGTGCTGAGGCGGTAGACACCGGTTTCGATCTCTTTTTCTTCAACTCGATCTTCATTGCTGGAACCAGCGTCCTCATCGCATTGATCCTCGGAACGCTGGCGGCTTACGGCTTCTCGCGATTTCCGCTCAAAGGCAACGATACTTATCTCTTTATAATACTCACCACCCGTATGATGCCGCCGATTGTCGTGATCATCCCGATTTTCTTGATGTTTCGCGTAGCCGGGCTTTCAGGCACCTATACGGGGATCATCCTGCTTTATACTGCCTTCAATCTGCCGTTCACAATATGGATGATGAAGAGCTTCTTCGACGAGCTTTCCACGGATGTCGAAGACGCTGCCCGAATGGATGGAAGCTCGGAGTTCAAGGTATTTTTCAAAGTTTGCCTTCCGCAAGTTGTGGCGGGTATTGCAGCGACTGCTGTGTTCGGTCTTATTCTCACTTGGAACGAGTTTTTGTTCGCCCTGCTGCTAACAGGCTATGAGACACGCACCGTCCCGGTCGCTATGGCGCAAACCATCGGGGGCGACATCGGCGTACGTTGGGGATTGCTGGCAGCGATTGAAACACTCTTTCTCCTCCCTGTCATCGTCGTTGTCTTCTTTTTGCAGGATTATCTCCTGCGTGGCGTCACCTTCGGCACGATTAAGCGCTGATGTCGACGATCACACTCAACGGGCTCACCAAGCGTTTCGGCGATCTGCTTGCTGTCGATGCTGTTGATCTCGATGTCGCCGCTGGAGAAGTAATCTGTCTCCTTGGGCCTTCCGGTTGCGGCAAGACGACGACTTTGCGCATTATTGCGGGGCTCGAGACAGCTAGTGAAGGCGAAGTCAGGGTTGGTGGCAAAGTAGTCTGAGGC
>CAYPOV010000274.1:0-6194 GCA_964412385.1 uncultured Geminicoccaceae bacterium
GGCAGCTCGCGGTCGATGGCCAGGTCGACCAGTCGATCACGCTCGACCATCAGCTCGATAATTTCACAGACCGTCTTGAGATACTGCCTCGTCGCCATATCCGGAGGCGCGATTGCGCGCACCAAGAGCCAAAGCTGCCCAAGAGATCGGTCTTCACCAAAGAGCGAGATGACGCAACATGATTGGCCATCCCATCGGCCGATTTCGGTTCTCGTGCGAGCAGATCTTGTCGAGCGTCTGTTTGTTAACCGGTCGCCGTAAGTTGGAAGTTTTCCACTCCAAGACTGTGCAATAACTTGTTTGTCCTCACCGGTTCCGCTTGGCGTCAGAAGGATGGCCGCCCCACGAACGGCAAATGAAGGTAGCTTGACCAATTGCCCGAGCGACCGCTCAAGCTTGTCACTGAGGGTCATGTCATGCTGAGAGACGTTCAAAATGGCATTAAGGGCGTCTTGCTCGCTCAGCCGTTGTTTCAGATTTTGCTTTGCAGTTTTTTGCTCCGTAATATTCTCATTAACGGCCGCGACATGTGTAACACGCCCGGTCGAATTGCGTATCGGACTGACCGTTAACTAGTCCCATCGCTTCTTGCCGTTTAGGCGCGTAACGGGCAGCTCACCTCGCCAGGTCACGCTGTCCTTGGCTTGTTCGATAACCTTGAGGTACTTTCCGCGGTACGCTCGACCGAGAGGCAAGTGATCAAGGTTCGATCCGACAATTGTGGCTCTCGCTAGACCTATCCGCTCGGCTAACGCCGGATTCGCATATTCGATCTCCCCCTTTACCGAGGCAATCATCATTTCTGATGGACTTTGTTCGATCGCGCGCCCGATCTTTTGAAGTTTCAGCTCCAGCTGACGCCTTTCGGTGATGTCATGGATGATCGTCATAACGCCATGGACGTCGTCCTCGTCATCACGAAGCGGCACGCGACTAACAAGTACAGTTGGTTCCTTGCCTGCTGCGTCAACCAAACGGCGCTCCCAATTGCAACTCAACCGCCCAGTTTCAATGACCTGGCGATCGTCTTCAAGACTGCTTTGAACATGTTCGCGAAACGCAGTTACTTCAGAGACATGAAGGCCAGTAATTTGCTCAGGCTCGCTCAATCCGGCCCACTCAAGAAAGCGTTGGTTGCAACCGCGATAGATGCCGTCTTTGTCTCTCCAACTGATGGCCTCAGGAAAGGAATTGATCAGCGTCTCGAAGAACGGCGATCTCGCTTCGAGATCATGATGCGACCGCATCATGGATGTCACATCGCGAGTCGAACCGCGAAAGCCGAGAAAGACGCTCTCGTCACTGTAGTAGGGATCGCCATTGACGGCGAGCCATCGTTGGCGGCCGTGGCCATCGATGATCCAATGGACATAGTTCCGAAACGATCTCTCGGCGTTGAGATCATCCTGATGTTTGCTATCGCCAGCCTCATTGTTTCCGTGTTGAGCTGCGAATTGCTGTCTCGTCCGGCCGACTATTTGATGGGGATCAATGGCGTATTGATCGAAGAGTGGTCGCGATAACCAGATGTAGCGATGCTTACGATCGGTCTCCCAGAAATACGTGCCTGTGCTATCGCCCCATCCTTCAAGCACACGCTGTGTTTCTTTCGCCCAATTGCAACTGTCGGTCATTCTCGGTTGCTGATGGGACCGAGCAAACCCATCCGCTGGGGGCTGCGCCTGCAACGGTGTCAGCACCAGTGAGACGACATCGTCTCCATTACCATCGTCATCTGAAGTGGCTAAGGACAGTTGGAACGCTTGAGTTCCGTCACTGTGGCGTAGATTGATTTTTGAGGACCTAGGTTCTCCAGTCGCTTGAAGGGCTGTAAATTCCCGCTTCCAGACGGTCGTGCACTCCTGACACAGAAGTTCGACGAAATTGACGGTTTCGGTCGTCGCTGCATTCGACTGTCGCCACAGCCTGGCGAATTTATTGGCGTTCTTGATAACACCTGAACGATCAAGTGTCAGAACAGCAACCGGTAAGTTTTCGACGGTCGAATTTGAGGCAGCAATCATTGAGACAGGTCACGTGAAGCTTTCCAAACGGGATTAGCTTCGCCTCAAACCATTAGGATTTTATTGTTCCGCCAGCGCTAGCCGTGATCTCTCAGAATGTGGCCTGCGAGATAAAGGTTGCCGCAGATCAGAACGTAGGCGGCACTCGGAACACGGTCCGCAAGATAAGCAATGGCTTCTTCCACACCAGGACGAACCTCCGCTTCGATCCCGATCGAGCCTGCCAGAGCTGCCATCTCGATCGGATCGCGTCCGGCACTACTATTCGGAACCGGGACGAATGTGATGCTCTCGACCATTGCCGCGAGCGGCTCAAGAAAGCCCAGGAGGTTCTTCGTCTTGAGCATTGCGATCACCAGGTGCTTCGACTTGAACGAGCCAAGTTGATCGAGATGCCGTGCGAGGCATTCGCCGGCACCAGGATTGTGTCCGCCATCCAGCCAGAGTTCTCGGTAGAGGCCGAGTTTTTGAACCAGTGGCCCTGATGTCAAGCGCTGGAGTCGTGCAGGCCAGAACGCGGATTGAAGCCCCGATGCAATGGCCTCATCACTGGCGCCAAGCGAGCGCGCCGCCGCCACCGCGAGCGTTGCGTTGTCGAGTTGATGGTCGCCTTGCATCGACGGTCTTGGCAGGTTCAACGCTCCGGCCTCATCAGAAAACGTCATACCATTGGGCTGTACCGCCAACTCCCAATCGATCCCTTGGACACGAAGTGGGGCGTTCAACTCGGCTGCACGTTCAGCCAATATTTTATGTACAGTTTCTCGTTGTGGACCGAACAATGCGGACACACCGGGTTTGAGAATTCCCGCTTTTTCGAAAGCAATTGCCTCGATCGTATCGCCGAGAAAATCCTCATGGTCCAGCGAGATGGACGAAATGAGTGTCAGCGCCGGCCGTTCGACGACATTGGTGGCATCGAGACGGCCACCAAGTCCGGTCTCGAGCAGCAGAAAATCCGCCGGCGTCTCGGAGAATGCGAGCATGGCTGCCGCTGTCGTTATTTCGAAGAATGTGATGGGAGCGCCGCCATTCGCCTTTTCGGCTCGATCAAGAACCTCGGCGAGATGGGCTTCTTCGATCACTCTTCCGGCGAGCTGAATACGTTCGTTGAAATGGACCAGGTGAGGAGAGATGTAGCGGTGAACGATGTTGCCGTCGGCCGCAAGCATCGCGTCGAGAAAAGCGAGGACTGAGCCCTTGCCGTTGGTACCGGCAATATGGACCACCGGGGGCAATCGTCTTTCCGGATGTCCGAGTTGTGCCAGCAGTCGCTCCATGCGCTCGAGCGAAAGGTCAATCCGTTTTGGATGAAGTCGCTCGAGACGCGCGAGGATAAGATCACTGCCGAACGTTGTCATACTCGGCATCCTGGTCTGGTGGCGCCGTGGACTCATCGGTCATTGATTCCGCTGCAACACTCGAACCGGGCTCAGGCAAGAGCTGAGGCGTCACTCCTGCTTCTTGAGTATCCACATCTTCCGTCTGTTTCTCCGGACGCATGATGAGGTCCAGGAACTGCGCCAGGCGATCGCGAAGCTCAAGCCGATTGACCACTTGGTCGACCATGCCGTGCTCCAAGAGATACTCGGCACGCTGAAAACCTTCGGGAAGCTTTTCTCGAATCGTTTGTTCGATCACGCGTGCTCCGGCAAAACCGATGATGGCACCAGGCTCTGCGATGTGAACATCGCCCAGCATCGCAAACGAAGCGGTGACACCGCCAGTCGTGGGATCGGTGAGAATAACGATGTAGGGAAGCCCTGCTTCCTTCACTTCATCCACGGCGATCGTGGTGCGGGCCATCTGCATCAGGGCAATGGCACCTTCCTGCATGCGCGCACCACCGGATGCGGTCACGACGACTAGCGCAGCCCTGTCGGCAACGGCTCGTCGCGCTGCGGTGAGGAACCCCTCTCCGACAGCGGCGCCCATGGAGCCGCCCATAAAGGCAAAATTCATGACAACCAGCACCACCGGCAGCCCGTCAACCGTCCCGCGCGCGCAAAGCAGTGCGTCCTGGTGGCGGGTCTTGGCTTGAGCTTCGCGGAGCCGCTCGGTGTAGCGCTTGCTGTCCCGAAACTTTAGCGGATCGACCGGAACATGCGGCAACTCAAGCAATTCATGCCCTTCGTCATCGAGCAGACTCTTGAGGCGGTCTTCGGCACTCAAGCGAAAATGATAGCCGCAATACGGGCAGACGCGTTGGTTCGCCTCAAGATCGCGATGGAAAATCATGCGCTCACAAGACGGACATTGGTGCCAGAGGTTTTCCGGCACTTCAGGTCGCGAAACCAGCGCTCGAATACGCGGTCGCACATAATTGGTGAGCCAGCTCATGGTTCAGCGGGCCGATCTGACGCCGGACGCGAGCACGTCGACGTGTGATGTCACAGCGCCAATCAAGCTTTGCTGAGCGCGTCCATTCCCGTCCAAGTTCGCGCGAATAAGATCGACAAAGGCCGAACCTACCACAGCAGCGTCGGCGACACGGGCGATCGCAGCGGCCTGCTCGGCTGTGCGAATGCCGAAGCCTACGGCGACCGGCAAATCACTCGATTGTCTGAGCCGCTCGACTGCGCCTTGCACCAAGTTGGCTTGAGGCGCGGCCGCCCCCGTCGTTCAGGTAATCGAGACGTAATACTAAAAGCCCGATGCGATCTCAAGAACCCGGGGTAGGCGTTTGGGGTCTGTCGTCGGCGTTACCAGGCGGATGAAATGGAGACCCATGCGTCTTGCAGGTAAACACAGCTCGTCATCCTCCTCGGGCGGAAGATCGACGATGATCAACCCGTCCACGCCCGCACTTTTGGCATCGTCCAGGAATTTCTTGGAACCGTAGGAGTAGATCGGATTGTAATAGCCCATCAAAACGAATGGTGTGTCAGCATCGCGTGTACGCAGGCGCGACACCATCTCGAGTGTCTTGGGTAACGTCATACCTGCATCGAGAGCGCGAAGATCGGCAGCCTGAATCGAGGGACCATCCGCCATGGGATCGGAAAACGGCATGCCGATCTCAAGCAGGTCCGTTCCGGCGCTCGGCAGCGCACTCAGAAGTTGTTCGGAGGTCTCGAGATCGGGATCGCCTGCCACGAGGTAGGAAACGAGGCCAGCGCGGTTCTCGGCCTTCAATGCCGCAAAACGGCTAGCGATTCGATCGGAGTAGCCTGCCATCAGAGATGCACTCCCATGGCGTTGGCAACCGTGTAAATATCCTTATCACCTCGGCCACAGAGATTCATGATGATCAGATCGCCTGGATCCATGGTCGGTGCGATCTTGGTGACCTGCGCCAAAGCATGAGCTGGCTCGAGTGCCGGCAGGATTCCCTCCAGCCTCGAGAGCAAGGCAAATGCGTCAAGGGCATCTTGATCTGTCGCACTCTCAATCTCGATCCGGCCTACATCCTTGAGCCAGGAGTGCTCGGGCCCGATGCCCGGATAGTCAAGACCCGCAGAAATCGAATGGGGCTCGACCACCTGCCCATCATCATCCTGCAACAAATAGGAGCGGCTGCCATGCAAAACGCCGGGCCGGCCCGCGGTCATGGCTGCTGCGTGGCGGCCCGTCTCGACCCCATCGCCTGCAGCCTCGACGGCGACAATTCTGATATCAGGATCGTCGAGAAACGGATGAAAGAGACCCATTGCATTTGAGCCTCCGCCAACGGCTGCCACCAGGCAATCGGGCAGGCGCCCTTCCTTTTCCATGATCTGCTCGCGCGCTTCCCTGCCAATGACTGATTGGAAGTCGCGCACTAATGCTGGGTAGGGATGGGGGCCTGCAACGCTGCCGATGATGTAAAACGTCTCTTCGACATTGGTGACCCAGTCACGAAGCGCTTCGTTCATGGCGTCTATAAGGGTTTTTGAGCCGGAGGATACGGGTCTGACCTCTGCACCCAAGAGCCGCATGCGAAACACGTTGGGCTGCTGACGCTCAATATCGCGCTCGCCCATATAGATAACGCATTCCAGACCGAACCGCGCTGCAACCGTTGCTGTGGCGACACCATGTTGACCTGCCCCGGTCTCGGCGATGATCCGGGTCTTGCCCATGCGCTGCGCCAGCATGATTTGGCCGATGCAATTATTGATTTTGTGGGCGCCGGTGTGATTGAGCTCGTCGCGTTTGAAGTAGACCTTGGCTCCCCCCAGATGCTCGGTC
>CAYPOV010000275.1:0-6186 GCA_964412385.1 uncultured Geminicoccaceae bacterium
TAGGTGATCCGCGCCGTACTCGTCACATAGATCGCGCCGACGGCGATCATCGAGTTCAACAGTCCTTTGCCCAACACGACGACGAAGGCAAGGGCGAGGAGCAGGGCAGGGATGCCCATCAAGACATCGACAATCCGCATCAAGACCATGCCGAGCGGCGGGTAGTAGGCGGAGAGTGTTCCCAAGAGAACGCCGAACACCAATGCGATGACGACAACACCGATGCCGGTAAGCAGCGCCATTCTGGCGCCGTAAATCACGCGGGAAAAGAGATCGCGGCCTGCGTGATCGGTGCCGAACCAGTGTTCCGCATTGGGCGGGATGAGCCGCGCCATGGCGTCGATCTTAAGGGGATCATAGGGTGCAATCCAGGGTGCGAAGATGGCGGCCAGCACAATGATGGTAATGATCACCAAACCGATACCGGCAAACCAGCGCTGCTTGAAAAGCGACAGGAAATCCAAGACGGCGGTCATCGCAGCTTAACTCTCGGATCGAGATAGGTGGTGACGATATCGACCACGAGATTGACCAATATGTAGAAGACGATGACGACGAGGATGATCCCCTGGATGACAGGATAATCACGGCGTGCAATCGATTGCACGACGAGCCGGCCGATCCCCGGAAGGGCGAAGACAGTTTCCGTGACAACCGCTTCTGAGACCAGACCTACGAAGGTAAAGCCCAAAGTGGCGACAACGCCGATCAAGGCGTTTCGAAAGATGTGGCGGATGGTGACGGCCCATTCGGGCAAACCCTTGGCTCGGGCCGTGCGAACAAAATCCTCGCGCATGGTATCGAGCATGCCGGCCCGCACCAGCCGGATGACCAAGGCAGAATTCGGTGCGGACAGGGTAATGGCGGGCAGGATCAAATAGCGAAAATTGCTGAGATCGCCGCTCTCAATCACTGAGGGAAAACCCGATGTCGGAAGCAGATCGAGGGTCACCGAGACGGTGAAAATCAAGTAAAGGCCCAGCCAGAAAGTGGGGATCGAGGCGAACAGCATCGCCATTCCGGAGACGGACTGATCGACCTTGCCGCCATGAAAGCTCGCCGAGATGATGCCGGCCGGAACGCCGATGACGACGATCAGGATCATGGTGAACATGGCAAGGAAGAGACTGGTCTCGGCTCCCTCGCCGATCACGCTGAGAACAGGCTCTTGGAAATAGATCGAGGTGCCGAGATCGCCCTGCAGGACCTGACCCATCCACAGCACGAACTGCTCATAGATCGGCCGGTCGAGCCCCAACTCTTTGCGCAAAGCCTCGATATCTTCGTCCGAGGCCATGTCACCCAGCATGACAGCGGCCGGGTCGCCTGGGATCAAATGCACAAAGGCAAAGACCAGGACTGCGGCAATCAACAGGGTCGGGATTGCCGTCAGGAGGCGCTTCAGGATGTAGGTGCCCATGCGATGCGGGCTATGACGTCAATTGATTGGGTAGCCAAAGAGAGCGGCCCGGCATATCCGCCGGGCCGTCCGTCATCATTCGCTGATGCTCACATTCCAGAACATCGGATCGAACAATCCTAGTGTCTCCTCGAGACCTTCCACATTGGGTGAATGGATGTGGAAGAGGAAGACGTCGCCCGGTTTGGCGACCGGTACTTGCTCGTAAACCAGGGCTTGAATCTCTTCCCAGATCTGTTTGCGCTCTTCCGGATCAGTCGAACCGGTGAAGGCGGCTTCGAGCTCCTCCTTCTCTGGCGAAATCCACCAGCCCGGATAGTTGTCGTTCATGAAAGTGTAGAGCACGGGATCCGGCATGACGCCATGCGTGGTCTCGAACATATCCCAGAGATCGGGCTGAGCGCGCCGTTCCACGAGGGTAGGCCAGTCATAGACCTGAAGGTCGATGTTGAACCCCGCTTCTTGCATTTGCTGAGCGTAGACCTGGCCGGTATCGTGATGCAGCGGATAGGATGAGGAGATCATGAAGGTGATGGGCTCGCCATTGTAGCCGGCTTCCTCGGCAAGCTGCTTGGCCTTCTCGATGTCACCCGAAGGAAAGTTTTCCGTGCCGGCATCGGTGTACCAGAATTGGCCTTCACGATAGATGGCACCTTGAGCGTCCCAAAGATCCTCGGGCCCGACGGCGATGCGCAGGGCGTCGTCATGGTTGAGGGAAGCCATGACCGCCTGCCGCAGCTTGTAATTGTCCTGCATGATGCCGCCGGCACTATTGAAGAAGATCAACGGCATGTCGGGGATACCGTCGAGCTGAACGACGACCGTGTCATCGGCATCGAGGTCGGCAAAGAGATCGCCCGGGATGCGTTCGGCATAGTGGTAGTCACCCGCCTGAACACCGCTCACACGCGTACCGATATCAGGCACAGCGACGAACTGGACGGCATCGAGAACGACTTCATGCGAGCCGGAGTAGCCGTCTGGCTCGCCTTCCGGCGACGCATAATCCTCGAATCTGACAAGCTCGATATAGCGGTTCGGCCGCCATTCGTTGAACATGAATGGGCCGGTGCCGACAATCTGATCATTGGCCAAAGGCTCGCCGGTTGCTGCACTGGCGATCTCGGCCGGCATGATGACAGGACCGCCATTGAGAAAGGCCAAGAGATTCTTCCACGGACCGAACGACTCGGCGAACGTGATGGTCACCTCGTTCGGGCTCGTCGCCTCCACGCTCTCGATCTTGTCGAACAGGATCTTACCGCGTCCGCCATACTCACCCCAACGTTCGAGCGAGGCGATGACATCCTCGGCGTCCATGACCTCGCCATTGTGGAACGGCACGTTCTCACGGAGCTTTAAGACGACCGTATTGCCGTCCTCGGAAATCTCTTCGCTCTCGACGAGATGAGGGACGGGTTCGAGGTTGGAGTTGAAGGTGTAGAGAGTTTGGAAGACTTGTCTGCCAACGAGTGAGGTGAGACCAGCCGTGGTGACGTGAACGTCGAGATGCGGCGGCTCGTCGGTCATGGCATAGCGCAACGTGCCTTCGGCCGTGGCCGCGGTGGCGGTCATCCAGGTGATGACGGCGGCTGCGGCCGTCGCGCGCAACAGCGCCGCGGGGCGCGCCGCACGGCCGAGTGTTTGGGTCAACATGATGCCTTACTCCTGCTCTTGATTGTCCGTTGATCGGTCAACGGCCATAAAACCGTTATCGACAACATGAAGCTTGAGTGCGCCGGGCAGGCGTGTCAAGCCAACACACAAGGCAAAGCAAACACCATACCAAAGGGAGAGGCGGATGCGCCGGATCTTCACCGCAGCCCTCGCGACCGAGATCAACACCTTTTCGCCGTTGCCGGTCGATTTTCAGAGCTTCAAGGATCAGATGCTGTTTCGACCGGGCGAACATCCCGACCGGCCTACCACGGTCACAGGGCCACTCTTCGTGCTGCGCGAGGTTGCCAAGGACAACAACTGGGCAATCGTTGAAGGCACATGCGCCTCGGCGCCACCGGGTGGAACCGTCAATCGCCAAACTTATGAGATGTTGCGCGATGAGATCCTGGGCCAACTCGAAGCGGCGTTGCCGCTTGATGCCGTGGTGTTGGGCCTGCACGGAGCCATGGTGGCGCATGGCTATGACGATTGCGAGGGCGATCTCCTCGAGCGCGTGCGAAAAATCGTCGGCCCGGATGTGCTCATCGCCTCGGAATTCGATCCGCATTGTCACTGGACCCGGGCCATGACCGACGCCCTCGACATCGCGGTTCTCTATAAAGAATTTCCCCATGTCGATTCCCTGGAACGGGCCCGCGAGATGATCGCGCTGGCCGAGCGTGCACTCAATGGCGCGATCAAGCCCGAGCTTGCCGTCTATGATTGCCGCATGATCGACGTCCTGCCGACGAGCCAGGAGCCGATGAAATCCTTCCTCGCCAAGATGTTCGAAATCGAACGGTCCGATGCCAAAATCCTCAATGTCAGCGTCGCCCATGGCTTTCGCGCCGCCGATGTACCGGACATGGGCACCAAGGTCGTGATCACAGTGGATGGCGACCACGCCCACGGCCACAGGCTCGCCAAAGACCTCGCCAAAGAGTTGTTCGACAATCACGGCAAGAGCATGCCGCCCTTGCTCACAGCCGAAGACGCCATCGCCCAAGCATTGGCCTCGCCCCATCGGCCAGTGGTCCTGGTCGACACCTGGGGCAATCCCGGCGGCGGCGTGCCGGGTGACAATACATTCCTATTGAAGGCGATGCTCGAAGCCAAGGTGAGTGATGCCGCCTTCGCCACGATCTGGGATCCGATGGCTGTCCGCGTCTGCCATGCTGCGGGGGAGGGGGCTGTCCTCCCACTCCGCTTCGGCGGCAAATCTTGCGCCGGGATCGGCGATCCCATCGATGCCGAGGTGACGGTTATAAAGATTGCCGATAATGCCACGCAGAACTTTGTCGACGCGATCGTCTCCCTAGGACCGGCAGCCGTCATTCAAGTCGATGGCATCGAGGTGATCCTCAATACGCACCGTACCCAAACATTCGAGCCCAATATCTACACCAATCTCGGTATTCCACCCAAGGATCGAAAGATTCTGGCGCTCAAATCCACTAATCATTTCTATAAAGGCTTTGCGGCGATTTCCGATGAAATCATTTATGTCGAATGTGACGGCGTCTACCCTAGCGATTATTTGACAGCGGGCTATACCAAGATCCGCCGCCCGCTTTATCCGATCGATCCGATCACTTGGGTGGATGTCGAGCAGCACCAGGCATTCTCATGACCCCAGCAACCGAACTCTGTGATCGTTCTGCCGTCGAGTTGCGGCGGCTGATCGGCAGCAAAGAGATTTCGCCTGTGGCGCTGCTCGAGAGCTGCTTGGCGCGCATCAAGGACATTAATCCGAAACTCAATGCCGTCACCGCGACCTCGATCGATCGCGCCCGTGAGGAAGCCCGGCAAGCGGAAACCGCCGTTCTCAAGGGCGAAACGCTTGGCCGTCTCCATGGCTTGCCCGTCGGCATCAAGGATCTGCAGGAAACCGAAGGCCTGGTGACGACGTTCGGCTCCAAGCTTTTCGAGAACCACGTGACGGCGAAGGATGAGCGCACCGTGGCGGCCGTGCGTGACGCCGGTGCCATTGTCGTCGGCAAAACCAATGTGCCGGAATGGGGAGCCGGTGCCAACACGCGCAATCCGGTCTATGGTGCGACCGGCAATCCCTTCGATCCCTCGCTCATCTGCGGGGGCTCATCAGGCGGTTCCGCCGTGTCTCTCGCGACCTCGATGTTGCCGATAGGAACAGGGTCCGACACAGGCGGATCACTGCGCACCCCGGCTGCCTATTGCGGCGTTGTCGGCTTTCGTCCGACGCCGGGCTTGGTCCCCTCCGAGCGGCGGGCACTCGGCTGGACGCCGATTTCCGTTCTCGGGCCCATGGGCCGGGATGTTGCCGATACCTGCCTCCTGCTGTCGGCGATGGTGAGCGGCGATCCACGCGATCCCCTTGCCCATGCGGTCAATGGGGATGAATTCATGACACCTCAACCGGTCGATCTTGCTGATCTTCGCCTTGCCCTCAGTGAAGACCTCGGATTTGCCCCGGTCGCCCAAACCATATGCGAGACCTTCAAGACAAGGCAGCAGGCCATCGCAGCACGCTTCAAGTCGGCAAGCGAAGCCGCACCCGATCTCAACAATGCCGATGAGGTGTTCGAGGTCATCCGTGCTGCCAATTTCCTCTCGTCTCACAAGCGCCGCTACGAAGCCGATCCCGCGAGCCTCGGCCCCAACACGCGGGCCAATTACCAGCAAGGGCTGGCCATGAGCCTTGCGGATTTCGCCTTTGCCCATGCCGAGCAAACAAGGCTCTATCGCGCAGCCCAGTCATTCTTCGAGGAATTCGATGTCCTCATCTGTCCGGCGGCCGCCGTCTCGCCCTTTCCCTGGAGCCAGCTCTATGTCGAAGAGATCGACGGCCAAAGACTGCGGACCTATTTCCATTGGCTGGCCTTAACCTACGGGCTCACCCTCCTGGCTCATCCGGTGGCGGTCATCCCATGCGGGCTCGATGCCCATGGCATGCCCTTCGGCATCCAGATCTGCGGCGCCAAGAACGCCGACCGCTTCGTCCTGGGCGTGGCTCATGCGCTCGAGCAAGTGTTTGCCGCCCATCCCGAGACCGCACGGCCGATCCCGAACCTCGATGCTCTCAGAACGGCACCGGATTTGCAGCCGTTCTCAGGATACTAAGGCACACC
>CAYPOV010000276.1:0-6170 GCA_964412385.1 uncultured Geminicoccaceae bacterium
GTCGACCCTCGCTGCCTCGAGCCGAGCCTCGAGCTTTCCGCCATGACAAATCTCTTCCTGGCCGGCCAGATCAACGGCACGACCGGCTATGAGGAAGCCGCGGCCCAGGGTGTTGTCGCAGGCATCAATGCGGCGCTCAAAGCTTCCCGGTCGGCACGAACGTTCTCCGTCAACCGTTCCGAAGGCTATCTCGGCGTGATGATCGACGATCTCACGACACAGGGCATCACCGAACCCTATCGCATGTTCACGTCGCGCGCAGAGTATCGCCTGAGCCTCCGCGCCGATAATGCCGACCGTCGTCTCACACATCTGGGCGCCGACATTGGTTGCGTCCGAAGCGACCGCTTAAACGCTTTGGACATTAAGGAAGCACAGATCCAGCGGCTCGAGGCTGCGCTTCAAGCGCAGTCCGCGACACCGGGACATTGGCAGCAAAAAGGCATTGCCCTGAAAGCTGACGGTGTCAGGCGTTCGGCATGGGACCTCCTGCAGCGCCCCGACGTCGACGTCGCCCGCCTTCGCCATCTTGGTATCGATCTTCCGGAGACCACCGACGACGTCGTCGAACAAGTGCAGATCGAAGCGAGCTATCAAACCTATCTTCGCCGCCAAGACGCCGAAATTCGCAACTTCCGTCGCGAGGAAGGCATGGGCCTGCCCCGCGATCTCGATTATGACGCCCTGCCCGGTCTCAGCAACGAAATGCGCAACATCTTTGCAACACATCGCCCCTCCACACTCGGCGCCGCCTCACGCATCCCCGGTGTAACGCCTGCAGCACTCACCTTGCTGTACCGCCATGTCAGACGCGCTGCCTGATCTCACGCCGGAAGAGATCGACGACGCCATCAGCCTGTGTGTTTCACGTGAAACATGCGACAAGCTCCAACACTATGCGTCGCTTCTCGCCAAGTGGCAGAAGACTATCAACCTCGTCAGTCAAGCTAGCCTCAAGCACGCCTGGCAACGGCACTTTCTCGACTCGCTTCAGCTCTTGCCCCTTCTCGGCAACGCCCGAACGCTCGTCGATCTCGGCTCCGGCGGAGGTTTTCCCGGCCTCGTGCTGGCCGCCGCCAACGATGCTGAAACTCACCTTGTCGAAAGTGACCAGCGCAAAGCCGCCTTCTTGCGTACAGTCAAACGTGACCTCGCTCTTACACACATTACCATCCACGCCGAACGGATCGAAAATGCCATGCTTCCCACTCCCGACGTGATAACAGCGAGAGCCTTGGCGCCACTGCAAAGACTGCATGAATTGAGCGAGCGAATTCGCGGGCCCAAGACCCAAATGCTGTTTCTTAAGGGAAAAATTCTTGACCAGGAATTGACCGAATCACAAAAATTCTGGCATATAGCGTTTCGAACCATCCCCAGCGCAACCGATTCCCAAGGTCGGATTCTCCATATCCTTGAGGCTGAGCGTGACCACTAACGCCGATACTCTACTCGTCAAATCAGGCCGTATCCTCTGTGTCGCCAATCAAAAAGGTTGTGTCGGCAAAACCACGACCGCCTTCAATCTCGGCACCTCATTGGCGCTCATGGGCAAGACCGTGCTACTGATCGATCTCGATCCGCAGGGAAATGCCAGCACCGGTCTCGGTGTCGATCGCACCGCGCGCCGGCTCACGGTCTATGACGTCATGCTCGGGCAGGCGAAGCTCGCCGATGCCATTATCCCGACCTCCATAACCAATCTCGAGCTGGTTCCCTCAACGGTCGATCTTTCCGGTGTTGAGGTCGAGCTCGCCGATGACAAAGGCCGAGCGCTTCATCTCCGCGACGCCTTCAAAAAGTTCAAGAAGCCGTACGACTATATTTTGATTGATTGCCCACCATCTTTGGGCATCTTAACCGTTAACGCCCTGACCGCCTCGCAAGCCGTTGTCGTCCCGTTGCAATGCGAATTTTTCGCCCTGGAAGGACTGAGCCTGCTGTTGCGCACGATCGAGAGAATTCGAAATGCCTACAACCCCAAACTCCGGATCCATGGCGTGCTGCTGACAATGTATGACCGCCGCAATAAGCTCTCCGAACAAGTCGAGAATGACGTGCGCAGCTTTTTGGGCAAGCGGGTCTACGAGACCTTGATCCCCCGAAACGTCCGCCTCTCCGAAGCACCTTCACACGGCATGCCCATTCAAACCTATGACGCGAATTGCGCCGGATCCACCGCCTACTCCAGCTTGGCTTGGGAAATCCTCAAGCGTGAGCAGATCCAGGCGGCGGCCGCCTAATGGCAACCAAGACCGCAGCAGGTAAGAAAAAAGGGCTCGGCATGGGCCTTTCCGCACTCTTGGGCACCGAGGCCGACAATTTTTCCGGTGACGACGAACCGCACCGAATCCTTCAAATCGGCATCGAATTTCTCAAACCCTCGCCGCATCAGCCTCGCCGCCGTTTTGATCAAGACGAGCTCGAATCGTTATCCCAATCCATAGCCGAAAAGGGGATCCTCCAGCCGCTTGTCGTGCGAGCCTTGGATCATGACGCAGGCACTTACGAGATCATCGCGGGCGAACGGCGCTGGCGCGCTGCCCAAATGGTCGGCCTTACCGAGGTCCCGTCCATTGTCCATGATCTTAACGATCGTGCCGTCATCGAAGTGGCACTCATCGAAAACATTCAGCGCGAAGACCTTTCAGCCCTGGAAGAAGCCGAAGCCTATCAGCGCCTGATTGATCTTCATGGCCATACCCAAGATGCGGTGGCCCGAGCGGTCGGCAAGAGTCGAAGCCACATCGCCAATACGATGCGCCTTCTTTCACTCTCTGCCGACATCCAGGACTTGCTGCTTCAAGGAAAATTGTCGGCTGGACACGCCCGTGCACTCCTCGCAAGCCCGACACCGCGAGAGCACGCCCATCTGATCATCGCCAATGATCTCAACGTCCGAGAGGCCGAACTCCTCGTCAAGAAGCCGGCACAAACAAAAAAACAAAGCCAAAAAAGACAGGCCGATCCCAATATCGCCGACATGGAATTCCAAATCGCGCAACGGCTTGGTCTGAGCGTGTCAATTCAACAAAAACGCAACGGTGGCACGCTTACCATACGTTATCGTGAAGCCGATCAGCTCAACGCGCTCCTTAATCGGCTAGGTTGAGCTCCGAATACCATAGCTAGTGGTATTTTCGTTGACACAGACAATATATTGTGGAAATTCGATCCCGGAGGTGAATCAAGGGAATCGGATTCTATCCAGACGGTTGGGGCCGACCGCCCATCGGCTCGCACGTCGATAACCGATCCGCTTCGCTGCCCAACAATCCTTTGCACCCCACTTCAAAGGACTGGACGGGGATCGTGCAATGCCACGGTTCCCGTCTCCCCCTCGAGACCTTAGACTATCGATACAATCGAGCGATGTCGTCTTTGTAGTGGTTGCGGATGACATGCCGCTTAAGTTTCATTGTTGGTGTCATCATCCCATTGTCAGAGGTGAAGGCCTCTTTAGCGACGATAAACTTCCTGACACGCTCAATCACTGACAACGATCCGTTGGCCCTATCAACACCGTCTTGAATG
Source organism: uncultured Geminicoccaceae bacterium (assembly GCA_964412385.1). Lineage (GTDB taxonomy): Bacteria > Pseudomonadota > Alphaproteobacteria > Geminicoccales > Geminicoccaceae > JBGSYN01. Next base: position 3,535 of record CAYPOV010000276.1, read on the forward strand.
CGTGCATGCAGCTTGGGATCGTCATGAATAGCCTCGAGTTGCGCACCGCCTCCTCCGACCTCCACCATGAGCTCTTGGCGCGGGACGATGACCGCAACCAGATAGGATTCCCGGTCACCGAAAACGGCCGCTTGCTCAATCTCGGGCTGGAGGGCCAGGCATCCTTCGACCTTTTGTGGTGCGATGTTATCCCCACCGGAATTGACGATCATGTCTTTCTTGCGGTCGGTGATCCGCAAATAACCGTCATCATCGATCTCACCGATATCACCGGTATGGAGCCAGCCGTCTTTAACGGTGCTTTCCGTCGCTTCTTGATCCTTCCAATACCCGCGCATGACGAGGTCACCGCGAACAAGGATTTCTCCATCATCGGCAATCGCGATCTCAACCTGATCCAGGGGCGGGCCAACCGTGTTCAATTTGACCTTGTTGGGTGGGTTGACGCTGACCACCGGTGACGATTCGGTCTGGCCATAACCCTGCAGGACGGGCAAACCGAGTGCCGTGAAAAACAGGCCGACCTCGTAATTAAGGGGGGCACCGCCCGAGATCAGCGCCTTCAACCGGCCACCAAAACGTTCCCGCACCTTTTCTCGAACTAGGCCCTCGAGCGGCCAGTCCTGAATCGAATCGATAACAGAAAGCCGGCCGCTCTCATATTTTCTCGACCCTAGCTCCACGGCTTTGTGAAACAGCTTCTCTTTGAATTTCCCCTGGCGCGGTAGGCCCGCCAACATTTTTTGCCGAAGCACTTCATAGAGGCGTGGCACACAGGCGACGATGGTCGGCCTCACTTCGGTCAAATTTTTTGCGAGATGCTCGACACCACCCGAGTAGTAGATCTCCGCATTGACGGCGATCGGAAAAAACTGGCCGACTGTGTGTTCGTAGGAATGTGATAGGGGCAAAAAAGAAAGAAATATTTCCTTTCCAAGTCCGATTTTCTCAAGCAGCTGATGGGCACCCCAGACATTGGCCAAAATATTGCGATGCGTCAGCATCACGGCCTTCGGTCGGCCTCCCGTGCCGGAGGTGTAGATAAAACAAGCGACATCATCGGCGCTTAACTCGCGTGTGTATTCCACCTCCTTGGACCCGGCACCGAGATCGAGCGCGTCCGCCCATCTTGAAGCATCGCACTCGAAAGCCGTGTCGCCAGGATCATCCATCAAAACGACATGCCGAAGCCGTTCGTAGCCCCTAGCCGCTACCGCCATTCGATTGATTACCTGCCGAGAACCAGCGATCGCCATTCGGGCATCGCAGTGCTCCAAGACGTAGCGATGATCGTCCGGCAGATTGGTCGCATAGGCAGGAACGCTGATTCCCCCCGCCCGCATGATCGCAAGATCGGCGATACACCATTCGGGCCGATTATTCGCCGAAAGAACAACACGATCGCCAGGCTCGAGGCCCGCTCGAACGAGAGCATTGGCCAACGTCGCCACCTGCCCCCCAACAGTTTTCCAGCTCGTCGAGCTGTATTCGCCTTTTTGCTTCTGCCACAAGAACGGTTCGTCACCGCCGCGCTCGACAGCTCGATCAAACAGTTCGAGAAGATTGTGCGCAAGCTTCGAGCCCGCGAATTCCGCGGGCGCCCGTTGAGATCGCTGCCCATGGTCCTTCAGGTTCGAGCAGCCCTCGGCGGCCGGAACCCCTTGATCACCTGCAACGACGGAGACTTCTGCCATCTTACCGATCCTCCGCGCTGGCGCTTTGTGATGAGTGGATCAAACCACCCCGACCCTTATATGACTGGCGCATGGCTACTACGAAAGGCGAACCCATGGAACATTGGATTGCGGACAAAGAAAACGACGCTTTGAGCTCACCAAACATGGCACCCGATGCTCCGAAGTGGGACCTTACCGATCTTTATTCGGGCATGGATGATCCGAAGATCATGGAAGATCTCGATCAATCCGCAAATTCGGCTCGCCAACTCGAGGAAACCTACAAAGGCAACCTGTCCGACCTTTCCGGCGACGGACTGGCCTCAATGATCGCATCCTATGAGACCCTCTCGGATCAGCTTGGTCGCATCGCGAGCTTTGCGCAGCTCCGCGCCGCAACGGACCGCGATGATCCTGCTGTCAGCAGGTTTCAACAGGGCATCCAGGAAAAGATCAACGCCATCACCACGGGCCTCCTTTTCGTCACACTCGAGATCAATCGTTTGGATGACCAAGAACTCCAGAAGAAGAAAGACGAGTCCTCGAATCTCCAGCATTTCGAACCATGGTTGCGCGATGTCCGATCCTACCGTCCGCATCAATTGAGCGACGAGGTCGAACGCACACTGCACGAAAAATCGATCACCGGCCGCCGGGCTTGGAACAAGCTATTCGATGAAACCATGGCGGGCCTGCGCTTCACGTTTCAAGGAGATGATCTGACAGCGACAGAAATCTTCGACAAGCTCAGCGATTCAGATCGCATGACACGTCAAAAAGCCGGCGAGGCGGTCGCTGCAACCTTGTCGTCAAACATTCGTCTCTTCGCGCGCATCACCAACACGCTCGCTAAGGACAAGGAGATCGAGGATAACTGGCGCCACTTCAAGCGGCCGATTTCCTCACGCAACCTCGCCAATCAAGTGGAAGACGAAGTCGTCGATGCGTTGATCGAGGCGG
>CAYPOV010000277.1:0-6139 GCA_964412385.1 uncultured Geminicoccaceae bacterium
GTGATGCTCATTTACTTCCTGACGACAAAGACCAGCCAGCGCTGATTGTCGAAGAATCCGATGATCTCGCGAGTGAAGCCCTGAGCATCGCGATTCGGCTGCGCAAAGAGGCGGAACATCCCAATCGATCTGCAATGTTGGTCACCCCCGACCGAAATCTGGCAAGACGCGTTGCTGTCGAACTCGCGCGATGGCAATTGGAGATCGACGACAGTGCAGGCGTGCCACTCGATCAGAGCACACCCGGAAGTTTTCTGCTTCTCACAGCGCACGCACTCGTAGACGGGGCAAATCCGGTGGCACTTCTCGCTGCCCTCAAGCATCCTCTCTCCAAAGCAGGGCTCTCACGGCGTGAGTTCCAGGCGTTGGTGAGAGAACTAGATCTTCATTTCCTACGTGGTCCGCGAGTAAATCGTGGCATCAACGGCATCATCAATCTATTAGATCATCTTATTCAGATCAAGAATGAGGAAAATGAGAGCTTGAACGCTCTCGTTTTCTTGATGCGTCGAATTCAGCAAGCCGCAGTTTCGTTTCGGCAGTTGATTGGCGCGAACGCTCCCACTCTTAAAGACTTGTTAGCGGGCCATCTCGAATTCGCATCCTTTCTCGCAAGCGATGAACAAGGAAGTGATCGAGAGCTCTGGGCCAAAGAAGCGGGCGAGACGCTGCAGCAATTCACCGATAATTTTGTAGGTGCTGCCGACATCAGCGGAACGATTAATGCGGATGCCTATCCCGCGATATTGGCTGTGTTCCTCATGCGCGAGACGGTTCGCAAACGACGGCCGGACAATTCAGGAATTGCGATACTGGGCCAGTACGAATCGCGCCTACAAAGTGCTGATCTTATCATCGTCGGTGGGCTCAATGAGGGTGTCTGGCCACGCCTGCCGAGTGCTAATCCCTGGATGAACCGGGCTATGCGCAAATCCATAGGGTTGCCCGATGACGGAGCCACGATAGGCGCCGCAGCGCTCGACTTTCTTTGTCTCTCAGCAGCCGACAAACTGGTATTGACACGCAGCAAGAAAGACCTGTCCGGTGCGCCGACAACGCCTTCTCGGTGGCTAACGATTTTGAAAGCGCAGCTGAAGTCGCAACACGCCCAAGAAACCGTCATCGATCGCGAGCCCTATCCCGATTGGACGGCAACGCTTGACTATCCCAAGGAAGAGTTTCCGAACCCCTGTCAAGCTCCCGCACCACGACCACCGCGTGCGGCGCGTCCCACGGAACTTTGGGCGACGGATATCGAGAACTTGGTGCGTGACCCCTACGCAGTCTACGCAAAATCGATCTTGAGACTGAGAGAGCTGGACCCACTGGACGCCGATCCAAGCCACGCCGAACGGGGGATCGTGATCCATCAGATTCTCGAACGGTTCGTGAAAGAATTCCCCGTCTCACTGCCGTCGGATCCATTGACAAGTCTACTCCATATTGGACGCCAGGTTTTCGACACCATGGATCACCACCCGATGGTTCAGGTTCTGTGGTGGCCACGCTTCGAGGCGATCGCATTATGGTTCGTCGAGGTAGAAAGAGAGCGACGTTTACAGATTCGACACATCCTATCCGAGGTCCAGGGAACTTTGGAGCTTGATGTTTCAGGCCGTAACTACAAGATCCGCGCCCGCGCCGACCGCATCGAAGTCGCAACGGACGGTGGGGTCAGCGTCATGGACTACAAGACCGGCACGCTGCCATCCGCATCCCTGGTGCGGCGCGGTATCTCCCCACAGCTTCCGCTTGAAGCCGCCATCGCGCTGGTCGGAGGTTTCGCTGCAAGCGACTCGACGCACCTAAAGGAGGTATTGTTCGTTGGACTTTCAGGCAGCGAGCAGAACCGCAAAATCCTCGATCCAACCCTGCACAAGAACAAGGAGGCTATTCCGGTCGGCGATCTTGCCGTGCAGGCCCGAGACTGGCTCGAAAGCCTGATCCGTTTTTTCGAGAACCCGGCAACACCCTATTTCGCCGTGCCCTATCCCGAGATTGCCCCCCGATACAACGCCTATGATCATCTGGAGCGTACCGATGAGTGGCGCTACGGACGATGACCGCTGCCGCCATCGCTGCCAATCCCGAACCAAATGCCAAGACGAGCGGTTCAACCCCAGCCCAATTACGCGCTGCCGATCCGGTTCGCTCCGTCTGGGTTACCGCCAATGCCGGCACCGGCAAGACCCGAGTTCTCGTCGATCGCGTTCTGCGCTTGCTGCTGGCGGACGCCAATCCCGAGGGTATCCTCTGTCTCACTTTCACCAAGGCTGCCGCTGCCGAAATGCTGGAACGGGTCGAGAGCAGGCTCGAGGAATGGGCGACAGCCGAAGATGACAAAGCACTCGAAGCCGAACTCTTACAAATCTCGGGCGTGAAGCCGTCAAGATCGACACTCGACAACGCGCGAACCCTTTTTGCGACGGTGCTCGATCTTCCGGATGGCCTCGGTATTCAGACCATCCATGGCTTCTGTCAATCGATCCTGAGACGGTTTCCCTTGGAGGCCGGAATCGCACCCCATTTCGAGGTGATGGACGACCGCACCGCCGCCGAGATGCTCGCGGCATCGCGGATCGAGGTGATCGAGCACGCGCGCGATGGCATCCCCGAACTCGTCCAGTACGTTGCTATCTTGGCATCGGCCATCACCGAGGAATCGATCGCAGAAGCCCTCGATCAAATCCTCGCGGACCGATTTCGCATTCTCGAGACGGTCGCCAATCATGGCGGGATCGGTGGCCTCAAGAAAGCACTCAGCGAAGCCCTCGATATTCCCGATCATCTCGATCCCCAACGCCTTGTCGAGGATGAGTGCCGCGATGGCATCTTCGACGTGGAGGGTTTGGTCGCCGCCGGGAATTGCTTGTGCCAGGAGGGTAGCGCCAGTGATCAAAAGATGGGCCGAACCCTTCTGACCTGGCTCAATGCCGCACCCGCCGATCGGGTCATCACCCTCCCGCACTACATCGAACTCTACGCGACCAAAACGCATAGCAACAAAGTAAGGCTGGTCTCGAAAAAGCTCGCCGAGCAGAACCCCGCCACTGCCAACACGCTGATGCGCGAGCAGGCGCGCATCGTTCGCCTCGTCCAAAGCCAGCTCCGCCTCAACACAGCCCGGCGCACGATAGGCCTTGTCCACTTCGCTCATGACGTCATCCAGCACTATGAGGCCGCCAAAGAACGCCACGCCGCGCTCGACTATGACGACCTGATCGAAAAGACCCGGCGATTGCTCGCCCGACGAGGTGCTGCGGAATGGGTCCACTACAAGCTCGATGCCCGCATCGATCACGTGCTGGTCGATGAAGCCCAGGACACCAGCCCCGATCAATGGGCAATCATCGAGGCCTTGGTCGACGAGTTCTTCGTGGGCCAAGGTGCCAAGCAGTTGCGCCGAACCTTCTTCGTCGTCGGTGACGAGAAACAGTCCATCTATAGTTTTCGCGGCGCCGATCTCGACAATTTCCGCAATGTAAGAGCCAGGCTGGTCAACAAATCGGAAGCCGCTCAAGCCCCGATCGAACGGGAGTTTCTCGAGCTCTCCTTCCGCTCGACCGGCGTCGTTCTCGACCTTGTCGACCGGGTCTTTGAAAACGCCCAGGCCCAGACCGGCGTGGTCGTCGAGGGCGAAACAGTCCACCACACCGCCGCCCGCCGCAACGAGCCCGGCAAGATCGAACTCTGGCCCCTGGTTTCAGCCGAGGACGCACCGGTCACGCCAAGCTGGCCCCTGCCGGACCGTCCGCAATTCCATGACGAACCGGAACGACGTCTCGCCGACGGGATCGCCAAAACCATCCATGACTGGATCAGCGATCAGCGCTTCCTGGCCAATCATAACCGACCTATTGAACCAGGCGACATCCTCATCCTCCTCGCCCGGCGCGGCGCTATGCAGGAGCACATCGTCAGAGCCCTCAAGCGTCACCGCGTGCCGGTTGCCGGTGCCGACCGCTTAGCCCTTCATGAGCACTTGGCCGTCCGCGATCTCATTGCCCTCGGCAACGCCATTCTGTTGCCGGACGATGATCTCAACTTCGCTGCCCTCCTCAAATCCCCCCTCTTCAACATCAGCGAGGAAGAACTGTTCGAGCTTGCCTGGAATCGCGGCGATGCGATCATCCTCGATCGCCTACGCGACCGTGCGAAGTCCGGCCATCCACTCTTTGCAGATGCCTGGTCCAAATTCGAACGCTGGCGCAACATGGCGGATTTCATGCCACCCTTCGAATTCTATGCCCAGGTCCTCGGTCCGCACGGCGGCCGCCGAGACCTGATCGCCCGGCTCGGCCTCGATGCCATCGAACCGATCGAAGCCTTTCTCGTCCAAACCCTCACTTACGAGGAGGGGCACCCCGCATCGCTGCAAGGTTTTCTCCACTGGCTTTCACTCGAGAGCCAAACCCTGAAGCGCGATACTGAGCCCAAGCAGAACCAAGTCCGCATCCTTACGGTTCATGGCGCCAAGGGCCTCGAATCGCCCATTGTGTTTCTTGCCGACACGGCAAGCGCTCCGCCGGCCCAACTCCCGAGACTGCTATGGCACCAATCCACCGGCCTGCCGCTCTGGCGCAGCCCCAAAGCCGAGCGCGGCCTGATGGAGCAGGAATGCGCCGAAACCCTCGAGCGGCGTCACACCGAGGAACGGCACCGCCTCCTTTACGTCGCCATGACCCGTGCCCGCGACGAGCTCTATGTTTGCGGCATTGAACCCTCGAGCGGCCGCGAGATCAAAGACGATAGCTGGTACCAGTTGATCCGCACCGCATTCGAAGACCATGAGCATGTGGAACGATTCGATCCCGAGTTCGGCTCCGGCTTCGACGATTCGGGGCTCCGCGTCGTCTGGCACGGCGATGGCGCCGCAGCACCCGCCGATCCACGTCCGCCCGCGGGACCACCCAAGAGGCTGCCCGAAGCACTGCGCCGGCCACCCGATCTCGCCAAACGCAAGACCGTCAAGCGGCTCGTGCCTTCAGCCGAAGAGGCCGATCTCACCGACAATTCCGGGACCTTCGATCCCGAAGCCATTGCTGTCGGCAATCTCGTCCACCGCCTGCTCGAAAGCCTGCCACGCAAAACCGCAGCCGAACGCGACGAGATCCTCGCCAATCTCGCCCGCCACATACACCGCTCACTTCAGCCTGCCTCGATTGGAGACGTTCAGCGGAGCGTCAACGCGGTCCTCAACAATCCCGCCTTCGAGTTCTTATTCGAAGGCAACGCATTTACCGAACAAGCGATCGCGGGCGTGATCAATGATGTCTATATCACAGGCCAAATCGACCGGCTCGTAGTTCGTGATGACGAAATCCTCATCATCGACTACAAAACCAACCGATCACCACCGCCCGATGCCGCATCGATATCGACCCGCTATCTCCGACAGATGGCCGCTTATGTTCTGTTGATGACGCGCATTTACCCCGACCATAAGGTAAAATGCGGCTTTCTTTGGACAACCATCCCTCGACTCGACTTCCTTGAACCGGACGCTCTCATCCCATACATGCCCTCATCAGAACAGTCGGAGCACGAAAGCTTGCTTGACCTATCGTGATCAGCCTCTCTAGGGTCAAGCGGTGCTCCAACGAGTCTATAACGGCGAGTCCACAAAGGAATCAGCTATGGCGATCATCAAAACAAGTGATGCCACATTCGAGGATGACGTGCTCAAATCGGAAAAGCCAGTCATTGTCGATTTTTGGGCCGAATGGTGCGGGCCCTGCAAAGCCATTGCCCCAGCACTCGACGAGATTGCCGAAGAAATGGCGAGCCAGGTTCAAATCGCCAAAGTCAATATCGACGAGAATCCGCATACCCCGACCCAATATGGTGTTCGCGGCATCCCGACCCTCATGGTGTTCAAAGACGGCCAGCTCGCGGCGACCAAAGTCGGTGCATTGCCGAAAAGCAAACTCGTCGAGTGGGTTCAAGAAAGCATCTAAGTTTTAACAGGTCAGGATAAGATTTTTTCGAGAGGGGGAATGTGTGAAATCCCCCCACCCTCTTCCCCCGCGAAAACTTTTGGCAACGCGAAGGGTTAGGTTGCGGGGCTAATCGTAACCCGGCGGTCCGCGTTTGTGATGGGCGGGGACCTTTTCCGGGCGCCAGTAGCAGTGGTTGGGAT
>CAYPOV010000278.1:0-6121 GCA_964412385.1 uncultured Geminicoccaceae bacterium
TTTTCGCCCCGCGCCAAACGGCGGGCCAAAAAACCCCAGCGATGAGCAGGTATGGTAGGCTTAGTCACGAATAGACACGTCCGAAAAAGTTAACAGAGCCGGCAACCTAAACGAGGAGAAGCTTATTGTCAAGAAAAAAGAGAAAAAATCCTTATGACGCGTAAATTGAAGGCATATGTTCGTAATTTGGCTGGTTTCTCGATTATTGCATCCTACAGTTCGGGATAAGGCGTGCCGTCTTTGTGGGTGAAGCGGCCTTGGCGTTTCGACCGCATCATGTCGATGTCGACACAGGTGGTGACGTCGTCGGGCGAGCGAGTACCGACTTCGAGGTAGACGGCGACGGCATCGGACTTGTTGATCATGTGGTGGCCATTATCAGCACCTTTGGGAAAGGCGGCGCAGTCGCCGGCACGTAGCACGGTCTCGCCGGCTTCTTCGACCAGCGTCAGCTCACCCTCAATGACGTAGACAAATTCGTCCTCGTCTGAATGCCAATGACGTTGGCTGGACCAATTGCCCGGTTGGAGCTGCACCAGATTGACGCCGAAATCGGTGAGCCCGGCCGCATTGCCGAGCCGTTTTCGGACGCGTTCGGCAAAATGCTTGTTGAATTGGGGTGGAAAGGAGGCGCCCTTGACTTCGGGAACAGCGGCGATATCGATTTTCGGCATGTGATTGTCCATACGGTGAATTTTCGAGCTTAGCGCGTCGACGCGTGGGCAACATAATACGTTACATCCTTGTCGGCCATGTCGTCGATATCGGCAAAAATGATTGCATTTCGACAAGTCAGTCGGGCATGCAGGTAGGTGGCGCCACAATCTCTCATACCAACACCGCGCCTCGTTACCGTTTCAGATAATAATCCTAAAGAAAGTTTGGCCTCCAGCGAGTTCCCAAGAAAAGCTTCACGCAAAGGTGAGGACGAGGTGGCGCCGCAAAGGCGCCTCAGGGTGTGAGAAAACTCACGCTGATGCTAACATTGCTGGACCATAGTGACCGGATGTGCCAACAGGGTTCGCCACGGATAAAGAGGGTATGATGCCGTCGAATGGTCGTTTGATGTGTGCCTTGTCGGCCTTGCTGGTCGGCCTCGGCAGCGCTCATGCCGCTAAGGCCCAGGATGTCATGGTCTATGGGCGTCCGAATGAGGTCGCCTGTTCACGCAAAGCGGATGCGGCACTCCTCAACCCCAACGGCTATGCGTTCATCGTCGGCAACCGGCAATATCAAAGCGGCGTGCCCGAAGTGGCTTATGCGCACAATGATGCCAAGGCGGTGTGTGATTTCGTGGTCAATCGCTTGGGCTATCCCGCAGGCCAGGTGTTCGTCATCTTAGATGCCGATCGCACCCAGCTCGAGACCTGGTTCGAGAGTGACGACCGCTATATCAGTGCCGCGCGCAAGCTTACCGGTGCCGTGGGCGACGAACTCGAGGTCTTTTTCTATTATTCCGGCCACGGCATGCCGCAGGATGACGATGCCTTCCTGTTGCCGACCAATGTGTCGCCGACCCAGTTGGGCCGGGCGGGATTTGGCGTTGACCGCTTGAGCGACGAGCTTGCGGACCTTGGCGCCAAGCGTGCCCTGGTGGTCCTTGAGGCCTGTTTTTCCGGGCGCACGGTGAGCAAGGACGGGGCTATTCCGCTGACCTCCTATGCGGTCTCAGGTGCCGATGTGAACGCCCATGCCGAAGTGACGATCTTGACCGCCGCCGGTCCGGATGAGGTGGCTAATTGGGATTTGGACCGCGAGAAGGGGCTTTATACGGCGGAGTTTTTGGAGTCTGCCGGTGGCAGGGCCGATCAATATGGCGACAAGGATGGTGTCGTGACACTGGCCGAGCTGGTGACCGATCTCGGCCGCAGTGTGCCCTCGCGCTCGATCCAAGTCGTGCCCGGCGATATCGGCAGAATTCAAACACCTTCGGCCGAGGGACCGCTCGATGCCTGGTCCTTCAAAGTGCCCGAAAAGTCTGTCGAGACAGCTGCTTTATCGAAGCCGGAACCGGAAGAACCGCAAACGCGCGGCATCCCCAAGGTAGAACAACCGAAGCCTGCACCGGTACCAACGGTCGAGACTAAGCGGACGGAGACCGTCGAGCCGGACCCGCCGACGGGCAATCCTCTGGACGCGATCGGTGGGCGCAAGCCGACACCACCCACGAAAGAGACCAAAATCGCCGCCGTCCAGCCTGATGTCATCCAGCCCGAGGTGCTGGAGAAAAGCCTCGCCATCACCCGGCCGCAATGGCGCTCGGTGCAGGCGGCGTTGGCCAAACAGGGCTTCGATGCGGGGCCTGTCGACGGCGTGCCGGGTCCGGCGACGCGCGAGCAGATCGCCGCGTGGCAGGGAAGCCGCAATGAGCCGCGCACCGGTTTCTTGGCCGATCGACAATTGGCATCGCTCTTAGGTATTACTCCCCAACCGCCCTCGCCGACCAAGCCGGCGGTCGGTGTCTTCGATGTCAATCCTGCTTCCTCGGCAGGCAAGAGCTTCAAGGATTGTGATCAGTGCCCGGAAATGGTGACGATCAAGCCCGGCTCGTTCTTGATGGGTGCGAGCGGCGAGGATAAGGCCTGGCTCAGCGAACAGTCCGGTGGCAATCATCTCCATTGGGCCGAGACACCGCGCCACAAAGTGAATATCAATTACTCCTTTGCCGTGGGCAAATACGAGGTCACCATCGCCGAGTATCAGTTCTTCCTCCAGTCCTCGGGCTATCAACCGGCGGGAGGATGCTGGTACTGGACCGGACGCGGCTGGAAGGAAGACCGGCGGCTGAGCTGGAGCCGGCCGGATTTCCAACAAACACCGACGAGCCCGGTGGCCTGCATCGCCTGGGAAGACGCCAAGGCCTATGCCCGCTGGCTGAGCGACCATACCGGCCAGGACTATCATCTCTTGAGTGAGGCCGAATGGGAATATGCAGCACGCGGCGGCAACGGCGCCATCCGTCCCTGGGCCAATCCTCAGAGCAATGAGGTGCTCTGCGAAAAGGCCAATGGTGCCGATCTTTCCGGCAAGGGCCGCTACCGGCGCTGGGCCACCACCAATAACTGTCAGGACGGCCATGCCAACACCGCACCAGTCGGCTCCTACAGTCCCAATGGCTATGGCCTCTATGACATGATCGGCAATGTCGCCGAATGGGTCGAGGATATTTATCACAGCGATTATTCTACCGCCCGCGGCGACGGCTCGGCGCTCACCACGGGCGGCAGCACCAAGCGGGCGCTGCGCGGCGGGTCCTGGCAGGACGAGCCCTGGGATCTCCGCTCGGCGGCACGCGGCTCCTACACGGCGACCACGCGGGTCGGCGATATCGGCTTTCGTGTCGCCAAATCGCTCTAGCGGCAGATTGATCATGCGCAGCTCACTCGCTCTCGCCTTGCTGGCGACCCCGTTTCTGGCAACCGCGGCCTCGGCCCAGGAATGCCGTCCGGCACCGGCCGTCGCCGAGGCGCTGGCACAAGAAATTGGCCCGACCGTCAACGAGGTTCCCTGGACGCTCGCGATCCAGCCGCCCTTGCCCTATGAGAGCGATCTCCCGCCCGAGGTCATCGAGGATTTCGTCATCGAACTCGAGGCCGCCCTGCGCCGCTTCGGCAGTGTCGGCAATATCGTCGAGCGCCGCCGGGTCAAGGATATCCAACGCGAACTCGCCGCATTCAGCCGCGCCGATATCGCCAAGTTGCAGGAGGATTTGAGCGTCGAGGGCTTGCTTTTGGTGCGCGGCCGGCCGGCTGCAGACGGTGTCATGTTTTCGGTCGACGGTCTCGAGCTCAATCAAGGGGCTAGGGGACGCAGCTTCGTTACCAGCGAGGATCATTGTCTCGCCTATCAGCGCCTCGCCCTACCGCTCAGCGTCGCCGGGCACAACCTTGCCCGCGACGCGCGCCAGATGCTCGCCCTCGCCCATGCGCGCCCCAGTCTCAGCACCAATATCGAGCTGGTCGGCCACGGCCAGCCGGGTGCCGAGCGCATCTATGAGGCGTTTCTCGGCAGCATCCAACGCCTGATGCGCGCCGCCCAGTCGGATGTCGAGGGCATCCGCCTCCTCGAGGTCGAACCCCGCCTGCGGCGCGGCAAGGACGGTGCGATCGAGGTCAATCTCTATCTGCGGCCGGAAAATCGCGGCCGAATTCTGGTCAGCACCATCCTCGCACCAGGCGAGCTTACCCTCGACGTGCCGGCGTCATCACCGAATGCAGCAACCGCCCTGATACCCGATGCAGCCCGCGCGGGCCGCTACCGTGCGCGCGGCATGGCCACGATCTCGCCCGATCTCGATCCCGACATGGCGCTTCAGGCCGCCAAGGCTCAGGCACGGTCTCTGGTCGTCGCCAGTGCCGTCTCCAGCCTCTCGCAGCCCTCCGTCTCACCCGTCACCAGCATCGGCGAAGCGCAGCGCCACCAAGCCGCCATCGCCGAGGGCCTGCCCTATGACGAACACTGGCAGGTCCCGGCCGCAGGCGACACCGTCGAGGTGATGCTCGATGCCCGCGTCAAGCCGCTGCGCAACAATAGCGGGCCCGACATCGATGCCTGGCTCACCGAGACCAATTATGGCGATATGGAAAAGCTCCATGTCGAGCTGCGCACCTCCGAACCCCTGCACGTCGCCCTGATCGGCTGGTTCGCCGATGGGAAATCACTCCGCCTCCTACCCCAAGGCGACGTCAAGACCATGCTGCTCGCCCCAGGCCTCAACCGGCTCCCCCAAGACGGCCAAGCCAACATCCATGTGGTCCGCGCCCCCGGCAAGCCCGCCGCCCACGAAGCCGTCATCGTCCTTGCCTCGAGAAAACCCTTCGACGCCGACGCCCTGGTCCTGCCGATCGCCCCGACCCTCAAAATCAGCATGGCCCGCGCCGAGCCCATCGAAGACGTCTTCAACAAACTCGCCGAACTCGACCACGACGAACTCGCCATCAAAATCCTCCCCTACGCCATCTTGGAAAAAGCCTCCTGAACGCGCATTCGCGCAAATAGTGCTAGGGGCTTTTTGCCCCTAGAACCCTCTTTGCAATTTGGGGATAGGCAAGGCTCAGCCGTTTTTGTGGATTGGGTCAGTCCAGAGGACGTGCTCGGGTTTTTCGACCGGCTCGATGTCGAGATTGACGACCACGGCTTCCTGATCAATGCGGACGAGCACGCTGTCAAGAGGCTCGTCGCTGCTGTCGTTGATTTCCCGATGTGGCTCTTGGGCGGCACGAGAATAAAATCTCCGGACCCCGCTTCGGCCACATATTCGAGGTTTTCGCCCCAGCGCATGCTGGCCATGCCCTTAAGGGCGTAGATCAAGCTTCTGAGCGCACCGTGATGATGAACGCAGCTCTTGGCGTTGGCCTGGATCATGACGGTACCAGCCTAGATCTTTTGCGCCCTGGCACGGCCGAACTTGATGGCGGCCTCGCGATACATGCCGGGCGTTTGCGGCGTGTTGGGATCGAGCATACCGCCCGGAATAACCTTTACGCCATGCGATTGCCAATCGACTGGTTGGACACTCAAAAGAGTCTGACTGTTTTGACTCTCTGGAATCAACAGTTGCCCAGGCCACGAACGATCAGCGTCAACCATAGGATGTACCGAAACTTACGCCAATTTCTGCGACCAACTTTATCAGCTCGCCAATTGAACGACCGGAGATAATCATTTACTGCTTTAGGGCGGCGATCTAAGCTTGGCCCTATTGAATCGGAGGAAAAACGTTGGAACGTGAGCAACGCCGACTTACAGCAATCGTCGTTGCAGATGTCTCTGGATACAGCCGCCTTGTAGGCCGAGACGAGACAGGCACGTTGCGCCGTATGAAAAATCACCGATGTGAGCTTATCGATCCGCTGATTGAAAGTTCGGGCGGCCGCATCGTGAAGACGATGGGTGATGGCCTGCTGCTTGAGTTTTCGAGCGTTGTTCAGGCAGTTAATTGGTCGTTGACTGTTCAGCGAGGCATGCGAGACCGCAACGCCGGTCTCAACGACAACCAAGCCATCCAGTTTCGGATAGGTATTCATTTGGGCGATGTCATCATCGACAACGGTGATAATCATGGTGAAGGCGTGAATATCTCCTCGCCCCATGAGGCGATTGCACCCGATGCTGGAATAGC
>CAYPOV010000279.1:0-6117 GCA_964412385.1 uncultured Geminicoccaceae bacterium
GTCGAGAACGCTTTGGAGACGCCTGCCGAGGCAGAGACCGTCGAGAAAGCCGGTGCTGTCGCGGCTTCCGGTGCATCAATCGTTGCGAGCAGCGAAAAACCTTCCAGCGAGCCCCATGTTGCAGAGAAGCTCGCCGAGAAGTTCAAGAGCAATGTCTTTATCGGCGCCAATTCGGCCAATCCTCCCGATCCCAACCACTGCTACTGGCGCCCGGAAAAGGTCCCCGCTCATCACAAACGCGGACCTCCGGGCTACCGTTAGCTAATCCGCTCGACCTCAGGCTCACCAACCACCCCAAACTCCCCTAACCCAAAGTCCGGGGGCCTTGGTGGATTGGCCGACAGACTTGAAAACAAGTCCGTCGGCGCAGGATCCACCAATCATGGAATCGGTGGTGCGCAAGACGTTTGACGGAGCGTAGAGCTCCATCAAACTCGCACCACCGTGGGCAAAAAGCCCCCAGAAAAACCTTTTCAGAGACCTTCCGCTAAGGAAGTTATGAAAGATGGAGCCTACACTTTACCTGCGAGAACACGGCGGCGGCGGAGGCGGGTTTGGTAGTAGATGTTTTCGTCAGCGGTGTTGGGATTGAAGCTGGTGCCGTTGTCGGCGGGCGGATTACGGACGTTCTTGGTGACGGCATATTTGTCGAGTTCATCTTCGACGAGATCGACGCCGAGGCCCGGAACATCGGGGACCGGAAGCTTGCCGTCGACGATTTTGAGTTCGGGCGTGATGACCTGGTAGCGGCCTTCCCATTGGAACTCGACACGTTCCATCATGAGGGCATTGGGAATGCTTGCCATGACATGGAGCGCTGCGAAATCGGCAAGCGGTCCGAGTGATCCCGAATGGGGCGCCATGGTGATGTAGTGGGCTTCGGCCATCGCCGCCATTTTGCGCATTTGCAGGATGCCGCCTGCCCTTCCGGTGTCGGGCTGGATGACATCGACCAATTCGTCTTCGACCAGGGGCCGAATACCCCAAAGTGTCGCGACCCGCTCGCCTGCTGCCAAAGGAATGTCGACAGCGTCGCGGATTCGCTTGTAGCCGTCCAGGTTTTCGGGGGCGATCGGGTCTTCATAGAAGAGGAGGTCATAAGGCTCGAGCGCGCGGCCGAGTTTGATGGCGTCGGCAGGTGTCATCCATGAGGGGCCATGGACATCGGTCATGAGATCCCGGTCGGGGCCAATATGGTCTCGAAGCGCTGCGATGCGTTCGACGCCGACAGGTCCGGAGGCGCTGCATTTGAAGGCCGTGTAGCCGAGAGCGATGTGTTTATCCGCTTCCTCGGGTGTCTTGGCATGACAATAGGCAGGAATGGCGTCACGGAATTTGCCGCCGAGGAGATTCCAGACGGGTTGGCCGAGGGTTTTGCCCTTGATGTCCCATAGTGCCATCTCGATTGCGGTGAGTGCACCACCGCCGACCGTGCCGATTTGGCCGTGGCCCATAAAGCCCAGATAGCAGCGGTGCCAGAGGCGATCGATATGGGTTGGGTCTTCGCCGATCAGCAAGTTGGCGAGGTCTTGGATGGCGGTCTCGACAACCCGCGGCCAGCCGCTGCCTTCGCCGACGCCATAGACACCTTCGTCGGTGATGATTTTGCAGAAGCACCAGGCGCGTTCGGATGGTGCCCAACCAGAACCTGCCGGCACTTGAACGCACCAGGTCTTGATTTCAGTGATTTTCATGGTCTTCCCCACTTTCTCTTCGTTGAATTGTTGGGCTAGCCCGCGGCCTCGTGATAGCGGTGACGCTGGTGCATCGAGCGCCTTCGGGGGTCCGGTCTTGGCACGGCTGAAAGTAGGGCTTTGGTATAGGCATGTTGGGGATTGTCGCAGACTTCCATCGTCTCGCCGGTCTCGACCACGCGCCCGCGGTACATCACGGCGATACGGTCACAGAAATAGCGGATGACGCTGATGTCGTGACTGATGAAGATGAAGCTGAGATCGAGACGGTCTTGAAGGTCCAAGAGCAGATCGAGGACCTGTGTCCTGAGCGAAACATCGAGGGCGGAGGTTGCTTCGTCGGCAATGATCAGTCTCGGATCGAGTGCGATGGCCCGAGCGACGCCGATGCGCTGGCGCTGGCCGCCTGAGAATGCGTGGGGATAGCGTTCCATGGATTGCGTCGGAAGACCGACCACTTCGAGCAGTTCGCCGACGCGATCACGCATTTCGGACGCATCGCGCCAACCATTGCAGACGAGGGGTTCGGCGATGATTTGCTGGACAGTCATGCGCGGATTGAGCGAGGCAAAGGGGTCTTGGAAGACCATGCGCATTTCGCGCCGCACAGTTTGCAGGCCGTTCTTGTCGAGGGACCGGATCTCCACTTCGGTGCCATCGCCGCGCCGATAGCCGATCTCACCGCCTGTCGGTTCATGCACTCTCAGAATGCATCGGCCCAGGGTCGTCTTGCCGCTGCCGCTTTCGCCGACAATGCCGAGGTTCTCGCCTTCGTGGAGTGTGAGGTCGACGTCACCGACTGCGACGATGGGATCCTGACGCTTGGAAAATAGGCCGCCTGATATGAAGAACTTCTTTTCAAGACCTTTGAGGGTGACGATGGGCTGGCCGAGCGGCTTTCGAAGACGCATGTCGAGACGTTTTGGCGATGGCTTGTCGAGTTCCAAGACTGCGCCGAGCAGGCGTTTGGTATAGTCATGCTGTGGATCGTGGAAGATCGTCTCGACATGACCGCGTTCGACCAACTGCCCATGCCGCATGACGACGACCTCATCGGCAATCTCGGCGACGACCCCCATATCGTGGGTGATGAACATCATCGCCATGCCGAACTGCTTCTGCAACTCGCGCATCAAGTCGAGGATTTCGGCCTGCGTGGTCACGTCAAGCGCGGTCGTTGGCTCATCGGCAATCAGCACCGAAGGATTGCACGAAAGTGCCATCGCGATCATGGCGCGCTGACGCATGCCCCCCGAATATTCGAACGGATAGCGGTTGATTGCGCTCTCGGGATTGGGAATCTCCACCCGGCGCAACAGCTCGACCGCTCTTTCCTTAGCTTCTTTCTTGGGTGCGCCGTCATGCAATATGATCGCTTCGACGATTTGACTGCCTATTGTATGAACCGGCGAGAGCGAACTCA
Organism: uncultured Geminicoccaceae bacterium; assembly: GCA_964412385.1. Lineage (GTDB taxonomy): Bacteria > Pseudomonadota > Alphaproteobacteria > Geminicoccales > Geminicoccaceae > JBGSYN01. The sequence goes on from CAYPOV010000279.1 coordinate 3,118, forward strand.
TCGGTTCTTGAAAGATCATGGCAATGTCACGGCCGCGGATCGCCCGGATCGCTGCTGAACGCGGCGGCAACTGAGCAAGATCGATTGTGCCCAGGCCCTCTGCACTCTTGGTCGTGCGGTGCTGGTGAAACAGGATCTCACCGCTGGTGATACGTCCGGGCCTGTCGACGATCTGCAGGATCGATCGGGCGGTGACACTCTTGCCGCTGCCGCTCTCGCCGACGACACAGAGGGTTTGTCCGAAGCGAAGCTCGAAACTGACGTCATCCACAGCCTTGAGTGTAAAGTTTCTCAAGGGGAACTCCGTCGTCAGATTCTTGACTTCAATGATCGGTTCACCCGGCACATAGGCTTGGTCGGGAGCAATAAAGGCCACGATTATTGAGTCCTACTGTCGATCTTGGGCGTAGGGATCTGCTGCATCGCGCAATCCGTCGCCCAGGAAATTGAGGGAAAGCACAGCCAAGACCACAAATCCGCCAGGAATGAACAACCAAGGCGCTTGGGCGATCGATCGGATGTTCTGCGCCTCTTTCAACAAGACTCCCCAGGAGATGATCGGCGGTTGAAGGCCCAGGCCCAGAAAGCTCAGCGCGGTTTCGGCAAGGATCATCAAGGGTATGGCAAGCGTGATCGAGGCTATGATGTGGCTGATGATCGAAGGCAGCATGTGTCGGAAGATGACCCGGCCTTCGCTCGCCCCATCCAACCTCGCTGCCGTCACATAGTCTTCGCCTCGAAGGGCAAGAAAACGTCCGCGAATCACACGGGCAAGTTCGGTCCAGCCAACGAGCGACAAGATGACGGTAATGGCAAAATAACGTGTCAGAGGCGACCAATCGCGCGGCAGGGCTGCACTGAGGCCGAGCCAAATCGGGATCGTCGGCAAAGACAGAACAAACTCGACAATCCTTTGGATCACCATGTCGATAGGACCGCCATAATAGCCGGAGACACCGCCAAGGATGATCCCAAAAACCAAACTGAGAGCGACGCCCACCAAGCCAATCGACATGGAGATCCGGGTCCCGTAGATGGTCCGGCTCAGCATGTCGCGACCCAGCCGATCGGCACCAAACAAATAAAAGTGTTGGTCGGGATCGGCTGTGGTCAAGAAATGCAGATCGCTCTCGAACAACCCCCAAAGCTTGTAGGAAACTCCTCGTGCGAAGAACTCGAGGTAAATTTTCTCCCCTTCTTGCTCCACATAGTTGGCCTGAAGGGTGAAAGGATCACGTTCCAGCGTGTAGGCATAAACATAGGGTCTTACGGACCAATTCCCGGCTTCATCGGTATCGATGATGTGAATGGCCTGCGGTGGGTGATAGATCGCTCGACGATTGGCCTCGTGAGGATCGAACGGTGCCAGGAATTCCGCAAAGATTGCAATCACGTACAGCAGCGTGACGACTGCCAAGGCAACCATCGCCAGCCGATGGCGACGGAAGGACCACCACATCAGCTTCCATTGCGAGGCAACTTCCGCACTGGCTGGGGTCTGGCGTTCAGCGATCGTTGCCATGCTCTAGCGATACCGTATACGAGGGTCGAGGATTGCGAGGAGAATGTCGGAAACCAGCATCCCTATGATGGTGAGCGTGCTCAGCAGAAGGATAAATGCGCCTGCCAAGTACATATCCTGCGCTAGAAGGGCTTGCAGCAAAAGCGGGCCGGCGGTGGGCAAGGACAACACGAATGCCGTGATGACCGCACCCGATATCAGCTGTGGAAAGGCCCAGCCGATCGTGCTGACAAATGGATTGAGCGCCAGCCGCACCGGATACTTCATGAGGAGGCTGAATTCAGTGAGGCCTTTGGCTCTGGCCGTGGTGACATAGGGCTTGTGAAGTTCGTCCAAGAGATTGGCACGCATGACACGGATCAAGCTCGCCGTTTGCGAGGTGCCGAGAATTACCATCGGCACCCAGAGATGCTGCAAGAGATCGACAACCTTGCCCCAACTCCATGGCGCATTCTCATACTCATCGGAAAATAGACCACTGACATCTGCGCCGAAATAGACGACGCCGACATACATCAGCACGAGAGCGAAGAGAAAATTCGGTGTGGCGAGCCCAATAAATCCCAATGTCGTAAAAAAGTAATCCGCCGGAGAATACTGTCGTGCGGCCGAATAGATACCAATTGGAAACGCGACCGCCCACGTAAAGAGTATGGTTGCGATAGCGAGACAGACAGAAAGGCCGGTTCGTTCCCAAATCAGTTCTGAAACCGGTTGGCGCCACTCGAATGAAAGTCCGAAATCGCCTTGGATAACGCCGGTGATCCACTTCCAATATTGGACCAAGAACGGCTCATTAAGGCCATAGCGTTCGCGCAGAACCTCGAGTGCTTGATGGTCGACAATCTCGCCGGAGGCGGCAAGCGTTGCAGCGTAGGTCGTAAGGTAATCGCCAGGAGGAGCCTGGATAATGGCAAAAGCGACAATCGAAACACCGAACAAGAACGGTACGGCCCACAGAACCCGGCGTATGATATAGGCGAGAAGCATCGACTACGAAGTCTCGCGTCTATCAAAAAAACCCGCTCTCACTAGCCTACCACCGTTCGAGAAAACCACTCAACGACGTCCTTTCGCCATCCCCGCATGTTACATCCAGCTATCGATGAGGCTTTTGACGGCCACGGAACACCCCAAATCGACGAGCATTCTTGCTTCGTGTTGTTGCGCACTTGCCGTAGCGAGGTGCAACTTGTCAAACAAATTTGCCGTGTCTTTGAGATCGCAGCCATGAGCGTTCGACCTGGCGTCACGTGGTCAGTTTGGTCGCTTGACAAACACATGACCGTAGCTGTTATCGTTGGCGCACTGAAGAGAAACATCGGAGGCTGAGATCATGAATCGTCCCAAGCACGGCTTGGTGCACCATACCCTTGCAATGTCGTTGATTTTGGGTGGAGCAGCGCTGTTCACGAGTTCTGCATTCGCCTACCAGCAGGCGCACATTCTGGACCCGTTGGTCTAATACGGCGCGCTGC
>CAYPOV010000280.1:0-6089 GCA_964412385.1 uncultured Geminicoccaceae bacterium
CATAAACCGAACATTAATCATGTGTTCTTGTTATGTCCACATCCTTGCCGCCACTACGAATTAGGGAGGCAAAGCGGTATTTCAGCATGGGGCCACGATACCTAAATGCAGATGAGTTCAATGCATGAGAGGGAAGCATGAAATATCTGCATACCATGGTACGCATCGCCAATATCGATCAGTCGCTCGACTTTTATTGTAACAAGCTCGGACTCAAGGAGGTACGCCGCTCGCCCAATGAGAAAGGGCGGTATACTAATATCTTTTTGGCACCAGACGAAAATCCCGAGGCTCAGCTCGAGCTGACCTACAATTGGGATCCGGAAGATTATGCGGGGGGCCGAAATTTTGGCCATCTAGCCTACAGCGTCGACAATATCTATGACTACTGCAAGGGATTGATGGACCAAGGAGTCACCATCAACCGCCCACCTCGTGACGGCAAGATGGCTTTTATCAAGTCACCGGACGGAATCTCGATCGAGATCTTGCAAGCCGGCGATGCCTTGCCCAGTCAAGAACCATGGGCATCAATGGGCAATACCGGTTCTTGGTAATTGTGACGATGGCCGGCTCGGTTCTTCGATCGGGCCGGCCCAAATAATCTTGCGACTCTTACTCAGGAAGAGGTGCAAAGAGTGCCGCAATATCGTCTTCGTCGAATTTAAGATTGGCCTGAGCTCCCAAGAGAACACCCTCGACGAGTTTTCGTTTGCGCTCCTGTAGAGCCAATATTTTTTCCTCGACCGTGCCGGTCGTGATCATTTTGTAGACGAATACCGTTTTATCCTGGCCGATACGGTGCGCGCGATCGGTTGCTTGAGCTTCAACAGCGGGATTCCACCAAGGATCGTAGTGAATGACCGTATCGGCGCGGGTGAGAGTGAGGCCGGTCCCACCAGCCTTGAGACTGATCAAGAAGATCGGGACTTCACCATCTTGGAAGCGCTTGACGGGTGTTTCCCGATCCCGCGTACGGCCCGTCAAGATCGTGTAGTCGAGGCCTACTTCATTGAGGCCTTCTTCGATCAATTCCAGCATTTCGACAAATTGAGAAAACACGATTACGCGTCGTCCCACCTCGACCATGCTGGGCAGCATGTCCAGGAGGAGTTCCAGTTTGCTGCACGGGATTTCTTCGGCCGGCTTTTGGCCTTTGAGCAAGCGCGGATCACAACAGACTTGGCGTAGTTTCAAGAGTGCATCGAGGATGGCGATATTGCTCTTAGAAATACCGTTGGTTTCGATCTCTTCTCGCACTTTCTTTGACATCGAGAGCCGCACACTCTCGTAGAGGTCTCGCTGCGGCCCCGTGAGTTCGATTTCTCGCACGACTTCGTTCTTGTCCGGAAGTTCGGATGCGACTTCAGCCTTGGTTCTTCGCAACAGGAACGGTCGCACCCGATTGACGAGCAAGGCTTGGCGTTCCAGGTCCCCCTCTTTCTCAATCTGATTGCGGAAGATCCGCCGGAAAGTCTCCCGGTCACCAAGATATCCGGGCATCAAGAAATTGAAGACCGACCATAGCTCGCCAAGATGATTCTCCATTGGCGTGCCGCTCAAGGCGAGCTTGTGGTCGCTCGTCAGCTCACAAGCGACCCTCGCAAGTTTAGTGCTGGGATTCTTAATCGCCTGAGCCTCATCCAACACGATCATATGAAAATCGTGCTTCACAAGCTCATCGCGATCGCGAAGCATCAGCGCGTAGCTAGTAATAACGAGATCGTAGTCGGCGATATCCTCAAAGAGTTCTTTTCGATCAGTACCGTGCAATACAAGCACATCGAGATCCGGCGTAAATCGCCGTGCCTCATTTCGCCAAGTTGGAATAAGGCTCGTCGGTGCAACGACTAGGCATGGCTTGAGTAGCCGACTTGCTTCTTTCTCGGTTTGCATGTGGGCAAGCGTCTGAAGCGTCTTGCCCAACCCCATATCGTCCGCGAGCACACCCGAAAGGGAAGCTTGCGAAAGGAATTGCAGCCAGCGCAGCCCATCGAGCTGATAGTTCCTGAGTGTTGCCTTCAGTCCTTTGGGTGGCTGAGATTCCGGGAGACTCGAGAGCTTGGCGAGTTGGGTCGCAAACTCTCTTAAGCGTTCCCCACCCGTCCACTCAAGCTCCTCATCACCAAGCGCATCCCGAAGAGTCTCGAGCCGAACTGCTTGCGCGCGTTTGAGACGCACCGAGCCATCCTCGGAAAGCTTACCGGCCTCGAAGAGTTCGAACAGCGCAGAAAGCATGGCCTTAAGGCGTGCTGCCGGAATTGGAATGAGACGCCCGTCAGGCAAGGTTGCGTAAACCGGCTGATCGCCGAACGCCTCAAGTGCTGCCGGCGTCATTTCGTCGGGCGCGCGCTCAAAAAGGTCGAGAAGAAGTGGCAAGAGCGAGACTCGCTCACGATCGATGTCAATACCGACGTTGAGGTCAAACCATTCGTTCTCGCTATCAGCAATTTCGATCTGCCATGTCGATTTCGGTCTTGCGACACGGAACATATAGTTTTCTGCGAACGTGACCTTCCAGCCTTCCGCTTCGAGTTTCGGAAGCTCAAGATCGTTGAACTCTACCCAACGAAAACTGACATCGTCGTCGTCGTCTTCCTCAAACGTAAAGTCCTGACGTGCGTGATCCGGAGCAAATCGTCCGAGACCCGTCGGACCTAGGGGCTGCAGACCGAGGCTATTGAGCCGTTCGATGAATTGAACTTCGGTAAGAGCGTTCCTGGGTAAGACCATGAGGCGATTGCCGGAGACGTGGTTGATCTCTTGTCGGCCCTCCTGCCATCCCACCTCGGCACCCGCATAATCGAAGCCGACGCGCGCAAGCGGAAGATCGACTTCGTTCTCTTCACGATTCCAACCTGTGCCGCGAACAATCGTCACGCGGGGCGAATGCAAGTAAATGCATGGCACTGGTGCCACCTCGACACGCTCTCGTGCCCGGAGTGACTCGGGCAACGGAATCGCCGCACCGTTAACCTGCAATTTTTGGCGAACAACGCTCGCCGCAACTGCAGGGATGGAGGGTGCACCAAGCAGCATTTTCGATACACGACCTGTCAGCCCGGTTTCGACCATGCCACAAGTCGATGATGACATGTCGACATACCATGGGCCGCCAACGGCAACGATCTTGACATTGCCCTGGTCATCGTCGGCGTCATCGAGTTTGCAAATGATACGTTGCTGGCCTTCATTGTCGAACTGCCATCGAAACTTGCCGGGTCGATTTTCCGCAGACGCCAGAGGGTCGCCCTGTGCTGCACGCCAATAGCATCGACCACTTGCGAGCATGAGACGCAACACCTCGGCGTCGACCTCGCCCGATAGCTTTCTCGAGTTAGCCGTGCCCTGGCCAAGCATGCGTCCAATGACTTGGTCTGAGACTGTCGTAAGCGACGATACGTCCTCGCCTCTGAGGCTTCCAAACGATACGGGGGACTGACGGCCGAACAATCCTGAACGCAGTGCTCGGGCACGCACAACACGCACACTGATGGACTGAGCCTCCTCGCTATGATTCCAGGCTCTTTCATTGGGCTCTAGAACATAGAGAATCTGCTCATTTGACGCGTTTGACGTGTCGTAATCCTGTTTGACCGCACCGTTTACTGCGTTGACCCAAGCGTTCACTTGCTCGTCAACAGCGACCGACACATCATCGGGATCAGGGGCCGCGGATTTGTCGAGCGCATGAATTAATGTAGCCGCCGCATGTTCGCACTCGGAATAAACAACGCAAGTGCAAGTGCTAGACAGTCGAACGCGGCCACCTCGCCCATTGACGATTTTAATTCTCGTCAAATACGGCGTCCGGCGATTTCCTCTTACTTGACCCGTAACAGATTTCCCGTCTCGCTCGATCTCGACGTCTATGACAGCGCCTTGCTCGGCGAGTTCGATGCCTTTTTTCCAAGCAGAAGCGGGAAACAGACGCTCAAGATCGGCCCTGCTGAATGGAAGCTTTGTCAATTTTATTCAGAACTCGTTAACTGGCTGAGGTATCAATGAAGGGCATGGAATATTGGGATGCGTGAAATCAATCTCATCGCACGTCCCGGCAACCACTACTTTCACTTCGCTGCATTGTAACTAACAAATCCAACACCTGTATGTCACCATTTCTTCGAAAACTTTGTTGGGACGGACCTCGCATCCCTTCGCGACGTGAGTCATACGGGCGACCGCATACACACATCGCCTTATCCGCTTGTGTGTAGCTCTCCAAGATCATTTGACCAAGGAAAAATTTTTCCGTGCAATGTTGGCAAAGAACCAGCGGATTCGATCTCGATGATCGACGCAACAACAATCACGGGAGACCGAGTAGCACGTTGACACCACGCCGCCTTTTTCTAGCTTGCGGGCTGTGTTAGCGCCTTGCGCTTCATCGGTTGATATGTAACCGATTGTTTGTCTCGGGCCAGAACTGTAGAATTTTTGCGACGACTCCACGAATGAGGCAATCAATGGCTCAAGCAAATAGACCACTTTCACCGCACCTTCAGATTTATCGCTGGTATCTCGCCATGGGGCTCTCAATTGCGCACCGGGCTAGCGGGATCATGTTGTGTGCCGCGCTGCTGTTGTTAACTTGGTGGTTGGCGGCCCTTGCTTCAGGCGAAGAGAGTTTCGCCGTCATCCATTCGTTGACCAATAACCTCCTAGGGGGTCTTATTTTATTCGGCGTAACCTTCGTCACCTTCTACCATTTGTGCAATGGCATACGCCATCTAGGTTGGGACGCAGGCTTTGGCTTCGAAAAACATCAAGCCTATCAAACTGGCCTTGCCGTAGTAGCTCTTGCCGCAGCCCTGACGATCGTCACCTGGATCGTCATACTGGTTTAGCCTTTGGCGCCGCAGAGATAGAAAAAGGACAACATCGTGGCTCACAATACCGCGTCAATTCGCGCTCGCACCTCGACCAGGGAGGGATTCCATCATTGGAAGGCTCAGCGCCTCACGGCGATGTCCAATGTCATCCTTGTCCTATGGTTTGTTTGGTCGTTGGCAGGTTTGGCTGACAGTGGATATCGAGGTACAATCGATTGGTTGTCGTCCCCTTTCAATGCCACACTGATGGTCCTGTTGGTGGGCTCGAGCTTCTACCACGCACAGCTCGGACTGCAGGTCGTTATTGAAGACTATGTGCACGATCCTAAGCTGAAATCAGCCGCTCTAATCTGCGTAAATTTCGCCGCAATCGCCTTGGCGACAGCTTGCGTTATTTCCATTCTCAAGGTCCTCATTGGGAGCTGATGCAATGGCTGAAGCCTATCCGATCACTGATCATCATTTCGACTGCGTCGTTGTCGGAGCCGGCGGTTCTGGCCTGCGTGCAGCGGTCGGAATGGTCGAAGCCGGCCTGAAAGTCGCCTGCGTAACCAAGGTTTATCCGACGAGAAGCCATACCGTCGCGGCTCAGGGCGGGATCAATGCGGCGCTCGGCAATATGAATGACGATGACTGGCGGTTTCACATGTACGATACCGTCAAAGGGTCCGACTGGCTAGGCGATCAGGACGCAATCGAATATATGACCAAGAATGCGCCGGCCTCCGTCTACGAGCTCGAACACTATGGCGTACCGTTCTCGCGAACGGAGCAGGGCCGGATCTATCAGCGGGCGTTCGGCGGGCAGACAGTAGGCTTCGGAAAGGAACAGGCGTATCGTACTTGCGCTGCCGCCGATCGAACAGGTCACGTTATTTTGCACACGCTTTTTCAGCAAGCGCTTAAACATCACGTGCAGTTCTATAATGAGTATTTTGCACTCGACCTTCTCCTGGATGATGAAGGCGTGTGCTGCGGCATTATGGCGATGTGCATTGAAGACGGTTCGATCCATCGCTTTCATGCCCATCAGACCTGTCTTGCGACAGGCGGCTACGGACGGGTCTATTTCTCCTGCACATCGGCCCACACCTGCACCGGCGACGGCAATGCCATGGTCATGCGGGCAGGTCTGGCACTCCAAGACCTTGAGTTCGTCCAATTTCATCCATCAGGTGTTTACGGGGCCGGGTGCTTGATCACCGAGGGCGCACGGGGTGAAGGTTGATATCTCACGAATAGTGAGGGTGAGCGATT
>CAYPOV010000281.1:0-6079 GCA_964412385.1 uncultured Geminicoccaceae bacterium
GTGCCCAAAAAGGGGTACATAATCAGACCCACCGAACGATTGATCGCGACCTGATCGAAGCCAATTTTCAACGGTGATCCGATTCGATAAAGGAACGAGAGCGAAGATCGGAAAGGGCGAACAACACACTGCATCTCTTCCTGGCATGTTGGAAGCCACAGTCAAATCGAGACTAGGCTGGCGCATTGTCCATCGCGATGCGGCGTACGCCTGATGCACTTACTTCTCTCTCTTGCGTGCCTTGGCCAGGTCATTGGCAGTCTTCAGCAGCGGCCTAGCCTCAGGCGTCTTGTCGAACGCTTTGGCGAAGTCAGCAAATTTTGGTCAGCCCGGGTGTGATGATGGAGTGGTCGCGTAGAATTGGGACCTGTTGATGCCGTCAGAATGATGACGTTTGTCGATGGTGGGTCGATCCGTGAACGGAGACTTACGGCCTGTTTCCGTGACCGCATCGCATCGAGATAGCAAAGCCGGACAATTGGCTTGTCTCGACACGCTTGCCACGGCCAGGGTTTGCGGTGTTCTATGCAGGCACGGTGTGGGGAACGGTGCCCTACTTGTCTTTGATCAGGAGGGGAGCAGCCCATGGAGATGACGACACTTGGACGTACAGGGCTCAAGGTCAGCGTAGCGGGTCTGGGCTGTGGCGGATTTTCGAGGCTCGGCCAGCGGGCCGGCAAGACGGAGGCCGAATCGGTCGAGGTCGTGCGCGCTGCTATGGATGAAGGTGTCAACTTTTTTGATACTGCAGAAGCCTATGGCACCGAGGAGATCGTCGGCAAGGCCATCAAGGGTGTTCCGCGCGACGAGGTGGTGATCTCGACCAAGACCAATCCCCGAAAAGGTTTCGGTGCCGATGAGAAAGGCGGCCGGACGCCGGAAGACGTCATCCAAAGCCTCGATGCCAGTCTGAAGAAGCTCAATGTCGAGACCATCGATGTCTACCATCTTCACGGTGTCGCACCGGGTGTCTATCGCGAGGTGGTCGACAGCCTGGTGCCTGCCCTTTTGAAGGAGCGCGACAAGGGCAAATTCAAGCATCTCGGCATCACCGAGACATCACCCGGCGATCCTGGCAAGATCATGCTGCCCAAGGCCATTCAGGAAGGCTGTTTCGATGTCATCATGGTCGCCTATCACATGATGCACCAGCCGGCGCGGGAGAAGGTCTTTCCGCTTACGCTCGAGCACAAGGTGGGCGTGCTAATCATGTTTGCCGTGCGGGTCTTGTTCAGCACGCCGGGCAGGCTTGAAGAAACCATCAAACAGCTTGCTGATGAGAATGTGTTACCGCGCGAATTGGCGGATGATCCGGAGCCTTTGAATTTTCTCCTGCACGAAAACGGGGCATCGAGCATCGTCGATGCCGCCTACAGGTTCTGCCGCCACGAGCCGGGCACGGATGTCATCCTTTTCGGCACCGGCAACAAAGATCACGTGAAGAGCAATGTGCAGTCGATCTGCGCAGCACCGCTGCCCGAAGCCGATGTCGCGCGCCTCTACCAAACCTTCGGCCACCTTCTCGATGTCGGCCTCGACGCTCCCAACCGCCAAACCAAACGTTAAGAGCGCGCATCATGTCATTGAAACTCTTTGATCTTTCCGGCAAGCGGGCGCTTGTTACCGGGTCCTCACAAGGGATTGGTTACAGTCTGGCGCAAGGCCTTGCTGCGGCCGGCGCCCATGTCATTCTCAACGGCCGCGATCAGGAAAAGCTCAGCGCCGCGCAGCAATCCCTGGCAGGCGAGGGGTTGGACGTCTCGATCCAGGCCTTTGACGTCACCGATGCCCATGCGGTTGCGGCCGCCGTGGCTGCGATCGAGGCTCAAGGACCGATCGACATTCTCGTCAACAATGCCGGCATCCAGCGGCGTTCGCCCTTGCAAGATTTTCCGCTGGAAACCTTTCAAGAGGTGCTGCGCGCCAATGTCGAGAGTGTGTTCATCGTCGGCCAGGCGGTTGCCAAGCACATGATCCCGAGGGGCCGCGGCAAGATCATCAACACGGCATCGCTGATGAGCGAGGCGGCGCGCTATTCTGTGGCCCCCTATACGGCAGCCAAAGGAGCGGTGAAGCAGCTCACCAAAGGTATGTGCACGGACTGGGCGCGCCATGGCCTACAGGTCAATGCGATCGGCCCAGGTTACTTCGCAACACCGCTCAATAAGCCCTTGTATGAAAACCAGGAATTCAACGCCTGGCTGGAAAAACGCACACCTGCCGGCCGCTGGGGCAAAACCGAAGAACTGCAAGGCGTTTGCATCTTCCTGGCCTCCGACGCCTCAAGCTTCGTCAACGGCCAAACCATCTATGTCGACGGCGGTGTCTTAGCGACGCTTTGAGCCGGTGAATACGGGGGGAGCCATGAAACGCATTTTAGCTGCGATTCTCTTGCTAGCGGGCTCGGCCGGTGCTTGGGGTCACGACGCGCCCGATTACCAACGCGTTATCGAACTCTTGCAAACCAGTGAGACCTCGTCCGGCGAGCCGATTGTCTATCCGAGCCAAAAACCCGCCATCGTCACATCATTGATCGTCACGCTGATGCCCGGTGAGGAAACCGGCTGGCATCAGCATGGTGTGCCTGTTTATGGCTATATCCTCGAAGGTGAGGTGACCATCGACTATGAGGGCCAAAGCCCCCAAACCTATAGAACCGGCGAGGCCCTGGTCGATGCCATGCAAGTGCGCCATAACGGGACCAACAAGGGCGAAACACCGGCTCGCATTCTCGTTGTCTTCATGGGTGCCGAAGGCGCTCACAACGTCATCCGTGGCGGCGACTAAAGCCACCGGCGGACACGGGTGCAATAGGCGTCAAACTCATCGCCAAACGTGGACCGCAGGGCCGCTTCTTCACCTCGAATGAAACGTGCCTCGATGACCCAGGCGAAGACGGGAATGACGAGAAAAGGGGTGAGGGCACCCAGGACGAGAAACCAGCCCACCAGCACCAAGACATCCGCCAAATAGATGGGATTGCGGCTGAAACGAAACGGCCCGCCCGTCACCAGTGCATTGGGATCGCGTCTTGGAATGACCGGCGTGCCGGCGCGCCGGAACTGCCAAGCGGCAATCAAGGTCAGGATCACCGAGGCGATAATGATCAGCCAGCCGATCGACGCCGAGATCCCCGGGCTCCAGGTGACGATCGGCACCGCCTGAGCCAGCCACCACATCAGCGCCATCGAGGCCACGAGCCAAATCGGCGGAAGATCGAGTGCACTCTTTATGGCATGCACGAACGGTGTCCCTTACGTTCATTGTCATTAACGGTTTCGTTTGTAGCAGGCAGAAGAGGAAGACGACATGCATATCGCGGTGATGGGAACGGGGGCACTTGGGGGCTATTTCGGTGGCAGGCTTCAGGCTGCCGGCACGCGTGTCAGCTTTATCGCCCGCGGCGCTCAACTCGACGCGCTCAACAGCAATGGCCTCGCCATCAAGAGCGAGCTCGGCGATCTCCACTTGCCTTCCGTAACCGCCACCGATGATCCCGAGGCCATCGGCCCGGTCGATCTCGTTCTGTTTATGGTCAAGCTTTACGATACCAAGACGGCGGGTGACGCCTGCCGCCCGCTGATCGGTCCCGAAACGGCGGTGGTGACATTCCAAAACGGAATCGACGGGCCGCCGATGCTCAAGGAGATCCTCGGTGCCGAACACGTCATGGGAGGCTCGGCCTACTGTCCTGCCGTCATCGAGGCACCGGGCGAATTCAAACATTCCGGCACCATGGCGAAACTGGTGTTCGGCGAACTCGATCGAAAGCTTACCCCACGCGCTCAGGCCCTCGGCGATGCCCTTGAGGCGGCGGGCGTGCTCTATACCATCTCCGACGATATCAATCGCGATCTTTGGAAAAAATTCGTACCCCAATCGGCGTTCAGCGGCGTTTCGGCGCTTCTACGCAAAGACTTAGGAGAGATCCGAGCCGCCCCCGACACACGGGCATTGCTCAAAGCCGCCTTCGACGAGTCGGTCGCTGTCGCCAATGCCAAGAAAATCCCGCTCCGCCCCGAAGACATCGAGGAGGGCCGTGCCCAAGTCTTCGAGACCTGGACACCGCAATCGCGCGCCTCCCTGCTCCACGATCTCGAGATCGGCAAACCCATGGAGCTTCCCTGGATGTCTGGCACGATTGTCCGTCTCGGCAAGGAACTGGGTGTGCCCACTCCCACCCACAGCTTCATCACCACCGCTCTTAAGCTTCATGCCAAGGGCAGGCGCTAAGGACAAACGCCGTTGACAGGGCTAGCTGGCGAGGTGACCGGGTTGGCCGATGATAGAGCCGCCCCATACGGCTCCGATCGGACTAAACGGCGGCTTAAAGCTTGGAACGGGACCGTAACCCATCACGTTCATTACCGCTTGCGAGGCCATCCAGGATGAAAAATGCAGAGCAAGCTCGGATTCAAGTAGCGTGAACATTAGGTTGGTTTCGCCACGCTTAAGTTCGTTGGGCAGCGCATTGTAGCAGGCGTTTTTCATATAGCCGGTTGATCCTATTCGACCCGATTCCATTGAAATACAGCTTGCAAGCGGCGTTGGTACATTGGGCATTGGCGGTGCGGAGGGCCCGGGGAAGGCCGCAAACGGCGGGTACCATGGCAATCCCGGCACGGTGACGTTGCGCCGCCAGGTTTCGAAACAGGAACCAATCCCTTCGGCCACGGCATCAGCAATGTCTTCCGCACGGCCGGTCGCCGATGCAAACGCGGCCGTGGTTGAGAGAATATCGTCGAAATCCGGTCCTCTCAGGCAACCGGCACCACCGGTTGCGTTCGCGGCATAGATTCTTACATCACGGAAATAGGCCTGCAAGCACCAGAGATTGGTCGCTTCGTAGACCGCTTCACGCAGTTCGGCCCGCGCCTGATGCGAGGTCAGTTCGCCGATCTCGTCACTCACGGAAGGGGAGCTCGAGGCGGACGGTGGGGATGTCGTGACGCGCGAATAGCTCCGCCTGTAGCCATACATGTTGCTGGTGCCGCTGATCGATTTGCCCGTTGACGAACTCACGATCGGCTTGGAGAAACCGCCCCGCGAATGGCTTGCTACAGTGTGGCGAGACACGATTGCCCGGTTCCTGGGTGGTGTGAGTGTCCTTCGACGATAATAGGCCATGTAATTCTCCTTATAACGGGTTCGACGTCCTGATCAGCTTGGCGCGATTGTGGCGCGCTTTGAAGGCAACGCAGTCGGCGATGCGCGCACGCAGACTGTCGCTATATCCGAAATAATTCATATCCAACGTGGGGTCGTGCTCGAGGGCGACGAGCGCATCTTCAGCCGATATGGTGTCAAACTGATAGCCGCGCGGTTGGCGGTCCGGATTCAGCCACCATTGATCGAAACCGTAGCGTTTGCAATTCGCCTCATAGATCGGCGTGCCGGGCATCGGGATGAGAACACCACGATTATTGAAGCTGTCGGTATCGGGCGCCAATGCTTCCATGAGTGACATGGTGCGGTCGATGGCGGCTTCGTCTTCGTCCGGAAAGCCGACCATGATGTTGACGGTCGTCATCATGCCGGCCGCCTTGGCAGCCCGCACGGCATTAAGCACGTCTTCCGGGCGTTGGCCCTTGCGGATGCTGCGAAGAATACCCGAATCGCCGCTCTCGATGCCGAAATTGACCGCCGAGCAACCGGCTCGCCGCATCAGTGCCAAATCGAAGGGCTTGACCATATTGGCGGGTGTGATGCAGGTCCATGTCAGTCCGTCGAGCTCGGGGTCATCGATGATCTTCCGGCACAAATCCTCGAGACGGCCACGCCGCGCAGTAAAAGCATCGTCAAAAAACATGATATGGGTCGCCCCGGTAAGCCTCATCCAGGCCTTGATTTCGGCCACCACATTGTCGGCGCTGCGCCAGCGATAGACGCGACCCGTCACATGGTTTGCACAAAAACTGCAGCGCGCCGGGCAGCCGCGGCTACTGATCACGGTACCACCATGCCACGCACCATGAGGATACAGTTCCCACGATGCCTGGTCCCACACCTCTAGCGGAAAGGGGAGGGCGTCGTGATCCTCGATCCAAGCCCGGGCGGCTGGTGTATCGCCGGGCCGGTG
>CAYPOV010000282.1:0-6060 GCA_964412385.1 uncultured Geminicoccaceae bacterium
CCGTACAAGTCTTCGCCAGCTAAAACTTGCCAGCGGTAAAAACGTCGAAGTTTAAGACCAAGCATACCCGATTATTGTTGACGATAGTGCAAGCCCAATAGCGATAGCAGGCCAAATCACATACAAAGGTGAAAGCCGTCCCAAACTTGACCATGGAGCAGCCATTCTCAATGCATTTCGAGACAGTTTTTATTTACCAACGACCTCATGCTTTCTTACTGATTGGGATGGTCGAATTGATCAAGCTCATCTTGCTCAAGACCTGGCGCAAAATAAGTCACTAATTGCCTACTTCTCGCAAGAGGGTAAGTGGATATGGCAAGCCCATGTGAGAATCGCACACAGAAAGCAAAGACAGCAAGTCTATAATGGCTGGATATCGACTCGAAATAGGTCGAACATCCCCGCTTCAATTTCCGTACTACCACTCCCGGACCAGAGGGTGGTAACTCTCTTCCTAGTTCAGGCGTTGCCAAGAAAGTCGATTGCTGACGGACGGCCCTGAAACGGAAGTTCTTCGCACGACGTCTTGAGGCAACATCAAAGGGAACTTCACACTGGGTATCGGGAACTGGGTTCATATTCGGTATTGTTCAACCGGCAGGGTCGGATCGTATCCGACGATAGGGACCCTCCGGACGCGTTGTTCCAGCTTTTGACAGCGGGGGATCCAGGATGTCGTGATATTGACGGACCACATCTTCATCGAAATACATTGGCTCGTGCCCTTGAAGTTGTTGCAAACCAAGATTCGCCATTAATCCTCCAATATTTCTTGGCTTTTGGACCCGAGCGAGTTGTTGTCCAGCTTAGATCAAAATTCAATCAAATATGGACTGATGAAAATTGTTGTAGGATTGTGATCAGTTGTTGGCTTGGGAAGATGAGTGAGGGAGAGGATCCCGAATTACTTGCTTTCAAAGCAATTGCTAACGTAATTGGAGGCGGAATTTTGGTTCTGAATTCCGAGCTTCGGATCATTTCTGCCAGCCTTGGATCGGGTGCTTATTTTCGCGAGGATCCTTCGATACTGCGTGGTCAGCCTATAGCAAATATCCTGGGCCTGAGGAATGGCGGTAATTCAAGTATAGAAGCGAGCATCAGAGAGGCCCCTTCGAAAAACAACAAGATCGTCAGCGCGCTAGCATTAGGTGAACATCATCGTCTGCCGGTTGATGTTCGGATCAATAGAATCGACTATCGAAATGAGTATGGATTCGTGTTGACCTTGCGCGAGGCAGTGGTTGGAAGAGAAATTTTTGAGCGAACGGGCGAGCTTGCGCACTTTGATTCATTGACGGGTCTTCCAAATCGAGCATTATTTGTCGAAAGGCTGATTCATGCCATCGCCCGTGCCGAACATGACGAGCACGAGTTAACGATTGTGTTGGTCGATCTCGTGCGCTTTGGGCTCATCAACGAATCGTTGGGACTGAAAAAAGGGGATCAGCTCATCAAAGAGGCGGCGCAGAAGCTCGGTCAATCCTTAAGGCAAGGCGACATTGTTGCGCGCCTATCTGGAGACCAGTTCATTGTCTTACTCGATGGTATTGGATCAACGGAACTCGCCTTACAGGTGTCGGAGAAGGTTCTGAAGGAATTCCGACATCCGATTCGGATAAACGGTCATGAGGTTTCGCTGCACATCAATATTGGCATTTCTTTATACCCCGCCGATGGGTCTGAGGCTGACGCACTTATTCGCAATGCCAATTCCGCGCTGGAAAAGGCTAAACAATTGGGGGAGTATCGGTTCTGCTTTTTCACAAGTGACATGAACGCCTTTGCCTACGAGCGTTTGGTTCTCGAAGGCGACATGAAAAAGGCGATCGAGGAGGGGCAATTTCGTCTTCACTATCAGCCGATATATAAACTTACCGATTTCAGCATTGTCGGCTTTGAAGCGCTAATGCGGTGGTTCCACCCGACACAGGGGCTCATACCGCCTCTAGAATTTATACCGATAGCAGAGGATACGGGTCGCATCGAAGAACTTGGCAGAGAGGCCATCAAGCTCGCGTGCAGCGACCTTGTCCGATGGTATGATGCAGGTTTCAGCGATGCACGTGTGGCCGTCAACGTGTCGGCAAGGCAACTCGTCGACCCCACTCTCCCTGATCAGATCCGGCTGATGCTTGAGCGGAACCATTTAGAAGGTTCGGCGCTAGATCTGGAGATCACTGAAAGCGCATTAATTCAAGCGACGGAGAATTCCCGCCGAACATTCGATAGGCTAAGAGAGGTCGGAGCATCAATCAGTATCGACGATTTTGGTACTGGCTACTCATCCATTAGAACCTTGCGAGACTATCCTATCGACTGCCTGAAAATCGATCGCTCACTTATCGCGGCAATCACTAATGCTCCTCAAGAAAGCGATCGGGCATCGGGCTTTGCAATAGCTCGTGCCATCGTTGCGTTGGGAGAGGGGCTCAAGATCCGTGTCATCGCCGAGGGTGTTGAGACGGAAGCCCAACTCGAAGCCGTCCGAGAATTGGGATGTGAGGAAGCGCAAGGCTTCCTGCTCGGACGCCCCATGCCCTTTGATCAAACGCTTGATGTTCTTCGCTTCCCCAATCAGTTAACGCTGCTCAGCGACGAATAGGTCTTTTTTGACCGCAGATTGTTCCGCCGGTTCACCCGTTTTGCATGTTCCAAGCGAGCCCGGACCGCATACGGTCTTTCCGTCTGTCCAAGTTGCGCCTGTAAAATCGGCGTGGAGCAGGTCTGCGCCATCAAGCACGGCTCCCGTCAAATCCGCACCATGTAGAGAGGCCCTGAATAAACGCGCTCGGTTGAGAGTTGCGTCCACCAATGTCGCGTCGGTGAGATCTGCCTTGGTGAGATCGGCAGAATTTAGATTGGCCCTGTCGAGTTTCGTGGCAACTAGTTTGGCAGAGACAAATTTGGCACGTCGTGCATCTGCGCCCGATAGATTGGAGCCCGACAGATCGCTTCTCTTGAAGGACGCATCTCGAAGATTGGCCTCACGAAGATCAACGCTTTGAAGCGCGACGCCATCAAGCAGGCATCTCCGCCACTCGACTCCTGGTGTCGGCACATCAGTGCACGCCGACAAAACAGGCGTGGAAGCGGAGATAGAGATTAGGAGTACGGCTGCAGCTTGCCGTAAAAGCGACGTTGTCGCTCTAATTTTCACTTGAACACCTCAGTGTGAAATGATCGATACTTCGCTTCATGTTACGCATTCTCAATGCCCGTTCGACCACCAAAAAACCGATGAAATCGGCCGCGCAAAACTCTCTGCAAGTCGGCTCTCGACGCATTACAGCCAAAAGCCCGGAGAGAAGTTACCGGATACTCTGGAAGGCCACATGGGATGATCCCTGCGAATTGATCTAGGTCCGGGTCAATATTCAAAGAGAAGCCATGAAAGGTAATCCATTTTCTGATGCGGATCCCTAAGGCGCCTATCTTGCTGTCCTGGCCATTGCGGTCAATTACCCAAATGCCGATCCGACCAGACCTGCGACCAGCCTCGACGCCCAAATCAGACAGTGAAGCGATGATCCAATCCTCTAGTTCCGAAACGAACCAACGGACGTCTTTGCGTCGTCGTCTCAGATCCAGGAGGACGTAGCCGATGAGTTGCCCGGGCCCGTGATAGGTGTAGCGCCCACCCCTACCCGTCTTGTAAACTGGGATATGGTCTTGAGAAATGAGTTCGGTTTGGTCGGCACTTGTCCCAGCAGTATAGACCGGCGGATGTTCTAAAAACCAAACCAGTTCCTCGGCTTCGTGCTTGAAGACGGATTCGGCGCGCCACTCCATCTCCCGAATGGCATGCGGGTATGCGATCAATCCTTCTGAAGTTTTCCATTCGACCATTGATTCGCCCATCACCAAGGCTTGCGCCGAGTTCCGTCTTTTGTTACCAACCGCGTCCTCAGCTGAAAACGGATGTCAAGTTCATTTAGGCGGTCGTGGCGGAATTGGTAGACGCGCAGCGTTGAGGTCGCTGTCCCGGCGACGGGGTGGAAGTTCGAGTCTTCTCGACCGCACCAAACGAAACTTTGAACTCCGGTTAGAGGCAAGCAAGATCAAACATTGCTCACTGGCCCCGTGGCAACGAGACAAGGTCCACTTGTCAGCGAAGAAGGCCGGTCATGACTGAGCCCGAAGCGAAACCGACCGAATTTTCGGAAGCATCAGATACAGGTGCACTCGATACACTCGTTCGCGACCTGCAGACCGCGGTAAGCGTTGGCGATAGCGAAGCCTGCATCACCGCACTCCGAGAGCTGCACCCTGCCGACCAAGCTGACGCTCTCGAGCTTCTGCCAGAAGAAGACTGCTTGCGTGTCTTTCAAATGTCAGGTGCGGTAATTGATGCCGAGACGATTAGCTACCTTGACCATGAGATCAGGGCGCACCTCCTTCGCAATATCGGATCACGTGAAGCGAGCGAGATTCTCGAGAAGCTCGACACCGATGATGCGGTTGAGGTCCTTAGTTCGATCGATATCAAGGATCAGGCTGCAATTCTTTCCGCACTTCCCAAGGAAGAGCGGACGGCAATTCAACAAGGCCTTAACTATCCAGAGGATAGTGCCGGGCGACTCATGGCCCGCGCGTTCGTCGCGGTGCCCGACTATTGGGTTGTCGGGCAAACGATTGATTTTCTCAGGGAAGCCGACGATCTACCCGACGATTTTCTCGACGTCTACATCGTCAATGCGCGGTATCGCCCTGTCGGCAGTGTTCCGATAAGCAAAATCCTACGTAGTCGCCGGTCGGTGGCTATGCGTGACCTTGCGATGACACAGGTCCCGGTGATCTCCGCCGATACAGACCAGGAAGACGTTGCATTTCAGTTTCGCCAATATGATCTGGTTGCGGCTCCAGTTGTTGGCGAGAATGGCAGGCTGCTTGGCGTCATCACCATCGACGATGTCGTTGACGTTATTCAAGAAGAAGCCGAAGAAGACATCCTCCGGCTCGGTGGTGTGAACGAGTCTGATACATTCTCGAGGCCGCTTAAGACAGTACTGAGAAGACTCCCCTGGCTTGTTGTCAATCTCGCCACCGCCGTGATTGCATCGCTCGTCATTGCCAATTTCGAAGACGATATCGCAAAGATGGCAGCACTCGCCGTTTTGATGCCCATTGTCGCATCGATGGGCGGCAATGCCGGAACGCAAACTTTAACGGTCGCCGTGCGATCACTTGCGACCCGGGAGATTACGGCTGCTAACGCTTTCAGGGTGCTCCTAAAAGAATTTGGGGTTGGTATCCTCAATGCCTTGTTTTTCATGCTCGCTGGCATTGCGTTGGCCATGTTGTGGTTCCAAGATCTCTCGCTCGCCGTCATATTTGGGTTAGCAACGGGCATCACGCTGATCGCCGCTGCTGTCGCTGGGCTAATCATCCCGCTCTTCATCGATCGCCTCAAGCTCGACCCTGCGGTTTCATCCGGAGTCTTCCTCACTACAGTTACCGATGTTGTCGGTTTTTTTGCGTTTCTGGGTCTGGCTTCTTTGTTGCTCCTATAGGGCGTGCGCTTATTCGAACTTGGTTCGGTACGTATCAGCAGCATAGGCACCGAGTATTTCGATGTTGTCCGCGAAAAATTCGAGTTCCTCAAAAGCAAACTTGACGGCTTGGTCCTCGGGATGGCCTAGGATGTCGACGTAAAACTGAGCCTGATTGAATTTGCCGTCGATATAGCTCTCGAGCTTCAGCATATTGATGCTGTTCGTAGCGAATCCACCCAGGGCTTTGTAGAGCGCTGCTGGAACGTTTCGCACACGAAAGACGAAAGTTGTCACCACAGGACCGTTGCCAGACGGCACCATGACCCCTTCTTTGGCTAGCACCAAAAAACGCGTCGTATTGTGTTCGGCGTCTTCAATGTCAGGAACCACGACCTTTAGGCCATAAATATCGGCGGCAAAACGTGAAGCGATGGCGCCTACTGTCGGATCGCCCCGCTCGACAATATCCGCTGCGGCTCCCGCGGTCTCCGCGACGACACGTGCCTTCAGCCTGATGTTGTTGATAAATTCACGGCATTGCCCAAGGGCTAGGATATGAGATTCG
>CAYPOV010000283.1:0-6030 GCA_964412385.1 uncultured Geminicoccaceae bacterium
GCGACCTTTTTGTTCTACCTCTACACACATCTAGGCTAGGTGCTGTTTCTTGTGGCCATCCTTTATATGTACGTTCAGGCCGGGACCACCGATATTCCGACGCTGATGGCGCATGACTTTGCCATCGATGCCCAACGTTGGCTATGGATTGCCCTCTTCGCGTCCTTTGCCGTCAAGGTGCCGATGTGGCCCTTCCATACTTGGTTGCCGGACGCACACGTCGAGGCGCCGACGGCCGGATCGGTGCTGCTTGCCGGCGTTCTTTTGAAACTGGGCGGCTATGGATTTTTGCGCTTCTCGCTGCCCATGCTGCCCGACGCATCGGTCTACTTTACGCCCTTTATCTACACGTTAAGTGTCGTTGCGATCATCTACACGTCGCTGGTCGCCCTAATGCAGCAGGATATGAAGAAGCTGATCGCCTATAGCTCGGTCGCCCATATGGGCATTGTGACGATCGGTATCTTCACGCCGGACGCCTTGGGTATTCAGGGAAGCATCGTGCAGATGCTGAGCCACGGGATCGTCTCCGCTGCCCTCTTTATGGTCGTCGGCGTCATTTATGACCGCATGCATACCCGCGAAATCTCGCGCTATGGCGGGCTCGCGCAGCGCATGCCGGTTTATGCTGCCGTGTTCATGTTGTTCATGATGGCCTCGGTTGGTCTGCCTGGCACCAGCGGGTTCATCGGCGAGATCATGGTCATCATCGGTGTGTTCAAGACCAATAGCTGGGTGGCACTGTTCGCCGCGACCGGCCTGATCCTGGGCGCTGCTTACATGCTCTGGCTCTACCGCCGTGTCATCTTTGGCGGTATCACCAAGGACGATCTGAAGGGCATTGCCGATATGCGGCCCAATGAGATGGTCGCCTTTGCGCCGCTTGTGGTCTTGGTGATCCTGATGGGTGTCTATCCATCGCTCTTCCTCGATCCGATGACCCCAGCAGTCGACAATCTGCTCGCACAAATCGGCGCCAAATCGGGCTCCGGCGTGCAGGCAGCGCTATCACCTTAGTTCGCGGAAGACGCGTCGATGGAAGCCTCAGAGCTACTTCATTTCGAGCCTGCCCTTCTCGAGGTGGTCCTATTTGTCGGGGGCCTGATTTTGCTGCTGGTCGGTGCGCTGACCGAAAAATCGGGGGCAAGAGCGGTGACGCCTCTGGCTATCCTGCTCCTGATCGCAAGCTCGTTGATTCTCTTCGGCATGGAGAAGGACCGCGTCGAGACCTTTGGCGGCCATTTCGTGTTCGACGATTTTTCCGCCTACATGAAGGTCCTGATCCTCTGGGGTGCCGCGGCAAGCCTGATTTTGGCCCAGGGTTACTTCGACAATCATCGCCTGCAACGCTTCGAATATCCGATCCTCGCCGTATTCGCGAGCCTCGGCATGTGCATGATGGTTTCTTCGGCAAGCTTTCTTTCCCTCTATATGGGTCTCGAGGTCTTGAGCTTGCCGCTCTACGTCATGGCAGCCTATCACCGCGACACGCTTCGTTCGTCCGAGGCCGGTCTCAAATACTTCATCCTCGGAGCCCTGGCCTCTGGCCTGCTCCTCTATGGCTGCTCGCTGGTCTACGGGTTTACCGGGACGCTCTTCTTCGATCAGCTTGCCAGTCGATTCACAGCCGACGGGACAGCGCTTTCCACCGGCGCCCTGGTCGGGATGGTTTTCGTCATTGCCGGTCTCGCCTTTAAGCTCTCGGCCGTGCCTTTCCATATGTGGACGCCGGACGTCTATGAAGGTGCGCCGACACCGGTGACGGCGTTTTTTGCCGCTGCGCCCAAAGTGGCGGCACTCGGTTTGATCGTGCGCGTTCTCATGGAGCCATTTGGCAGTTTCGTTGCCGAATGGCAGCAGGTCATCGTCTTCATCTCGGTGGCATCCATGCTGCTCGGCGCCTTTGCCGCCATCGGCCAGAATAATTTCAAGAGACTGATGGCCTACAGCAGCATCGGCAATGTCGGCTATGCACTTGTCGGGGTCGCGGCCGGCACCGAACGCGGTGTGTATGGTGTCCTCGTCTACATCGCCATTTACTTGGCCATGACGATCGGCACCTTTGCCTGCATCTTGATGATGCGGCGACAAGGGAGGCAGGTTGAAGGGATTAGTGATTTGGCCGGTCTCTCGCGCACCCATCCCTTGATGGCCGCAGCCCGCGCCAGTGTTATGTTCTCACTTGCCGGTATTCCTCCCTTGGCCGGCTTTTTCGGTAAGCTCTACCTCTTCATGGCCGCTATCGACGCGGGCTTGAGCGTTGTCGCTGTGATCGGGGTCTTGGCGAGTGTGGTGAGTGCTTTCTACTACCTTCGTATCGTCAAGCTCATGTACTTTGATGAGCCTTCGGCAGCCCTCGAGCCTCCGGGGCGGCCCGAACTCGGCATCGTAGCCATGGTCACGGCCGCGATCATCGCCCTCTTTATCGTCGTTCCGAGCCCCGTGCTTGATGCCGCCAATGCCGCTGCGTCCGCACTTGTGAAGTAGTGGATCGACCAGCCACGCCTAACCCGCCGTCCATGCCTGTCCAATGGCAGATCCTAAGCTTCGACGAAGTCGGCAGCACCAGCGATATCGTCCGTGAGAAGGCGCTTGAGGGCGTTGGCGAGGGGCTCGTGATCCTGGCAAAACGCCAAGCGCGCGGTCGCGGACGACAAGGCCGAGGCTGGCATTCCCCTGTCGGCAATCTGTATTTTTCGGCGCTGCTTCGTCCCCAAGGCCATCGCTCTGCGCTATCGAGCTTGGCGCTTGTCATCGGTCTGGCACTGGTTCAAGCCATGGAAAACAACTTGAGGCTTGCAGTACCGGCCAAACTCAAATGGCCCAACGACGTGCTTGTGGGTGATGCCAAGCTCGCAGGCGTGCTGCTCGAAGGCGACCAGGATCGTCAAGGCTCTGCGTTCGTGATCGTGGGTTGCGGGGTCAATATTTTGCACAATCCGGCAATAGCCGATTACCCGACAACATCATTAAGCGAGCAAGGGGCGGCCTGCGCGCCTGAGACTCTTCTCCATGCATTCCTCGAACGGTTTCAGGAACACTATTGTGATTGGCTGACGTGGGGTTTCGCCAAGTTGCGTGAAGTCTGGCTGGCACGCGCCTGGCGCTATCAGGAGCCTCTCTTGGTGCGGCTCGGTGAAGAACGCGTTCAAGGCCTCTTTCACGATGTCGACGCCGACGGCGCTCTTATTTTGGACTGCAACGGCGACCGTCGCCGCTTCGTTGCCGGCGAATTGCCGTCCGTTCCTCTTGCCGATCAGCCCCATCCCATCCAAACATAGTCATCATGCTTTTGGCGATCGATGTCGGCAATACCAACACTGTGTTCGCGATTTTCGAGGGACGCGAACGCATGGGGCAATGGCGGCTTTCGACCAAAGCCGATCGCACGGCGGACGAATACGCTGCCGCACTCAGTCAACTGATGGGCCTGAAAGACATCGACTATCGAGCCGTGAGCGCCATAATCATATCGAGCGTCGTGCCCTTGGCGATCACGCCTTTGCGTTGGATGAGCCGTGATTTTTTTGGATGCACCGCCTATGTTGTCCATCAAGATCTCGCCTTGCCGATACAGATCAAGATCAATAACCCGCAAGAGGTAGGCGCTGACCGTGTCGTTAATGCCGTCGCTGCACAACAACGATATGACCTGCCGCTGGTCATTGTCGATTTCGGTACGGCCACCACGTTTGACGTCGTCGACGAAGACGGCGCCTATTGCGGCGGTGCGATCGCGCCCGGCGTGAATTTGGCACTTCATGCATTGCACAATGCGGCGGCATCGCTGCCCCGTATTGCGGTGGAAGTACCACCGAACGTGATCGGCCGGTCGACAATCACAGCGATGCGGTCAGGCATCTATTGGGGCTATGTCGGTCTCATCGAAGGCCTGATCGAACGCATCGAGAAGGAATACGGTAAACACATGAAAGTTGTGGCAACAGGCGGTCTGGCGCCATTGTTCGCGCAGGGATGCCCCCGGATTGCGCACGTTGACAATGATTTGACGATGGACGGACTATTGGAAATTTATGAACGAAACAGCGACTTGTTCGCGCAAGAGATAGCCTGATGTCGGCCAACGGTGATTTGCTTTTCGTCCCGCTCGGAGGCGTGGGCGAGATTGGTATGAACGTCTACCTCTATGGTCTCGATGACCAATGGATGATGGTGGATTTGGGCATCACCTTCGCCGATGATAGGCTCCCTGGCGCTGAAATCGTGCTACCGGATCTGGCGTTCATCGAGCAACAGCGCAACAAGCTCAAAGGCTTGGTGCTCACGCACGCCCACGAAGACCACCTCGGTGCGACACCCCACCTCTGGCCGCGATTGAACTGCCCGATCTACTGTTCGCCGTTCGCAGCGGCGGTCCTGAACCGCAAGTTCGATGAGGCGGGCATTCGTCCGGGCAATCGTGTCCGCATTGTCAAGCCTGGCGACCCCTTCGAAGTCGGCCCGTTTTCGTGCCACTTCGTCGGCGTTACGCATTCGGTACCGGAAGCTAACTCGCTCGCCATCAAGACGCCACACGGTATGCTTCTTCACACAGGTGATTGGAAGCTCGATCCGATTCCCCTCGTCGGCGAGAAGACGCAGAGCACGGTTCTGGAAACCTTGGGTGATCAAGGCGTGCTCGCGCTGTTGAGCGATAGCACCAATGTGTTGAGCCCGGGGACTTCGGGGTCGGAATCCGAGGTTCGGGACAGCCTCGTCAAGCTGATCGCCGATCAGCCTCAGCGCGTTGCGCTCACCACCTTTGCCTCCAACATCGCGCGCCTGCAGACCGCAGTTCATGCGGGTTACCAGGCCGGGCGAGAGGTTTTCGTGGTCGGCCGGTCAATGAACCGGATGATCGACGCTGCGAAGGAGGTCGGCTACCTTAAGGATTTGCCGCCGGTGCGCGATATTCGCGAGGCGGATCAGTTTCCGCGAGAGCGCGTCATGATGCTTGTGACCGGCTCGCAAGGCGAGCCTCGTGCCGCACTGGTGCGGATCGCCACGGGCCAACACCCGCGGGTTAAGCTCGAGGCTGGAGACACCGCGATTTTTTCCTCCAAGATCATCCCGGGCAACGAGCGGACCCTCTACAATCTCCACAATCTTCTGGTGTCGCGCGACATCGAGGTCATCACCGAGGAAGATCACTTCGTCCACGTTTCGGGCCATCCTTGTCGTGACGAGATGGAACAGATGTACCGGTGGATCCGACCGCAAATCTCGGTGCCTTTACATGGCGAGCCGCGCCATTTGCACGCGCATCAACGTTTTGCAAAGCGGCTGGGCGTGCAGCAACCCATGCTCATCGACAATGGCGATTTGTTGAGGTTAGCGCCTGGGCCCGCTGAAATTGTCGAGGAGGTGCCGGTCGGGCGCATGGTCGTGGAAAGCGAAGAGATCATCGAAGCGGGTGATGATCTTTATCGGACGCGAAGACGCCTGATGCACCATGGTACGATTTTGATCTCATTGGTGTTCGATGATATGGGCTCGCTCCTCAGTGAGCCTAGGATCGCTGCCCACGGTCTGGTCGATGCCGAACGTCTCGCGCAGCTCCGGCCGCGCGTGATCGAGCGGGTCATGGATCTGGTCGAAGAGTTGGATGATGATGAGGTTTTTGAGGATGAGCGGGTGCGAGAGGTGGCGCGTGCAGCCCTGCGTCAAGCGCTCGAACTGCCACGATACCGGCGTCCGCTTGTCGAGATCCAACTCTTGCGGCTTTCCAGCGAGGCATTGTCCGGCGCACACACGAAGGCCAAAGTGGCGTGAATGATCGGCAGGCTTAATCACGTTGCCATCGCTGTTCCCGATCTTGATGCCGCAGCAGAAACCTATCGCTGCAAACTCGGTGCTTCCGTCTCATCTTCGCAGGACCTGGTTGAGCACGGCGTGCGCATCGTCTTCGTGGCGTTGGAAAACACCAAGATCGAACTCATGAGCCCGTTGGGCGAGAATTCGCCCATTGCCGCCTATCTCGAGCGCCATCCCGATGGCGGCATTCACCATCATTGTTACGAGGTCGACAAT
>CAYPOV010000284.1:0-5979 GCA_964412385.1 uncultured Geminicoccaceae bacterium
CCTTGCGCATAGCCGACTGCCACGCCTGTCTTCCAATTTTCTCCGCCGAAGAGGTCGATCCCTGCAGTGATGGCACCGTCAACGGATTGAAAGTCTTCGGCATTGCCATCATCGTTGATCGAGAGGTAGCGGCCCACGCCATCGACCAAGCAGGTGTACTTTAGAAGACTAAGTCGCCTTAGGATTGAGTAGAAATTTGCGGTGTTTTTCAATTCTTTAGATGTAAAACCAGAGACTAGGATCGTTTGCGGTTTGTCAGGTTTCGTTCGTTGTCAAAGAGCAACGAAACAGGGTTGACGTCGGCCGTTCATGGCCCAAGCCTGCGCATGACAATGATCAATGGTGGGAGCAGCCGATGCCGAAAGAGCATCTATTGGCAATCGATCAGGGAACGACAAGCAGCCGTGCCATCGTCTTCGATGCTTCCGGCCAGATTGTGTCATCAGCTCAGCGCGAGCTTCAGCAGTTCTATCCGAAAGGTGGCTGGGTCGAACATGATCCGGAACACATCTGGGCCGATACCATCGGGGTTTGCCACGATGTGCTAAGACAGGCTCAGCGTGGCGCCGATGAGATCGCCGCCATCGGCATTACCAATCAGCGTGAGACAACGGTACTATGGCAACGGTCGACGGGCCGGCCGGTCCACAATGCCATCGTCTGGCAGGACCGGCGAACCGCACCGCGTTGCCGGGAGTTGGTTGGGGCCGGTCTCGAAGATCATGTCCGCGAGCATACGGGCCTCGTCATCGATGCCTATTTCTCAGCGACCAAGCTTGCCTGGCTTTTGGACAATGTTGCCGGCGCGCGCGAGGCTGCCGAGAAGGGCGAGCTTGCCTTCGGTACGATCGATTGTTTTCTCTTGTGGCGGCTGACCGGCGGCGCGGTTCATGCAACCGATGTTTCCAATGCTTGCCGGACCATGCTTTTCGATATTCGAAAGCGCGATTGGGATGAAACGATGCTCGAGGAGTTGCGCATTCCCCGATTTGTTTTGCCGGAAGTCAGGGACAACAGCACGGCATTCGGCGAAAGCGAAACCTCCTTGTTCGGAGTGTCGATTCCTATCGCTGGGATGGCCGGTGATCAGCAAGCGGCAACGTTCGGCCAAACTTGCTTCACACCGGGGATGCTCAAGAGCACCTATGGGACGGGGTGCTTCGCGCTTCTCAACACCGGCGAAAACCCGGTGCCGTCGCGTAACAAGCTTCTGACAACCATCACCTACGGATTGGACGGCAAGCTTACCTATGCGATCGAGGGCAGCATTTTCGTAGCGGGTGCTGCTGTTCAATGGGTTCGCGATGGCCTCGGCGTGATCAGACATGCCGCGGAATCCGAGGCGCTGGCCAAATCCGTTCCGAATACAGGCGGCGTTTATCTTGTGCCTGCATTCACAGGGCTGGGCGCTCCCTATTGGGACCCGGATGCGCGCGGAGCCATTCTCGGTCTCACACGGGACAGTTCGGTTGCGCACATTGTTCGGGCAACGCTCGAATCGGTGGCCTACCAGACGGCGGATTTGATGCGGGCCATGGCGAATGATCTCGTCGGTGCGGGCGAGGGCATTGAGATGCAAACCCTTCGCGTCGATGGCGGGATGGTTGCCAATGACTGGGTATGCCAGTGCCTGGCCGACATTCTTGATCGCCCGGTAGAGCGACCAAAGGTCATCGAGACGACGGCGTTAGGTGCTGCTTATCTCGCGGGGTTGAATGTGGGCCTTTACAACTCTCTTGGTGAGCTTAGCGATATTTGGCGTGTCGATAAACGGTTCGAGCCTGCTCTCGCCTCTGATCAGCGGGAAGCGCGCTTGGAAGGTTGGCGGCGAGCCGTAGAGCGCGTTCGCTCAGCCTGATTTGGCATTGAGGTGTTCAGAATACATCGATGACGAGCTCTTCGGGTTCGATCCGAAAGGCGGGGCCGCAAGGCCGAGCCATGCTTGCCGGCATGCTCCTGGCCCTCACCGGTGCACTGGCCTTCACCGTCATGGACACGTTTGTCAAAGTTCTGAGCGAGCGCCTCCCGACCCCCGTCATCCTCTTGTTCGTGTTCGTTGTCAGTATGGCTGTCCCTTAAGGTTGGTGTGTTGCCAAAGGACGGCTGCGTGCCATCCGACCCAAGAGACCAGGCATTCAACTCTTGCGTGGTTTCGTCATGCTGCTGGGATCCAACCTCTTCTTCTTTGCGCTTTCGGTCATGTCGTTGGCCGATGCCTATGCGTTGCTTTTTACCCAGCCGCTCGTGATCACCATCCTCTCGATACCGATGCTTGGCGAGAAGGTGGGCTGGCGGCGCTGGGCCGCTGTTTGCGTCGGCTTTATTGGTGTCTTGATCATGTTGCGGCCGGGTGCGGGGCTTGCGGAGCCTGCCGCCATTGCCGTTCTTGGATGCTCGCTGCTTTGGGGGTTCGGCTTTCTGCTGGTTCGTAAATACAGCACCGTCGAAACCAGCGAGAGCTTTGTCATTATCGGCAATCTCATGGTGGCGATCGGCACGCTCCCTCTTGCCATTTGGCTTTGGACCCTGCCCCAGGGCCATGAGTGGCTCTATCTGCTTCTGGCGGGTCTGCTTGCCGGCGTGGCGACGGTGTCGCTGATCACCGCCTATCGCTTGGCTCCTGCCGCCATTGTGGCTCCCTTTCAGTACACCCAATTGCCGATCGGCGTTGTCATCGGTCTTGTCATCTTCGGTGACGTTCCCGAGCTTATCGTGTTGCTCGGTGCGGCAATCATTATCGGCAGCGGCCTCTATATTCTCCATCGCGAGACCATGCTCAAGAGCACCGCCTAACCGGAGCGTGGCGTTTCGGCCATGGGCTGAGGGGCCGCGGCTTCGAAAGCGCGTGCGGCTTGGAGCACGCGGTCATCGGCATGAAGCGGGCCAATGATCTGAAGACCGACCGGCAGACCGTCATCGCCAAAGCCACAAGGCATCGAGATTGCAGGCTGGCGCGTGAGGTTGAACGGATTGGAGAATGGTGCCCAATCGATCCAACGAGGATAGCGCTCCCTGTCAGGCACCTCGATGCCGGCCTCGAAAGCCGTGATGGGCAGGGTTGGTGTCAGCAGTAGATCGTAGTCCGATAGGAACCGCTGCATATGGATCGCGAGTTCGCGCCGCTCGCTGATCGTTTGAAAAAGACCATGGGCGTCGATGCGCGCACCTTCCTCGGCGATCTCAAGCAATCCCGCATCCATCTCCGATCGATGCTGCGCGTCGAGGCTGCGCACGAGTTCCGTTGCCATGGGAAACCAGATTCGGACGAAGAGATCTCGAGTTGACGGAAAACCCGGCGCAATCTCATGGACGTCCGCGCCGAGTTGGCGAAACACCTGAATAGCCTCACCAAAGGCCTTTCGCACGTCCGGCGCCACCTCGACATAGCCGAGATCGGTACTCGCCGCGATCTTCATGCCGCGAACCCCGCCATTGAGAGCAAGGCGCCAATCTCGAGGCTCCATCGGCAACGTCTCCGGATCGCGGGGATCGAATTGCGACATGGCGGTAAACATTAAGGCCGCATCCTCGACCGTGCGCGTCATCGGCCCAATGTGGGAAACACTGGCGAAGGCGCTCACAGGCCAGGCCGGGACACGTCCGTAACTTCCCTTGAACCCTACGATGCCGCAGAAGCCAGCGGGAATACGGATCGTCCCCCCTCCTTCCGTGCCGATATGCAACGCGCCCATACCCAATGCCGTTGCGACGGCAGCGCCCCCCGATGATCCGCCGGCGGTCCGGCTCGTGTTCCAAGGATTGCGCGCGACCTCGCCAAAGGGGTTGTCGGTGACGGCTTTCCAGCCGAATTCGGGAGTTGTCGTCTTGCCCAGGAAGACCGCACCCTCCCGTCGCAAGTGTGCGACGGCGGGCGCGTCTTCTTGGGCTGGCTCCGGGCTCGTTGCCTTGCTCCCCCGGCGTGTCGGCCAGCCTTTGGCCATCTGCATGTCTTTGATGGTTGTCGGCACGCCGTCGATGAGGCCGATGGGTTGGTTCTTTGACCAGCGTGCTTCAGACGCCCGCGCCGCGTCGAGCGCTTGCTCCTCACCGGTCAACACGAACGCACCGGTCTTTGGATCATGATCCGCAATGCGCCTGAAGCATGCTTCTGTGACCTCAACCGGCGAAAGGTGTCGCCTACGATAGGCCTTTAGGAGATCGGTTGCGGACATCAAAGCGGGGTCAGTCATGGTCTAGTTCCGGTGCCGTCGGGTTGCGCTCGGAAAACCCTAGGCAGGCGATTCCAATGTGGCAATCACCACGATTGGTTCGCTGATTGTCAGCGACGTCCGACGAACGTGATGACTGTTACATTGATCGGTCCGACCTCCGCCTAAATCCGCGCCTGTCACGACGCAAACGGCAGTGACAAACCAGCTCTCAAGTAAAGGTCGAGTGAAAAATGGCAAATCGCATTGATGGTACGGATTCTGACGACAGGCTCTACGGAACGGGAAGTCGGGATATCTTCTTTGGTTATGAACATGACGACGATTTATTCGGTAGAGGTGGGAATGACAGCTTCCATGGCGGTGAAGGTGCTGATTTCTACGACGGTGGTGACGGAATCGATACAGTAATATTTTCCAGTTACGGAACTCAGGGGGTACGAGTGGAATTGTACCACCGCATCGCCAACGACGAATACGGCAACACGGAGTTTCTATGGAACATTGAGAATGTCTATGGGACAAATTTCCGAGACTCTCTCACTGGTGACCAAAAAAGCAATAGTCTCCTCGGCTTCAATGGAGACGACAGTCTTAAAGGCATGGGCGGTGACGACGACCTCTTTGCCATGGATGGTGACGATTTTCTCAATGGAGGTGAGGGTGACGACTACATGAATGGTGGCGACGGTATTGACACCGCCAGCTATTCGACCGCTCAAGGCGGCATCAATGTGGATCTTGCCGAGAAGCGCGCCTTCAATGACGGCTATGGTGATACCGACAAACTCATTCGGATCGAGAATGTCAACGGCTCTGGACATAACGACATTGTCAAGGGAGATAGCGAGGACAATGTCCTCAAGGGGCTACTCGGCAGCGACATACTGGAGGGCCGAGGTGGCGATGACCTCATTGATGGTGGCGGTGGAATCGATGCCGCTTCATTTGAGGATGCAACCGGTGCCGTGGTTGCCGATCTCGCGGCCGGGGTCGCAAACGGTCTCTACCATCCGGCCAATATCGGTTTTGATCAACTCGTTCGCATCGAGAATTTGATCGGCAGCCGCCACGGCGACCGGCTCAGGGGCGACAGTAGTGACAACGAGCTGTTCGGACTGGCCGGGGGTGACATGCTCGAAGGCTTTGACGGCGACGACTATCTTTCAGGCCACGAAGGCTTTGACACGTTGGTCGGTGGCCGAGGGAACGATGTTCTGAGAGGGGGGGCGCATCTCGACTACTTCGTTTTCAAGGGCAACGACTTTGATCATGATCTGATTAAGGATTTTTCGAGCTCGGATTGGCTGCGGTTGGAAGGGGTGAGGCATGTCAACGGCCGCACAATTCGTGACTTCGGTGACATCGACACCAACCGAAACGGTTGGCTCGATGCGGGCGACACTAACGCGTTCATCATGAACGGTGATCTTCATGTCAGATTCTACAATGATGCGATGATCGCGTTCGAGAACGTCTACTCGATCCATAACAGCGACATCGGTATCTTTGCCTAACTGCAGCTCTCAGCACACAATAGGGCAAGGTCGCTGTTAGGGTGAAGGCGAGGCGTGGTTACGGCCGCGCCTCGCCTGATTCCGACACTGTCTCCGAAAACCTCGTGGTCATGGACATCATCGCCCCGAAGCCAAGGCCTATTGGGGAGCTTGTGCAGCCACCAAAGCTACGCTCGAATCCCATGATCGAGGTCCATCGCACGGGAGTAATTGATTATCTGGGGGCTTCTTGCCCCCAAGCCCCCGGGACTTTAACTTGGTGGAAGTTTGGGGTGGTTGGTGAGCCGGTGGAG
>CAYPOV010000285.1:0-5936 GCA_964412385.1 uncultured Geminicoccaceae bacterium
AACGAGGTTGGCCATGCCGATCTTGAGTTCGGCGCGAGCGAGACCGATCGTGCGAACAAACAGTTCCATGCGCTCCTTTTGCTCGGCGAAGACATGCTCGATCCTGGCGCGGACGGCGGATTTCTTGGCATTGGCGCGGGCGGTGCGCTCCGCCTTGATGTCCGCCTTCTCGGCTTCGCTGTTGCGCTGCTTAGGCACCGATACCAGTGAGGCGTCGACCAATTGGCCTGCCATCGGGATATAGCCGGCCTCGCGCACCGCCTGGTCGAACCGCGCAAACAGCGGCCGACCACCCTTGCTGCCGTCACCATAGGCAAGCGCCGCTTCCAGATCCGGGCGGAACAGCGCGAAATTCACCGCCTTGCCGTAAGCCCCCAACCGATCGCCCAAATCGCTCAAGCGTTGCAAACGCTCGTCAACATCAAATAATCCCGCCTGCCGTCCCGCCATCACCAACTCCCCAAATATCGCCAAAGTCTAGCCAATTCAGGCCCAAATCGCGAGGTTTTTCGAGGCGTCCGATTGAGTGCCGCGAGGCTTGGCATTGTCGGAATTGCATTGTGATTGGCGAGATTTTGGCCATGATGCGCGACATGGTTGTGCAGGCTAATGGCAGGCCCACGGTTTCAAGAGAAGAGAGCAGCGATGACGAACTTGCCACTTCGGGGAAGGGCCGCGATCGTGACCGGCGGTGCTCATGGAATCGGCAAAGCCACTTGTTTGGCCTTGGCCAGGGCTGGCGCCGAGCTTGGCATTATCGATCGGGATATAGCCGCGGCCGAGGCTGTCGCGCGCGAGATTGAAACTGCGTTCAAGGTTCGGGCCGTGGCTGCGGGCGGTGATGTTGCCGATGAGGCTGAGGTTCGAGAGGCCAAGAAAACCGTGAGCCATGCGCTCGGCCATGTGACGGTGCTTGTCAACAATGCCGGAATCATGCCGCAAGAGAATGTGCCGATCGACGCGCAGGGGATCGGGAATTTCGATCAGATGATGGCGGTTCATGTGCGCGGCACGGTGCTGATGAGTAGCGCTTGTCTTGCCGATATGCGGGCCGAAGGTTTTGGCAGGATCGTCAATCTTTCTTCGATCTTCGGTATTTTGGGATCGGCGGGCAGGCTCGGCTATCACACAGCCAAGACTGCGCTCGTCGGTGTCACCCGCGCGCTTGCCATGGAAAACGCCAGGCATGGCATCACCGTCAATGCGGTAGCCCCAGGCTTCGTGCTGACCGAAACGCTCGCCAAACGGGCCGAAGCCGGCATTCTCGATACCCAGTCGGTCGAAGCGCGGACACCGGTCGGCCGCTGGGCGCAACCTGATGAGATTGCTCGGCTGATTACGTTCCTTGCCGATCCTGGTTCGTCCTACATTACCGGTACGCTGATTCCGATCGACGGCGGCTACACGATTAGTGGAGAGATGGGGAATTGAGTATTCATGATAGACAAACTGGGCTCATGAACTAGTGTTGCCACTCGGTTGACGCGATTGATCATGATGAGCAGGAGACTTAGCAAACGCGATGCGTGAAATCATCAAGATTGTTTGGCATTGTTCAGCAACGAAAGATGATGCCGATGTCACGGTCGAGCAAATCCGCGACTGGCACGTCAATGGCCGTGGTTGGAGCGATATTGGCTATCATTTCGTTATCGAGCTTGATGGCTCAGTCAAGGCGGGCCGACCGCTCGCGCGCAAAGGGGCGCATGTGAGAGGGCACAATGCCACGAGCATAGGGATTTGTTACGTCGGTGGGTTGGATCGCAAGGGAAAGCCGAAGGACACGCGCACCACTGCGCAAAAGAAAGCACTCTACGCATTGACCGAAGATTTGATGCGCCGTTTCCCCGCGGCCACGGTTCACGGACACAACGAGTTTGCCAGTAAGGCCTGTCCTTGTTTTGACGCGCGCAGCGATTGGATGGCCTATACTTTGACACTTCCGATAGAAAAAGAAGACATCGAAGAAGACGATGACGAATAGGAAGTTTTTTCTAGACTCTCTTTGCTTATTAGTACTATTGTGTCCGTTCGAAACTTATGCCGATGCGGATGGACCGGATACTTTTAGGGTTGTCGGGATTGAAGCCTGTTCCGGATTGGTCATGCGAGAGACCCCGGCTCATGAAGCGGCGAACATGGGTGTTATCCCGGCCAATGTCAAAAACCTTCGCAATGAGGGGTGTCAAAGCGGGCCGGGTCTATCCGCGTGGGCGGAGATGAGCCAAGCCGAGCGGACCGAGGTCCGAGCCAACACTTGGTGCCAAGTGGAGTATGACGGCATTCGCGGCTGGGTGCCGATCGCTAACCTCGTCGAAGCTCCCTAGCCGTCTCGAACCCGTCCGGGCGATCTCCGGTTCTACATATTCGGATAGTTGGGCCCACCGCCGCCTTCGGGCGTAACCCAATTGATGTTTTGCTTGGGATCTTTGATATCACAGGTTTTGCAGTGAACGCAGTTCTGAGCATTGATGCGTAACTGTTGTTCACCATTTTCTTCGACATATTCGTAAACCGCGGCCGGGCAATAGCGCTGCTCGGGGCCGTCATAGAGCGGGAGGTTGACACTCGTAGGAATGCTATCATCCCGCAAGGTGAGATGCGACGGCTGGTCTTCTTCATGATTGGTATTGGAGATGAAGACCGAGGAGAGCTTGTCGAAGGTGAGCACGCCATCGGGCTTGGGATAGTCGATCTTGGGTGTCTCACTCGCTTTCTTGAGGGTCGAGTGGTCGTCGTGATGATGCATCGTCCAGGGCGCTTTGCCGCGGAAAACCACTGTATCAATCGCACTATAGGCGAATGCGGGCCAAAGCCCCCAGCGGAAGCTCGGGCGGATGTTACGCACGCCCTTGAGTTCCTCCCAAAGCCATGATTTTTCCAGGGCTTTGGGATAGGCGTCCATGGCGGGCGTCTCGGCATCGGCGCCAAGCGCATCAAATGCGGCATCAGCGGCGACCATCCCCGATTTCATCGCGGTGTGGGTGCCTTTGATTTTGGGTACGTTCAAGAAGCCGGCACAATCGCCGATGAGCGCACCACCGGGGAAGGTCAGTGTGGGAATAGATTGAAAGCCGCCTTCGGATAGAGCGCGCGCGCCATAAGAGACGCGGCGGCCGTCTTCGAGCAGCGGCTTGATCGCTGGATGGGTCTTGAAGCGCTGCATCTCGTCGAACGGAGAAAGATGCGGGTTCTCATAGTCGAGCCCGATGACAAAGCCCAACGAGACCAAATTGTTCTCGAAATGATAGAGCCAGGAGCCGCCATAGGTCTTGCGGTCCATGGGCCAGCCGATGGTGTGAATGATCTTGCCGGGCTGATGCTTGTCGGGCTCGACTTCCCAGAGCTCCTTGATGCCGATGCCGTAGGTTTGCGGATCGCAGTCCTTTCTGAGATCGAACCGGTCGAACAGCATTTTTGTGAGCGAGCCGCGGCAGCCTTCTGCGACGAGGAGTAACTTCGCATGAAGTTCCATGCCGGGCTGGTAATTGGGGCCGTGGCTGCCGTCCTTGCTGATGCCCATGTCGCCGGTGGCGACACCATAAACCCGGCCGTTCTCGTCATAGAGGATGTCGGCGGCAGCGAAGCCCGGATAGATCTCGACGCCCAGGCTTTCAGCTTGCTCGGCGAGCCAACGGCAGAGATTGCCGAGACTGATGATGTAATTGCCGTGATTGCGCATCGGCGGCGGTGTCGGCAGGCGAAAGCTCCTGGTCTCGGTCAAATATAGGAAAGAGTCCTCTTTGGCTTCGATAGTGACCGGTGCGTCTTTCTCCTTCCAATCGGGGATCAGCTCATCGAGAGCGCGGGGCTCGAGGCAGGCGCCACTAAGAATATGGGCACCGAC
The DNA here is from genome assembly GCA_964412385.1 of uncultured Geminicoccaceae bacterium. GTDB lineage: Bacteria > Pseudomonadota > Alphaproteobacteria > Geminicoccales > Geminicoccaceae > JBGSYN01. Next base: position 3,848 of record CAYPOV010000285.1, read on the forward strand.
CTCGGAGCCTTTTTCGAGCACGCAGACATTGATCTCGCGGCCCTCTTGTTCGGCCCGCTGCTTCAGGCGAATGGCAGCGCTGAGGCCTGCCGGTCCTGCCCCGACGATGACGACGTCGTAGGCCATCGACTCCCGTTCCATGGGCCTCCTTTCAAGCTTGACGAGGTTAGCTGATCAGCTTGACTTGGTTTGGCGCACTGCTTCGGTCAATTCCGGGATCAGCGTGAAAAGGTCGCCTACAAGGCCATAATCGGCCACCTGGAAGATGGGGGCTTCCTCATCCTTATTGATGGCGACGATGATCTTGCTGTCTTTCATACCGGCAAGATGTTGGATGGCCCCCGAGATTCCGACGGCGACATAGAGATCTGGTGCGACGACTTTACCGGTCTGACCGACCTGATAGTCGTTGGGGACATAGCCTGCGTCAACAGCAGCGCGGCTGGCACCCACCGCGGCACCGAAGCTATCGGCAAGAGTTTCGATAATCTTGAAGTTGTCGGCCGAGCCGACCCCGCGGCCACCCGAGATGACGATTTTGGCGGAGGTCAAATCGGGCCGGTCGCCTCCTGAGACCTCACGGCCGATGAAGCTCGCAAGGCCGGTCGGATCGACCGCGGCGATTGTCGTCATTTCAGCCGAACCACCATCTCCAGGGGCGGCATCGAACGTGGTGGTTCGCACCGTGATGACACGCTTGGCATCGCTGCTCTTGACCGTGGCGAGCGCGTTGCCGGCATAGATGTAGCGTTTGAAGGTATCCGGTCCTAGAACTTCGACGATATCGCTAATCTGCGCACTGTCGATCAGCGCTGCCACGCGGGGCATGACATTCTTGCCGAAGGTGGTGGCGGCTGCCATCAAATAGTCATAATCGCCGGCCATGGATTGCAGCAATGCCGCTAAGTCTTCAGCCACCGGATTGGCATACGCCTCAGCCTCGACATGGATGACCTTGCTGATGCCCGCAACTTTGGCTGCGGATTCGGCAACAGCCGCACTGCTCGAGCCCGCCACAAGAATGTGGATGTCGTCGCCGATCTGCCGGGCGGCGGTGACAGCATGGAGGGTCGCCTTGTCGAGAGACGTGTTGTCGTGTTGAGCGAGGATGAGAATCGTCATTTCTAGAGCACACCCGCTTCGTTCTTCAGCTTATCCATGAGTGCCGCTACGTCCGGCACCTTGACACCTGCCTCGCGTTTTGGAGGTTCTTCGACTTTGAGGTAGTGCAGGCGTGGAGAGATATCGATGCCGAGTTCGTCGGGCGTGAGACTGTCAATCGGCTTTTTCTTGGCCTTCATGATGTTGGGAAGAGATGCATAGCGGGGCTCATTGAGACGTAGATCGACGGTGATGATAGCCGGCAAGCGCACGTCGATGGTCTCGATACCTTCATCGACCTCACGCCCAGCCTTGGCCGTCTCGCCATCGATCTCAAGTTTCGAGACAAAGGTTGCCTGCGACCATCCAAGGAGAGCTGAAAGCATTTGACCGGTTTGATTGCTGTCATCGTCAATGGCCTGCTTGCCCAAAAGAACGAGTTTGGGCTCCTCGCGCTCGACGATCTTGGCAAGGAGCTTGGCGACAGCCAGGGGCTGTATGTCCGCTTCCGTGTTGACGTGAACGGCGCGGTCGGCACCCATGGCGAGTGCCGTACGCAATGTCTCCTGGCATTTGCTACCGCCTAACGAAACAGCGATCACCTCCTCGGCGGTGCCGGCCTCGCGCAGGCGGATCGCTTGTTCATTGTCAATCTCGTCGAACGGGTTCATCGACATTTTGACATTCGCGGTCTCGACACCACTTTGGTCGGCTTTCACCCTGACCTTCACATTGTAGTCGACGACGCGCTTGACGGCGACCAAGACCTTCATGGATGGACCCTACTCTTTGCTTGGGGAACTCATCGTGTCATGACGCGGGACCATGATGGAGTGGATGACCGCCCGTCAAGTCTGCGGTAGCAATTTGTGCTTGCGCATCGCAAGATAGGCGGGAATGCAATCTTTTGCGAGCCTTTCAAGCTCGTCCGGGAGGGATCGGGGTGTCGGCGAGGTGCGGCAGGTCGATTCGCGGAAAGGTCGGGCTG
>CAYPOV010000286.1:0-5911 GCA_964412385.1 uncultured Geminicoccaceae bacterium
ATGATCCCGAAACCGCCGCCTTGCATCACATTACCGGCGATCCAGCCGGCAACAGCACCGATAATGATAAAGAGTATGAGTTGCATACTAGTCTTCCCCGCTCTCTTCGTTCGTGATGTCGTTTGTCAGACACTCGACACTGTGCAGGAATATTGCGGCACTTTTAAGACAAAACGGCAGTGCAACCCAGTTTTCGGCTGAGTGCTAGGCCGGTTCTTTCTGCCGGGCTGCTTTTTTGCGCAGGTTCGCATCGAGGTACCGCTTGCGCAATCGGATACTGTGCGGCGTGACCTCAACCAACTCATCATCAGCGATATAAGTCAGGGCTTGCTCGAGTGACATGCGCAAGGGCGGGGTCAGCATGACGTTATCATCTTTGCCGGCGGAACGGATGTAGGTGAGCTTTTTGGCCTTGAGCGGATTGACCTCGAGATCATTGAAGCGGCTGTGCTCGCCGATCACCATGCCGGAATAGACCTTTTCTCCCGGTGCCACGAAAAGCACGCCCCGGTCTTCAAGATTCCAGAGCGCGTAGGCGACCGCTTCACCTTGTTCCTGGCTGACAATGACGCCGGTGTGGCGGCCTGCGAGTGGACCTTTGTGGCGTGCATAGTGATGGAACACCCGGTTCATAATGGCAGTCCCGCGTGTATCGGTGAGGAGTTCGCTCAGATAACCGATGAGCGCTCTCGTCGGTGCATGAAAGATCAATCGCTGGCGGCCGACTCCCGACGGCCGCATTTCGACCAGGTCGCTTTTTCGCTGGGTGAGCTTTTCGACGACGACGCCGGTATGGTCCTCATCGACATCGATCGTCACCTCTTCGATCGGCTCCTGCCTGGAACCGGTTTCCGGATCGTCTCGAAAGAGCACACGGGGACGGCTGATCGAAAGCTCGAAGCCTTCGCGGCGCATGGTCTCGATCAGGACGGAAAGCTGAAGCTCGCCGCGTCCCGCAACTTCGAAAGAGTCCTTGTCCTGGGATTGTGAGACCCGAATGGCGACATTGCCTTCCGCTTCCCGCTGCAAACGGTCCCAGATCACACGCGATGTCACCTTATCGCCGTCCGTGCCGGCATAGGGGCTGTCATTGACCGAGAATGTCATGGCAATCGTTGAGGGGTCGATAGGTGCCGCGATAATCGGTTCGTCAACGACAGGATCGGCCAAAGTGTCGGCAACCGTTGCCTTCGTCATGCCTGCAATCGCGACAATGTCGCCGGCTTCGCCGACCGTAACGGCCGTGCGTTCCAGCCCCCGAAAGGCGAGGACCTTCGAAACACGGCCCTGCTCCAAGAGCTTTCCGGTTCGGGACAGGGCTTTGATCGATTGGTTAGCCTGAACGCGCCCGGCCTCGATCCTTCCGGTGAGGATGCGCCCGAGAAAGGGATCGCTCTCGAGGATCGTCACCAGCATGCGAAAAGGCTCATCAGGTTCGGCTTGCGGCGACGGCGCATGCTCGAGGATGAGGTCGAAAAGCGGCGTCATGCTGTCGCCTGCTTGATCGTGGCTGGGCGACGCCCATCCTTGCTTGGCCGAGGCGTAGAGCACGGGGAAATCGAGTTGATGCTCGTTGGCATCGAGTGCGACGAAGAGATCGAACACTTCGTTGAGGACCTCGTCGGCACGCTGGTCAGGCCGGTCGACCTTGTTGATGACGACGATCGGCCGGAGTCCCAGCTTGAGCGACTTGCCGAGAACGAACTTGGTTTGCGGCATTGGGCCTTCAGCGGCATCGACCAGCAAGAGACAACTGTCGACCATGGAAAGAATGCGTTCCACCTCGCCGCCGAAATCGGCGTGGCCCGGTGTGTCGACGATGTTGATACGGGTCTCGTTCCACACGACCGATGTACATTTGGCGAGGATGGTGATGCCGCGCTCGCGCTCGAGATCGTTGGAATCCATGGCGCGCTCTGCCAGCTGGCGATGGGCAGGCGAGGTGCCCGACTGCTTGAGCAAACAGTCCACCAAGGTGGTTTTGCCATGATCGACATGGGCGATGATGGCGACATTGCGAAGTGACACCGCCGGGTTCACGGCCGGATTTGCGTCCAAGGAACGCCTCTTCGAGTAGTTTCAGGGATTGGTTGGCGGAGATCGGTTTTCAGGTGCGTGACCGCAGGGCTACGAGGATCGCCCAAAAGGCCGCAATCGCGCATATGGTCATACCCAGGACGGTTGGATAGGGCGTGTCGTTCTGAAACATGCCAACAATTTGCGCGACAATGGCAGCAAGTCCCATTTGCAAGAAGCCTGCAAGGCCCGAGGCAGAACCCGCCATGTTCGGATAGACGCTGACCACGGCGGCCTGGCCATTGGGCATGGAAACACCCTGACAATAAGCTGTGACACCCATCGGGAGGAACAGAGCGAGAGGGCTCCAATACCCCATAAGGCTCAACAAGAGTGCGACCGAACAGGAAATCGAGGTGCCGAGACTACCGAGCACAATGAGGCGATCGGAACCGACGAGGCGGGTGGTACGGGCCGCTGTGAAATTGCCGAGAATGAAGAGCCCGGACACCACCATGAAATAGAGGCCGTAGGCACTGGGCGAGTATCCGTAGGTGCTGATCAAGAGATAGGGAGCACCTGCGAGGAACGCGAAGAAGACCGACATCGAAAAAGCGCCCTGCAGTGAGTAGGCGACGTAAGGGCGTGAGCGAAGCAGGATCGCAAACGCGCTGACCATGCTGCCCAGGCTGGTCGCTTCGCCAATCGATGGCGCTGTCTCCGTGAGATCCTTGACGACGAGATAAAGAATGACCAAGCCGAGGAGGCCGCCGAACACGAAGATCGAACGCCAATGCGTGGCGTCAATCAAGAAACCGCCGATCACAGGAGACAGCATGGGTGCCACCACCATGCCCATGGTGATGTAGGCGATCATTTGCGCGGCACGCTCGCGCTCAAACAAGTCTCTGACGATCGCCCGCGAAAGAACGATCCCGGCGCAACCACCGGCCGCCTGAATCACCCGGCCCGCGATCAGCCATTCGATCGTGGGAGCCACCACGCAGATCAGGCTGCCTGCGACATAAGTGACAAGCCCGCCGAGGATTGCCGGCCGCCTGCCGAAATAGTCTGAGACTGGGCCGTAAACGAGTGTCGCCGCGGCAATAGCGAAGGCCGACACTGAGAATATTAGCTGAGCGACACCCGAGGTCACGCCGTGATGGGCTTGAATGATTGGCAAGGCCGGCATGACGATCTGCATCGCCATGGGGCCCAACGCCGTCGCCGCACAGAGCACGACGATCAAACGGATAGGGAACGGCTTTTCAATTGCCAAGCTTGGAGCGGCCACGGCGTGTTCCGGATTCTCGAGCGACGTCACAACGAATTCATTCAGCGCATATCGGTTATCTGCATCACACAACAAGGACACTGAGGCCTCCGTCATATTTGACACTAATTTTATGATAAAACTTTTTATTTACATCGATGTGCTGAGATACATATCTTGCGACGTCAGCGATAAAGAAGCGGGAGCGTCTGATGACAATGTTGGATCAGCTTGAGCCACCTGGTATCGAAGAGATCTCCCGCTGTGCCGGCGACCATGACGGTATTGCGCTCTTGGAAGTGCTCCTCAAAGGGCCGCTCGCCAATCGCGTGGCACTGGTCTCATCATTCGGTGCCGAGAGTGCGGTGCTCTTGGACATGGTAGCGACGGTCGATCGCAAAACGCCCATCATCTTCTTGCAGACCGGCAAGCTTTTTCCGGAAACCTTGGACCATCAGCGGTCCATCTCAGCCTATCTCGGGCTCGAAGACGTCAGGATCGTCGAACCCGAGACACACGGTCTGAAACGCTACGATCCGGGTGGCAATCTTTGGCAAGCCGAGCCGGATTTATGCTGTCATATCAGGAAAACTGAGCCGCTCGAGCGGGCACTCTCGGGTTTCGATGCCTGGATTAACGGGCGCAAGCGCTATCAGGGGGGATTGCGATCCGATTTGCCCACGCTTGAAATCGATCAGGCAACGCAGCGTGTCAAGATCAACCCGCTCGCTCGTTGGTCATTAGAGGATATTCGGCATTACCGAAGGCTGCGGCAACTCCCCCTGCATCCTCTCGTGACACGAGGGTTCACATCGATCGGCTGCGCTCCCTGCACGAAGCCAGTGCAGGATCGACAAGCCGGTACGAGGGATGGCCGTTGGGCGGGGCTCGATAAGGTGGAATGCGGCATCCATGGGGCCACCAGACGCGCGCTCGGTTGAACTGCAATTGCGGCAATAGGTTCAATCGGGCAATCGACCTTTCGCTTTCTTGAGAAATCGTTTATTCGCTCCCGAAGGGTCATTGTTGGCGCCGGCCAATTTGTCTTTGAGACCAATGGCGGGATAACTTGATGTCAGCTCTTGTTGATGCAGTTCTCGACTTGCCGCAATCCGTAGCGTTGCTGGTCACGCCGGGATTCTCTCTTCTCCCGCTTGCGCTATGCGTCGAGATCATGAGGCTCGCCAATCTCATCGCCGGTATCGACATCTTCTCTTGGGATGTCGTTGCTTCTGTCATTGAGCCGATTTCGTCGCTCTCGGGATTACCAGTCACACCCTCCGCCTCGCTCGAGAATTTTGAGACCACTTCCATCGCGATCGTGCTGGGTGGCTCCGACATTGCCTCATCGGCCTCGCAAGAGACAATGGCATGGCTCAACCAACACTATCAGACCGGGGGAACGGTCGCTGCAATCGGTGCTGGTGTTCGCACTCTCGAGAGTAGTGGGATCGTTCGCCGCAATGATCCGGTGCTACCCGCTGAAGACGTGTTATCGCCTTTGCGCTGGAGCGACACGACGGACCTGTGTTTGGGCGATCCAAGCAAGGACTGGGTCTATGTTTGCGAGCGCGAGCAAGCCGCGGGTGAGCTTCTCTTGACCTTGATAGCTGATCAGGTCGATCCCGATCTTGCAGACAGCATCCGAGACGAACTGGGACTGGCCGTCAAGGGTGAGCAATCATGCATGGTCGCCGGACAGGAACAGCGATCGATTGACGGGCGTGTCACAAGGGTGATCGGCGTGATGAGGTCGAGACTGGCGGAGCCCTGCACGATATCCGACATTTGTGCGAAAGCCGATGTCGATGAGACCACGGCGCGACGGCTCTTTAAGAGACAGCTTGGCACGTCACCCTCGGATTATTACGTCCGTTTGCGTCTTGAGCGGGGCCGTCATCTCCTTTCGTTCGGCCGAGCTCGCGTCAAAGAGGTTGCACGGGCAGTCGGCTTTGCCGATTCGGCCTCATTTTGTCACGCCTTTCGAAGGCGTTACGGTTTCTCGCCCGGGCGGCTGCGCGGTCAGGGTAACTTTAGCATCGTGCACTGAGTTGCGGACAAGCATCCAGTATCCTCAGTGCGGTGGCGCAAGCTTAGCCATCGTTTCGCGTAGCGAACGCACATCACTGACGGGAAGAAGGCAAGTCTGTCCCGGACAGATATAGACCTCAGGCTCACCGGAGTCGGTAAGCTTGCTATAGGCCGGATGGTTTGGGGAAAGATCACCTGCATCGGCCACCCAACGGCAAATGGCATTCGAAGGGGCAATCATGCCGATCTCGCGCCAAAGGTCAGTAGCAGCATGACCTCCTTCAGGGGCGACGAGTACAATCTGCACCGAGTGGTTCCTTAAGCCCGCAGCCGATAGAGCCGTCACATGGCCAAAAGGCTGCTCCTTTGCCGAACCTGCCATCCCGGCTTCGAGCTTTTTGGCTTTTTCATCCCAGCTTTTATCGCCCGTGAGGACAGCGAGACGGGTGTAGTTTTCCGCAATCGTCCCATGTGCCGAAGGCGTTGGACCATCGGCGAAATTGCGCGGCCTAACAATCAGATCCGTCGCCGATTGCGGAACATAGAAAAAGCCACCATCACCATCGCCGAATGCGTGCTCGGCGGCAATCA
>CAYPOV010000287.1:0-5899 GCA_964412385.1 uncultured Geminicoccaceae bacterium
AGAACTCAAACCAAGGACTCTCGCCTAAGCCGGATGGAACTTGGGGCTCAGGTCACCATCAACCACAAGAAACTGCTGCGGCTCTATCGGGAAGAGGGTCTGACGGTGCGTCGCCGTGGTCGCCGCAAGCGAGCGCTGGGCAGGCGGACGCCGATCGTCTTGCCGGACCGGCCGAACCAGCGCTGGTCTTTGGACTTCGCAAGCGACGTGTTCACCGATGGCCGCCGCTTCCGCATCCTCGTGGTGGTCGACGACTTCACTCGGGAATGCCTAGCGCTTGTTGCCGACACCTCGATACCAGGCCGTCGGGTGGCGCGGGACCTCGCTGATCTCATTGCAAGGCGTGGAAAGCCCAGAACGATCGTTAGCGATAACGGTACGGAACTGACCAGCATGGCCATCCTGCAATGGTCGCACCAAGCAGGCGTCGAATGGCACCACATCCAGCCCGGCAAGCCACAGCAGAACGCCTTCGCAGAAAGCTTCATCGGCCGCCTGCGCGACGAATGCCTCAACGAGACCCTGTTCACGACGCTTCCATAGGCACGGGCAATCCTGATGGCCTGGCAAGATGACGACAATCGCATTCGACCGCATTCCAGCCTGGCCAACGCCACGCCATTGCAAGCCCGCCGACAGGCAACGACTCAAGCTCTGCCGGGGCATGCCCCGGCAGAGCTTACCACAAGAGCTCAGCAAGTGCATCAACCCCAAAGGACTCCACTTCCGACCGGATGAAACAACGGTAGCAGGACACTGTACGTTCCTGGAAGATTGTGGATGGTCATGGATACAACCATGGCGGACTCTCCCTCCGCCAGTTTGCTGAGATGATTCCTTGATCCGATCACAGGACTGCGCCGTTAGCACCTTTTGGCGATGTGTGGATGAACGGCCTGTCTGTTGACGATTCTTTGAGAAACAGGGAAAGTAGGGTGCAAGCTTGTTGCGCGGTTGGAACAGCCGCTCAATCGTAGCGCTCACACAATGTTGGCTTGACAGAGAGAATCGGGAATTTCCATGGAAAGAGGTGGTGGGACTCTGATCCGCACGGAGCTCAAAGAGGTCACGGTGCTCTTTGCCGACATTGTCGACTCCACGCGCCTGGTTCAAGAATTGGACCCCGAGCGCGCCAGCGAAGCGCTCGATCCCGTCCTGACAACGATGATCGATGCGGTGCGACAGCGCGATGGCACAGTCACAAGCATTCAGGGCGACGGCATCATGGCCATCTTCGGTGCACCGATCGCCATTGAAGATCATGCAGTGCGCGCCTGTTTTGCGGCTATTCAGATCGTTGAATCGCAGATTGCAGCCAAGCAGGTTTTCGACAATGACCCAATCAAGGTCAGAATAGGGCTCGACAGTGGACAAGTCCTCCTAAGGACGTATCAGACGGGTTCCGAGTACCGCCATGATGCGATTGGCCTGATCGTCCACTTAGCCAACAAGATGCAGTCTCACGCCCGTCCCAACGGCATTCAGATATCAGCCCGGACCGAACGACTGGCGAGGGGCAACGTTTTGGCCGAAAAGGGCGAACCTTATCACTATCAAGGCCGCACCCACGATTGCTTTCGTCTGACGGGTAGAGCTCCTGTAAGCCGGCGCGCGGTGCGCCAGTCACGGCTTTTGTGTAAGGCGGTCGGGCGTGCACCGTTAATCAAAGAGCTTAACAACAGACTTGTGGCGCTTACGGGTGGCAGCGGTGGCAGTGTTCTGATCGAAGCTGAGGCCGGCGTGGGGAAGACGCGGCTGCTCTATGAGTTCAGCGAACTCTGCCGGCAGGAAGACGTCGGCATTCTCCAGTTGGAGGGCAAGCTCAACCATCGAAGGACTATCCTTCTTCCCTTCCGAAACCTTCTCAACGAAGTTCTAGAGATTGGACGACAAGAGAATATTTCCACGATCGATGAGAAGTTATCGCTCCTTGTTGCGCGATACAATTTTCGGTCTGCATATAGTAAACTTGCATTATCATCATTATTCGATTCCGATATACAGGACCCTTTCTGGAAGAATGCGAATCCTGATTGGCGCCGAGAAACCTTGATCGATTCGATGGTTGATCTTCTGGTGGCCATGGCCAAAGAAGAACCGCTGATCGTTTTTGTCGAAGACGCGCATCTCATGGATAGTGGCTCGATCGAAACGGTTCGCAGGATCACGAAGATCGCGACCAAGAATAGAATTCTTCTTATCGCGTCACAGAGACCAGAGGGTTCTGCATCTTTGCGACCTGACGATTTTGATGAATTTGTACCTCTTAAGCCGCTCGATCAACATGAATCCCGTGAACTCTGCGACGTCCTTCTGGGCAATGATCCGGGACTTGATGCCCTTAAGAATGAATTGATACGCCGAACCGCTGGGGTGCCCCTATTTCTCGAAGAAATCGTTCTGAATTTCTTAGAGACAGGCGCGTTCCATGGCGAGATTGGACGTGCAGTTCAGCGGGAGCAATCACAGCTGGATAGCACGCTGGGACTGCCGTCATCGGTCAAGGCGATCTTGGCGGCGAGAATTGATCGCCTGCCGACAGCATGCCACGATCTCATCCGCCTTGCGAGCGTGATTGGTGAACGCTTTCCCCGTGGCTTGCTTCAGGCTGCGGCACGCGTCAATCGCCAGACCTTCAATCAGCTCGTCAAGCAATTGGAGGAAAGCAAACTTATTGTTTCTGGTGATGACGCCCTCGAGAGTTCGCTGGCGTTTAGTCACGCGCTGGCACAACAGGTATGTTACACGTCATTGGTAACACAATTTCGTCAGCGCTATCATCGTTCCGTGGCTGAAGCCCTTGCCGAATATTATGGCGAGCGTGTCACCAACTACACAGCTGATCTCGCTTATCACTATGCCGAGGCGGGTGACACGGTAACAGCAATTGATCTCTGGCAGCACGCCGCCAATCGTGCTCTTTCGGGAGCGGCGAACACGGAAGCTGTCGATGCGCTTGAGAAAGCACTGGAACTCGTCAAAACATTTCCCGAACGCGACGACTGTAACAGGAAGAAAAAATTGGAACTGCTGACGATGCTTGGTTCCGCGCAAATCGTCAGCAAGGGACCGGGCAGCGACGATGTTGTGAAGACCTATGAGGAATGCCGCCGGTTGGCCGATTTGCTAGGCCAATCACGAGAGCTCTTCCGCTCGATTTGGGGCCAATGGCGGATTGCTTGGAGGGTTCCGACCAAAATCGAACTAGCCAATCAATTGACGCAACTGGCTCAGCTATCTGATGTATTAGGCGAAGAACAATTACAAGCATACCACGCACAGTGGGTTTCCTGCTACAATAATGGTGACTTTCATAACTGCCTCGCAAACATTCACGCCGCCCTGAAGTTCTATAGAAATGTCGTTCAAAGTGAGCAGGGTGTATTCTACGGTGGACATGATCCGGCAGTTTGCGGTTACGGTGAGGCAGCACTCACCTATTGGATACTTGGCGACGAGAGAAGAGGTGCCGAGATGGCCAGGCTTGCCATGGAAGTCGCGGAAGAGACCGGACACTCGGGAAGCATGGGGCATGCCATGGACTATGCCCTTTTCTTCTACCAACATTGTGAAGATTTGAACAGCCTGCTAAGCCTCTCCAAGAAAGCAATCCTGTTTGCACAGGACAAAGCTCTTCCCCATTATGAGGCCCGCGCCAAGGCATGGCGGGCATGGGCTTTGGCTCGTGACGGCTCGGCGGAAGACGGCGTAGCGCAAATGCGCGCCGCGATCGAGGAGCAGCGCTTGACGGGGATCGAGGAAGACTTTCCGGTGTTCTTGGAGGTATTGGCTGGGCTCGAAGTTGAGGTCGGCGAGTTCGATATGGCGCTTCGATCTTGTGATGAGGCGTTGACGCTTGCTGAGAAAAGCGGCATGCGCCACTGGCTTGCAGCTATTCATCGGCGGCGCGGCACGGTGTTGCAAAAGCTCGGCGCAACCTATCGCGACAAGGCATTGGCATCATTCGATATGGCACTCGCGATTGCAATCGAGCAGGATGCCCAGAGCTTCGAAAGACTAATCTTGGGAGATCTCCAAGGATATCCCGAAAGGATCGAATTACGAGAGAGCGGAAACAAGGGCGACAACTCGCCTCGTCGTCTCAAAGCTTCGGCCTGAGGCCGTTAAGACCCCGATGGGACTACGGTGGCGATGAAACTGAATACGGGCCATCAAACTCTCGAGCACTTAGAGAAAACCTATCGACGGGGCACGCATCGCGTCCTTGCTCCCGAACAAACACTGCAGAACATCGAACCATTGAAGGATCTGGCGGGGATCACCAGGGTCGCCAACGTCACGGGCCTCGACCGCATCGGCATTCCGGTCGTGATGGTGACCCGGCCGAACTCTCGATCAATCTCCGTCAGCCAGGGCAAGGGTTTAACGCTCACCGCCGCCAAGGTTTCGGGACTGATGGAGGCGATTGAAGGTTTTGTCGCCGAAACCGTGCCGCTTGAGCTCGCGCGAGCACCTATCGGCGATACCGGATGTCGTCAACGGACCGTCAATGTGACAAGACTGCCTCGCCATGGCGCTGAGGTTCCAGGTGCGCAGGTCGAAATCGAATGGTGCCGAGGCAAGGACCTTATTACCGGTGATGAACTCTGGGCTCCGGCGGAACTGATTCACACCAATTATACGCTACCGCAGCCAGAGGGCAACGGATGGTTCTATGCGAGCAGCAATGGGCTCGCTTCCGGCAACTCGGCAGCCGAGGCTCTGGTTCATGCTCTATGCGAGGTGATCGAGCGAGACTGTCGAACGCGATGGATGGAGATTGAAGCTGCTCGCATTGGTACAAGAATCGATCCTAGCACGATTGTCGACGAGGGCATTCAAGGTTTACTCGAGCTGCTCGAGTCGGCGTGTTTCGTTTATGGGATATGGAACCTCACGAATGCCATCGGGCTTCCGGCTTTTGTTTGTGCCATAGGCGAAGGTGACAATCCGCAGCGTTTGAGTGCCCGCACCGATGCCGGGAGCGGGTGCCATCCTTGCCGCGAGGTCGCGCTTACGCGTGCAATCACCGAGGCGGCTCAAATGCGCCTTACTTATTTGTCTGGCGCGCGGGACGATCAGGGCCACGAAGCCTTTGTGACACCAGCCTCGATCGATAGGGGGCTCGCGACGCGCGCCCACCGCTCCGGCCGAGACTTCAACGAGATTGTGAGTTTTGACACAGACACAGCGGAGGCCGACGTCTTCCTCATCGTCGAGCGTCTGCGTGGGTGTGGGTATAATGAGATCTACTACAACGAGTTTCCGGTGGCCGAGGTCTTCCGGATGACCGAGGATGCCATTGCCGTTGTGCGTGTGATCGTACCGGGACTTGTGGGGCCGCCTGAGAGCTACAGCCGGCACCTCATGGGTTCGAACCGGATCCTCTAGTTGCCATGGCCCGGCGCACGATCGAGGCAGCGATTTTCGTCGGGCCCTCCCTTCGACAAAACGATCTGGCCGAGCTCCCGCCTGAATTCGAAGTCTTGCCGCCCGCAGCACAAGGTGATGTCTATCGGCTTTCGCAATTTGCACCCAAAGTTATTGCCTTAGTCGACGGCTTTTTCCACACAATGCCCGCCGTCTGGCATAAAGAGATATTATGGGCTATGGCTCAAGGCATAATCGTTGTCGGAGCATCCAGCATGGGGGCCCTGCGGGCCGCAGAACTCGCGAGATATGGCATGATAGGCATTGGTGACGTCTATGAAGCCTTTGCAACCGGGTCGCTCGAGGATGATGATGAGGTCGCTGTCGTTCATGGCCCGCCACGCTTCGGATATCCTCCTCTTTCGGAAGCGTTGGTCAATATTCGCGCAACACTCGACGCTGCCTTAACTGTGGGGGTCATCGACGAGCGACGTCGAACTTCCATGCTGCTCCATGCCAAAGAACTTCC
>CAYPOV010000288.1:0-5850 GCA_964412385.1 uncultured Geminicoccaceae bacterium
GACAATTTTTCCCTGAAGAAAGCCCGAAAGTGCAGCGTCCTGTTGCTCCATCCTAAGCGAAGCCGCATCAATTCCGCCATGGTAACGGGATGTCGCATCGGCATAGCTCAGCTCGAAATCCGTGATCTTGAGCCGCTTGAGCCAAAGTGGCCCCCCACTATCGGAGCCACCTTCCAGTTCCTGCGGAAGGCTCAAATATTGCCAATTGCTTTCACCATTGTCGCCGGTCTCCAACGCCACCTTTGTTGAGAACAACTCAGCCTGATCAAACGTCAGCTGATCCTGAACGAGATCGACGTAGTTGAAATCGAGTGTAAATTCGTCGAGCTTAAGAAGCGCATCACCTCGCGCCCAATCGGGATTGGCGATTTCAAGTGCATGAATGGCGAGTTTGCTTTCCAGATCCACGACCGTAAACTCGCCATCGATCGCGCGCACGGGCAGCCCGAGACCAGTCAGCGCTTCAAGCTGCACCTTGAAATCCATCGTGCCTATCTTGGCTGCCGTGGGTGGATCCTTGTCGTCGTCTTCTTCATCGCCGTCGGCTTCACTTGGGGGCAGGAGATCAGTCAGGACGAGGTGGTCGCTGCGCAAGGTTCCCTTGTAGTGCCGATCCTCTCGGGGATATCGGAGATCGAGATCGATCGACGCTTTCTGATCCGCGAGCGTTACCTCGAGCCCTGTTGCCTCGAGTCCTTCGATGCCGCCCTCAACGGTGCCCGACGCCTGAAATGGTCGCGCATTGGGAAATATAGGCTTTAAATCCGGTGCGAGCCTAGTGAATTCGAGAGCCGTCGCATCCGTCTCGACCTTGTAGGTGAATTTACCATCCGCGATGGCCACACTACCCTCGCCGTCGAATTGAACGCCGCCAAAAACGCCGCCGAGTGTTGCCTCGCTTTGGCCTTTTCCTTCGACAAGCTTGGACAACGAGGCGAGCCCCAAAGTCATATCGAATGGAAATCCCTCGATCTCGCCCACGAGCCTGCCATCGATCCGCTCATTGTCGGCACCGATAGTGAACCTGGCGTTGGAAAGCTGGAAATCCGTAGCCCCGAACTGATCGGTATGGTGGAGATTCAGGGTCTCAATGGTCAACACGCGCAGCGCAACCTTCGGTCCGCTACCACCCGATTGCTGGTCGCTTGCATTCTGATCGTTTCCGACATCGACATCGATATCCCAGTTATCGCCATGTTCTTGGCTCTCTTGGAGATTGATCACGACGTCGGCCAAACGGACGTCTTCAATGACGATATCGCCTTGCAGAAGAGGAAGAAGTTCAAGTTCAAGGAACACTGAGCCCAAGGAGGCCAAAGCGTCCGCTCGGCCCCAAGGGGCATTGGCGATGGTAACGTCGGAAAGCCTCAGCGTTGGGCGGTAATCCACGCGGAGATTGATTTCGCCGCCGAGTTCGACCTTGCGGCCGATGGCATCACTGAGCCGGACCTCAATCTGTGGCCGGAATCTCGTGAAATCGAGAAAATTGAGAGCGACAATGACGGCGAGTGGAATAGCGATCGCGGCAATCACCAATACCCTGATCACGCCGCGCAATGTCATAAGATCCCCCGCCAACCGTTGCTGCCAAAGACTTAGCGCTCAGGCAGCAGGGGACAAGCAAAAGGCTTCGGCTAGTGGGGCCGTCCTGTCGCCAGGATTTGCTCGATCACAGCGAAATCGCTCGCGACGCGCGGAACCTTGTGCTGACCACCATATTTGCCGCGGGAGCGAAGCCAATGGGTGAAGGTCCCTCTGGGAACGGTATGAACCACGGGAGCCCGAACACCCTGAGGAATGATCCGACGTTCCAGATAGTCCTCGTTGGCAACGCCAAGGCGCCGGTCGATTTCATCGGCAAGGGCGATCTCTCGATCCGCCGATAGTGAGCCACCATCGACCTCGACAACATAGACGTGACGGCCGAGATGGTCGCGGTTCTTGGAGAACTCGGTTCCCACCGTGAATTCGCCGGTCCCGAGTTCGAGAGCATCGGCAGCACCGACGACACATTTCTCAACCAGCTCGCCAGTCAAATGTTCGCCGAACGCCGAGAGCATATAGCTTGTGCGGCCTTTGATGATGATGCGGTGCGGATGGGTGTCGACGAACTCCACAACATCACCGATGACATAGCTCCAAAGTCCGGCGCATGTCGTTAGCACGATCGCGTAGTCGACACCGGTCTCGACATTGTCGACCCAATGGCGTGTCGGATTGGCGGAGTGGAGTTCGCTGACCGGCACGAACTCATAGAACATGCCCGTGTCGAGATTGAGCCGCATCCCCTCACCCGGGCCGCGATCGGCACTGGCGATGAAGCCCTCGCTCGCCGCATAAACTTCACGGAGCTCGGCATTGCTGCCTTCGAGCAACGACTCGAACCGCTTCTTGTAGGGTGCGAAGCTCACGCCACCATGAACCAACAGCTGCAGCTCCGGGTAAAAATCGGCAATCCTCGGGTCACCCGTGCCAAAGCGCTCGGCAAGCTTTTCGAACATGATCGCGAGCCAGCCTGGCGCACCGCTGATCATGCGGATGTCTTCTTCCACCGATCTTGGCAAGATGCGCGCCATTTTCTGCTCCCAATCGGCAGAAAGCGCGAGATCCCGCGGCGGGAAGTGGAATGGCTTGCCCCAAATCGGCGTTTCACTCGCAGCGATACCACTGATGTCGCCGCTTTTGATGCCTGGCGCATGCTCCGTGAGATCGGTGCTGCCGCCGAGGATAAACATCTTGCCGTCGAGCAAACGGCTATCCGGACGGTTGGCGTAGTGATGCACCATCACATCGACCGCGCCGCGCCGATTGGATTTCACCATGCTGCGCGAACAAGGGATGTATTTGACCTTGCCACTCGACGTTCCGGACGACACCGCAAAATAGGGGAGAAGGCCCGGCCAGGTGACATCATTGAGAACCGGGAACGCCGCCTTCCAATAATCGTCCCACAACTGGTTATAGGTGCGCAGCGGAACCTGGGCTTGAAACTCGCTCACACGTTCAATGTCGGCAAAGCCGTGATCGCGCCCAAACCGGGTTGCCTTAGCCTTTTGGACGAGCATGCGCATCTGGTACTGTTGCACCAATGCCGCATCTTGACGTGCGAGTGTGATCGAACGCTGCTTGGCATAGGCACGGCCCAGCGCATTCGCACCCGGAAGTGGCGGGCGATGTGTTTTTGCCGGCTCTTTGAACCGCTTTCTCGCCGGGAGCGCACCGGCACCGCCAAAAGTCAATTGCGCACTTGAAGTGGCCATCTAGGTCTCAACCAAAAACGTGCATAGCGTGATCGAGCGATATCCGTCGCATTCGCTCGATCGTCAGATGGCACCGTCAGCCGCGAAACTGAAAACAAACTGTGTTGCAGAATGTTGCACGGCACTGCGTTCCGGAACTCACAAAGTCCGCGTATTCGGGTGCGCCATCTTTCCGATTCCCCTCCCGCGGTAACGCTCATTTCCAACCTCGATGGCAAGGTTCGAACAACGCCGACAACGGCGCCACGAAGAAACCTTCATCGCCTCGAGGAAGACTTGTCTATGCGTTGGATCGATAAGCGCCCGCTACCCAAATATCTTCTCGCCGATCAGCCGGGATTGGACCTTGCGTACCGATACTGGATGGACAAGCGGACGGGTGGCCTACTGCCCGCGCGTGCCGATGTCGATACGCCTGCATTCAAGCTATTATGTCCAGAGGGTCTGTGGATCGACACCACGGCGGGCCAAAAAGAGGAATGGCCACTCGGGCCTTTGGCACCCTTTGGTGGCCTCAAGGGCCGGCAGAGCGAGCTTACCTTGGGGGCGATGGTGCGCGCCGATCTTGGCATGGTCGCCTTCACCGGAACGGCACTGTTCCAGGCGATCCGCATCGCGATGGCCGATGATAACGAGTATCACCTGATGATGGCGCTTCCCCACGCCAATGATGGGCGACGGGTCAGCGGTATTTTGATGATCTGCCACCAGGTGACACCTGTCGACATGGTAACAGACCTCCGCATCAAGACCTTCAACTAGTCGTCTGCATCTCGCCTAAACCTGCCTGGGTATCAGAAGCCTGGCGTCCTTCGGATATGGCTTTCAACGGTACCGGATATCGTTCGTGGTCAGGCATTTCGAGGCAGCTCGATGCGAACTCTTGTCGGTTGATCCAGCAGAGGTAGAGCTTTTCCGGATTACCGAGAGGCGGGAAGAAGCCGTCCCAACAAAGCTCGACATGCGGATACCCGTAGCTCTGGCGAGGAACCGGGCTGTACTTGAGATGCTCGCGCACAACACCTGTGTTGCGGGCGATACCGCTATTGCGAAAACCGAGACCTCTCGAGAGAAACGTCAGCATCATCGAAAGGCCGCGGCCACGCCATTCCGGCGCCACAAAGGTCGAGCCCGAATGGCTCACATTTTCGCTGAAACCAAAAGTCTTAACCTTCAGTCCCTCGACTTCGCCAAAACCGTCTCGCCGCCAGAGCTTGCCTGATTGCAAGAGTTCATCGAAATCGCTGTCGGCGAAGATGCGCTCGGCAGAACAGGCGACCGAGTTATCCTCAGGAGATCGGAGCAGCAGCCAAAAATCCTCCGTCCCCAAATCGACCGCGCGAGGATCGAAGGTCGGATTGGCGAACGCACCCTGGCTTTCGAGAAATCGGCGAAGATCGTCAAAATCCCGCTCAATCGAGAGGTTGAGACCAAGCTCGGCAAAATGCTCGAGGATGGAATCAACACCGAGCTGGATCGCGCCGTCAACGTCATCAAGTGACTGCACCATTCTCGTCTCCCGAACCGCGAACAAGAGTCATTATTTGCGGGTCTCGAAGGCGACGAGGTGAGATCGTGGGATAACGCATTAGTTGAACGAAGTTCGAGCGAATGTAAAGATATTGCGTTATGTTTGAATCGTATCTTTACGCTATTTGTTCGATCGGCCCGTAGGCTCCCAAAAAAGTGATTTTCCTCACAGCGGCAAATCGAGGCCTGGTGCATGGTCGGGGCGCTGAGGGCTGACATTGACCTGTAAACTTCGGTTTCGGAGCTTGCAGGTCTTTTTTTAACCGTGATTTCGCCGCCGTTCGTTGCGGAGGTTGACGTAGATGCCACCGAGAATCATCAAAGACCCCAAATAAATGAAGGGATCGAGCGGCTCGCCGTAGAAAGCTGCAGCGACAAATCCGATCATCGGCAGCCGCAAATACTCCATCGGCAAAACGGTAACTGCATCAGCCAATTGAAACGCGCGGCTCATGCAGTAATGCGCGCTCAGACCGCCGATACCGACCACGACAATCCAAGGAAGATCTTGGGCAAGAAGCGGATTCCACACCCATAGTGCCGGTGCGAGCAAAATCGCACTCTGCATCGCGCACATCCAAAGTACGATACAACGAGGTGTGTCGGTTCGGGTTAACTGTTTGGTGATGACATTGATGCAGCCGAAAAACATCGCTGCCGTCAGAACAACCAAAATGTTTGGATCGAAGATCCCGAGACCTGGCCGGACGATGATCAGGATGCCGATAAAGCCTGCGGCAACGGCTATGCCTCGCCCTGAGGTCATGCGCTCGCCGAGGATCACGATGGCAAGGATCGTCGCCCAGATCGGTGAAGTGAATTCGAGCGCGAACACCATTGCTAGTGGCAGGAGCTCAATTCCCCAGGTCCAGAGCAACTGTCCGGCCACGTGGATGAAATTGCGCAAATTTGTGAGACCCCATTGTCGGCTGGCAAGCCTGTCTTTGGAGCCTATTGCAACCACCGAGAGCATGATCGAAAGACCGATAATGCTTCGCAAGAACTGTATCTGAAATGGTTCAAGACGATCTGACAATTCACGGATTGCCACCGCCATAAA
>CAYPOV010000289.1:0-5821 GCA_964412385.1 uncultured Geminicoccaceae bacterium
CGCACCGCCGACAAACTGGCAAGCGCGTCGGGATGCGGTTCGGAGATAATCTATGACAATTATATCACGATTTTCACGGACAAGTTATCTGAAACAGGCCACCCGGGCCACCCTCCGAGATCCTCAAGCCCGGTGGCGCGGCACTCCAGACGGCCGGATCGCGACGGTCTTTCGCAACAAACGCGGGCCGGGGTGGTGCTGGTGCCTGGCGGCTGCCGGTTGTGGGAAGGAAGGGGTGGCCTGATGCCAATATCTAATGCACCAAGGGGCATCGGTCGCAACATCCCAGCCGAACTGAAGGCGCTGCCGCGCTGGGTCTGTTGGAAAGAGGATAAGAAGCCTATCAATCCGCGCACCGGCGCGGGCGCTAGTAGCACGAATCCGAACGACTGGACGACTTTCGATGAGGCTGTGGCATCCATGGCCACTGGGAAATATTTGGGGCTGATGTTCGCGATGGTCCCCGACGATGGGTATGTGTTCGTGGACCTGGACGACTGCCGTAATCCGGTGAACAAGAGCATCCGCAGGTGGGCTGAGTCGATACTGAAGGAACTGGAAAGTTACAGCGAGATTTCACCCAGTGGTAAGGGCGTGCACGTCTTCGTGAGGGCGAAAAAGCCAGGGGACCGGTGCCGTCATGAAAACGTTGAAATCTACGACCGCGCACGCTTCGCCACCATGACTGGACGAAGATTGGAACGCTACTCAGAGGCGATTCAATCGCGGCAAGCGGAACTGGAGGCTGTCTACAAGAAGCATGTTGCTATTTCGCAATTCGGCCCTAACCGTGCCGTTCCCGGCGTGCCCGTGCCCGATGACAAGCTGGCGACCCTGCTGCGGAACCCGAAGGCCGCGACCTTATACAAGGGCGAGCAGAACGGGCAGTACCACTCACAGAGCGAAGCCGACCTGGCGCTGGCGAACATTGCAGTAAGTATGAACTTTAGCGAGGGAGAGTGCAGGACCATTGGGGAAACGGCCCGCGAGAACGCGGGAGCGGACGCCAAGCATGACGGTTACTGGAAGATCACATTCCAGCGGGCGCGCGGGGATGTCGCGCCTGTCAAACTTGAGGAAGCGCGTGCAACGTTCCAGCGCTGGTTGTACCTGCCGGAACCGCTCATCCTTGATGTCACGCTGGCGGTTGTAGCGTCTTCCCACCTTCCCGGCGACCCGATCTGGATACATCTTGTGGGTGCCCCGTCCACGGGGAAGACCGAAACAATCAGTGCGGTTCAGGACTGGCCGACCGTCTATGCCCTGACCGAGTTGACCCCGGCGGGCTTAGTCAGCGGGCGAGATTCCGAGGACGGCAAGGACCATAGCCTGCTTCCGAAGTTGCACGGAAAGACGCTGGCAATCAAAGACTTCACGCCAACCATCGACGCACCGAAAGACCAGAGACAAAAACTGTTCGGTCGGCTTCGCGACGCCTTCGACGGCTCACAGGCAATTCACACCGCGATGGTAGGCACGCGTTCCTATAAGGCGACTTTCAACTGTATTGACGGGGTGACCCCCGCAATTGACAAGATTTGGCGCAACACCAGCCTGGGCGAACGCTACTTGCTATTTCGTCATGCCGCCCCGGACCCGCTGGAAGCGGCGGAGCGAGCACTGGATGGCTCGCCGCGTAAGAACCAGATGAGAGACGAACTCCGCAGAGCCGCGTGTGGGGTGCTGGCGGGCATTGACCAGGACACCGTGCCGACCTGCGACGACGAACAAAAACGGAGCATCGTCCAGCTCGCAACGGTCCTCGCCAAAGCCCGGACCTTTGTCGAGCGGGACCGAAACCACCAGGTTGAGTACTTACCAGAACCCGAAGGGCCATCACGGATCGCACAACAGCTATTCAAGCTGGGGCAAGGCTTGGCTCTCATAGGCGGGCGTTCAACAATCGACGACGAGGACATAAGCGTTCTCGCCGAGGTTATGTTTGACTCTATGCCGCTCAAACGACGTAAGGTATTGGACCTGCTGACATGCAATGAACCGGTCTCCACAAAGAAAATTGAGGAGGCGCTCACGTTGAGCCAATCAGCCGTCCACGAAGTTATGGAGGACTTTTGCATGTTGGGAATATGTACTAAGGGAATGGGCAACGGGGGAACGCCAATCGGTGAAGGGGCGGAGACCAGCAAGTTAGCCGCCAACATTGCAGCGGCTCAGCAACAAAATATCTACACGCTAACACCGGAATTCAAGGACTTGATGGGGGGCTGGCATTCGGAACGGTGGCACGGCACAGCTGATGCCGATTTCTGCGAAATAGCAAGGCGGCATGGCACGGTCGGGGGCGGAAATGCGAAATAGCGGGGTTACTATTTCGCAATTTGCCGGCAACCGTGCCGTGCCCTATTGCCGTGCCGCATCGAATTAAGAGAAGGTAACCGTCGCCCTATTGGCAACGGAGAATCAATTTTTCATACCCTATTTCCGGGCAGGTATACTGGAGGTACCGGAAGTGCCGAGGCCCGGCGGGGCCAGTAAACGTGGGGAGGAAATTTCAGTGACACTAGAGCCGAGTAAAACAGGCAAGCGTAAATCGCACCCGACCAGCAAAGCACGCAATCGCAGGCAGAAGGCCAAGAAGAAGGCTGCAAGAGAACGGGAGTCCGCTAGCGAGTCTGGCGTGGCCGGGATAAATCCCGCAAGGCCGGGCCGTCAGGGACGAGTTACTTAACACACGAGAACGGACCCGGTTCACGGGTCGAGTGTGCCAAAGCGGCAGTGCTGGGGGTCGGCGATTGCTGCGACTTGCGGCTTGCTTCACGACCTGGGTAACCCGCCGTTCGGCCATTCTGGGGAAGACGCGATCCAAGAGTGGTTCTGTCATCATATCACCGAGAGCAAATTGCGCGAGTTGATGAACGACCGAAGCGAGTTGGTGAAAGATTTCCTTCTCTTTGAGGGGAACGCCCAGACCTTGCGAATTGTGGCCAAGCTTCAAATCCTCGCTGACTTCCACGGACTGAATCTTACCTTCGGGACTCTCTCCGCACTGTGCAAATATACCGCATCCTCGGTGGAAGCTGGTAAGAGCAACGACCATGCCAAGTCGAAGACCGGCTACGGAGCGCGCGGGCATGGTAAAATAACTTTGCTGGAATCCGATTGCCGTTTTCAATTACAGCACCAGGCTGCTCGGCGGGCCGGGCCATGCCGGTGTCCGGAGACGACCAATCCCGGACGCCAAAATTGCAAGACTTCCAGCCATCTTGCGCATCGAAGGCATGACACCAACCGAATAGAGGGGGCCTTGTGAAGGACCTAACTCCCGTTGCGCCCTGAGACAAACAATATGAGTAGTCACCCCACATCGAAGGCACGGAAAAAGCGGCAAAAGCTCAGACGGAAATTCGCCAAGCTCCGCGAGGATTGCCAGCTTGCGGGCATCATTGAAACTACCCCAGAGGGAGCCTTGCGGGACGAGCGCGTTCCGCCGTCCGCACAAGAGGAGGACTTGCGGGGATTGCCGACTTTGGTAATGGAAGCATTGCGGAACGGGTGGGAGGTGTCTGACGCCAAGAAACCGGGTTTGGTCGAGCAACTCATTGCAATAGTGCGACACCCGGAAATGCCTGCTAACGCGAAGATTGCTGCATTTAAAGCGCTGCTTGTGTCGGACGCGCGCGCAAAGTGAGTTAGATTTGTTGATGGATTTAGTTTAAGGAAATAGGATGAGGAAAAAAGAAACTTGAAACTTGTTATTTTTGTGGATTGCCAAAAACCTCAAGGGAACATGGTCCCCCGAAACAGATGTTTAAGGCATTTTAATATGTTTTTTAAGAGCATAAACAGTTGACCAACAAAACAGGAGGGACGAAAAGAAGTGAATAAATGCTACTCGACTGATGACCGTGCGCCAAGCACGAGTAATCCATATAATGAGAGGGGCTGCGTTTATGTACTTGCCGAACGTGGAAAAGGGAATACAAGCAGGATCTTGTTTAGTAAAGCTAACGCCTGTCGGCAATTGTGACCCGCTTTTTACTGGAATAAAATCAGAGTTTGCCGTATTAGCCTTCCACAACGATACTGTTGAAGAAATTCCCGCAGGCTGCAAATGCAACAGGCAGCCGTGGCAAACCGGAAAAATGCCCGAGGGAACGGCCTGGAGAATGTAGATTGGCGGAGTTTTATCGTGCTGTAAAGAAATATTTGTGACCGTGATGGATCAAGCGACTGTGACCGAACGTTCTGTGCGCAGGAAATTACAATCCACTAGGCATCTCCTCTATGGAAGAATTAGTGAAACATTTATGTGAAGGCACAACGCTTGAAGGGCCGCACTGGACGGAGCCGGTAAAAGTATTGACGGCAAAATCCCGTGGGGGCCGGATTGAGATTCAGGCGGTCGGTACGCACACCAAGAAGTTTTGGACGAAACTGCTCAAGCCCGAAGATTTCCAAAACTCCATCAAGATCACGCAATCCGGTGAAGTGGCGGCGCTCAACGGCAATCCAACACATTTCCGTTTGGCCGCCGAAGCCCATCGTATTCGTCTTGCATTTCAGTACGATCCTCATTTTGCAGTCTCGGTTTCCCAGGTTGATCCGCTGCCGCACCAAATGGATGCGGTGTATGCCCACCTGCTTACGCAACCTCGAATCCGCTTTTTGATTGCCGACGATCCCGGTGCGGGCAAAACGGTCATGGCTGGGTTGGCCGTCAAGGAACTGAAGTTTCGGGGATTGATCGAGCGCACGCTCATCATCACACCCGCCAGTCTAACCGATCAATGGCGGCGGGAACTCCACGATAAATTCAACGAATCCTTCACCGTCATCAACCGAGCGACCATCAATGCCGCCTACGGGCGCAATGTTTGGGAAGATTCTCCGCAGTGCATTACTTCCGTTGATTTCACCGCTCGCCAGGAAGACATCCTTTCGATGCTGCGGGACGTTCATTGGGATTTGTGTATCGTGGACGAGGCGCACAAAATGGCGGCGTATCGTTATGGCATGAAGATCGACAAGACGCAACGCTACGAGCTTGGAGAGTTTCTGCGGGATCACACGGATCATTATCTCTTCTTGACCGCCACGCCGCACAAAGGCGATCCCGACAATTTTGCTCTCTTGTTGCAATTGCTCGATCAAGACCTTTATGTAACCGGCCAAATTCTTGCCGAGGCCAGCGCCCATGATGAAAACCGGATCATGGTTCGTCGGCTCAAGGAAGACATGAAGAAGTTTGACGGCTCACCTTGCTTTCCGCCCAGGCACGTCAAAACGCTTCCATACGAACTTTCATCGGATGAATTGCGGCTATACAGCGCCGTCACGGAATATGTCCAACAGAACTTTCAGCGGGCTGAAGCCGCCGAGAATCGCAATGTCGGATTGGCGCTCACCGTTCTGCAACGCCGTTTGGCTTCCAGTCTCGCCGCTATCCGCTTGTCACTGGAACGTCGCCGCAAACGGCTCAAAGACTTGGAAAAACTCGGCAAGATCAGGCAGGAATACGGGGAGTTGCCCGAAGATTTGGAAGACCTGACCGAAGAGGACCGCTGGAGGTTTGAAGACGATCTGGTGGAACGGCTGACGATGGCGGAAAACATGGCCGAATTGCAAGCCGAAATTGCGGAACTCGATCAACTCGTCCAGTTGGCTCGGCAGATGGAACGCAGCAACGTCAAGGAAACCAAGTTTGAAGAGTTGCGGGATGTGATCTCGAAGCACATTTCTGGCACAGACGAACGGCTTCTGATCTTCACCGAGCATAAAGACACGCTCGATTTTCTTGTCGGCAAGTTGCCCAATCTTGGCTTTGAGTGCTGCACGATTCACGGTGGAATGCCCTTGGAAA
>CAYPOV010000290.1:0-5812 GCA_964412385.1 uncultured Geminicoccaceae bacterium
TCTTGACCGGAAACGAAGATTCTCGTACTCGGAGAAGGCAGACAAACGCTGGCATGGAGTATCACGGAAGGGAGACGGGGAATTGATGTAGTGCATCATAACTAACTTTATGCGACGCTATTCTCTATCACACATTTCGACTTCGCGCAACCAATGACTTCACGACTTGCCATGGAAGTCGTAACCACACAGATGATTTATGTGGCAGGATCCGCATTGTCTTGTTTGTCGCAGGTTCAAACGGGAAAGTTGGGCTCTCACTGGAAGTTGAAATGGCAACAGTGACACCGATTCACGTTTGACTTGAGTACAGCTAAATCAGATCGGCAACCATTTCCCGGCCTTCGCGTGTCAACTGCGTCCAACCCACGCGTGTCCCGCATTAGGCTTCGCCGTGCATTCGTGGAACTCGGATGCAGCTGAGGTCCATCTCCAGTTCGGCATCGTCCTTTTCAAAACGCACGACGATTCGGTTGTCGAGATATCTCGTCAGCGCTCCTTCAACTTTGCCGATTTGTCCCACCGGAACGAGAATATCGGTCCGACCATGAATGAAAGTTCGATTGGTGCTCGTTACCGCATCAACTCCATGAATACCGAAGCACATAAACATCAGTGCTCCGGCTAATTTGTATTGCAGTCGTCCTTCTGCCCCAGTCTTTGTGGGTGAAATTTGGTCCCATGAAAATACAAAATCCCGTGCTTTCTTGGGAAGCTTGTTAAATGAAAAGCATGATGAAATCTTCCCGAGATTGCCAAAGGTATCACCATCTGTAAGGTATCCGAAGGTCTTTCCATTGCCGAAATCAACTCCATGTCCCCAAAAATACAGACCGTATAATGATTTGTCCGCAGTTTTGTCAAACAACAGTTGCCGTAATTGGTTTGCAGTTAACGGATCAACTGGATCAATTCTTAGTGGGATCCGTTTGAATCCTTTCTCAACAATGTGAAATCCACGCTTTTTAAGATTCGTGATCGCCCTATCCCACCCAACAGCTAACCGACCGACCCCATTTCCCTCTCCACCCCAATAACTGATAACAGTGTTTGGTACCCAGAATGATGCTTTCGCGGAAAAGCGCTTCTTGCTCACCAACTCTTTTATCGATAGATTCTCATCCCCTTTCTGCCATTTTACATCCACAATATTGCTCTTTCCTTTTGCTAGCTCCGTAACGGTAAGCCAAGACTTATAGTCTGAGACATCCAGGCCTACATCCCAAGAGGTGGCAAGAGTTGCAATTGTATCTTTCTTGGGATCCCCTGGTACTGTATGTGCGAACGGGATTTTTTGCTGCCTATTAGGGCGGCTCCAGACAAATCCACTCGGATCTGTCATCATCACTGGTTGATTATTGACATAGCGATATAAATTCGAATCCCCAGCCTCAAACCCAATCGGATCCTGACTGAGCCAACGTCCTAGTGCCGGATCAAAGTACCTCGCTCGGTTGTACTGCAGGCCGGTTTCTACGTCAATCTCACGTCCGGTCCACTGGTAACGACTCGCGTCTCCTGATCCGCTCTCGGCGATGACATTCCCGAACGAATCGTAATCGTAGCTTTTCACCACAGTTGCCGAAGACGTGTTCTCGATGATGTCTCGTACCGAACCCAAGTGATCGGTCAAAAACCACTCTTCGGTCCCCGAGGAATCCACCCGGGCCAGCAGTTCGTCCACTTGATCACCACGAACATAATGCACCTTCAAGTCTAAGTTCTCATCCAGGTCAGCCCAAACATCGTAGTTCTCGTTGCCAATCGGTTCAGGTTTGGCCGGATTCCAGCCTTCTATGACGTACCACTCCTCGAAGTCGACCGTGCCGTCTTGAGAAGCACTTGGTGACAACGGACTGTCCCCGTCGATTTGTTTGGCCACGCGGTTGCCGAAGATATCATAGGTGTATTCGACAACCATCTGGAGGACGGCGTCTTCGTCCTCGTCGTCGGGATCCTGGTCGTATTCTTCGGCTTTGGTTAATTGGTTGCGATGGTCGTAGGTGTACTTCCACGTTTCGTCGTCGGGTCCCTGGGTCTTCTTGACCAGATTCCCTTCGGCGTCGTAGTCGTATTCCCAGGTCCCGTCGTCGACGAGCCGGTTATAGACATCGACCTCGCCTGTGACACCGTCGTAGTCCCGATTTCCGCCAGCGTCATAGTCATATTCTTCGTCGAAACTCGGGATGGATTGTTGCATGTCGTCCACGACGGAGACACCGGTCAGCTGTCCGGTTTCGTCGTAGCTATATGTCTTGGTGATGTCGCCATCGACTTCTTCGACCAACCGACCGAGTTCGTCGTAATCCCAGGAGTATTCGGCGAGGACCGAAGAATCGAGTGACTTCTCGTGGACGATGCTTGCTACTCGCCCCAGTTCGTCGGAGGTCAAAGTCGTCTCGGCAACATCGGTAGTCGTTTCGCCCGACGTCGTGGATCGTGTGAGCGTCTGGGTGAGTGCTTCGAAGTCGGATGTCCAGGTAGCCGTCAGGATATCGTGATTTGGACCCGCCGACTCCCGCGAGGGGAGGGAGTGACGGTGACGTCACTCTCTTACCCGACCACACGTCCAGGGGGTAGCAACCTGGTGGAGAACCCCCGTGCTTGTGCCTGCCAACTGTCATCGGCAAGTCCATTATGGGGGCAAGGGTGGTGTGGTAAGGCTGCGTCCCGCGAGGGGCGTTCGTGAAGGCTCCAGCCGGATGCGGGGAAACTCGCACGTCCGGTTCTTAGGGGAGGCAGTGATGGTAACGTCACTCTCTTACCTGACCACACTTACACATCCTCTTTTTCGAATGAATCAACTTATGCAAATCCCACAATAAGCCTGTACAATCATCACTTCCTGTGATAACAATTGGTCTCTTCCGCGAAACAAAAAATGACTTAATCTCACCATCGTGGCCTTGAATCTCTTTCACTTTTTTCCCAGTAAGCACATCGTAGATGATCAACGTGATCGGAGAATTAAGTCCGAGATGGCAGACAAGATATTTTCCACAGCTACTAAATTGGACCCCGTGGATTCTCCAGACCTTGATCTTAAATTCAAAACGTTTCTGGACCGTTAGTGTTTCCCATAATTGGATAATTGTCCCTCTTGGGGTAGGCAGAGCCACCGCTGAAACAAACATCCGACCATTGGGGGAGAAATCAATGCCACGGACACCATCGCCATATGGGACCTGGTAGGGTATTTTTCGCAGAAGTCTCTTCTGAGTCAGATCCCATACTTGCAGTTCTGGTTTATTTCCGCTGAGTGCAATTATGCGACCATCTGGAGAAAGTGACACGTAGGAAGCATCCTCGCAGGCAATGCGTTGGAGCGTTTTACCTGTTCGAGGATCTCGGATCGTGACCCGCCGAAGCCCATCCGATGCAGCCATTTTTTTGCCATCACCACTAAACGATATCGCGCGAGTCCTAGCCCCCCATTGCTGGGTTGGTTCATCATAGAACTTGTGCAGAAATTTCTTTGTCGGGAGATGCCAGAGAGCAAGATTCGGGCTCGTTTTCGTGAGATCGCCACACATTCCGATAGCAAGGGTTTTTCCATCAGGAGAGAAAGCCAACTTGGACATCACAGCATCTTCTATTGAAATTTGATAAAGATGCTTGCTTGTTTTTGCATCCCAGAACCGTATCATTCCGCAAATTGTTCCACTCGCAACGATATTCAGCACCGGTGAGTAGGCGATCGTATTTATCGTGTCTCTGTGGCTAAAGAATTGGTGAACTAATTTTTTCTTTTTCCAATCCCACAAAAAGACTGCGTTGCTGCCACGTCCCACCATAGCCATCAATTGCCCAGAAGGAGAGAAAGCAACATCGAGTGTAGACCAGTGAGAAGTTCGTTGTCGGAGAAGTCGTTTTCCAGTTGCAATGTCCCAGACGGAAAAGAAACTACCAGCGGTAGTGACAAGCTGGAATTTCGAAGGATGGAACCTCATTCGGTCAATGGTGTCCTTCTCCCTAAATTGATGAAGCCTTCTCTTCTTGACGACATCCCATAATTCGACCTGCTTTTGTTTTCTCTCAGCAAACCACTTCCCATTCCGACTCCACCTCACAGACCAGCTCAAGCGTTTTGTTGGGGAACGAAGTCTCCGAACCATTCCCTGCGAGATTCTCCAGTAGCGCAAACCATCCGCATCTTTGACGAGAACAGTATTGGTTTGAGGATCGAATAGGGCTTTAGCCACCTCCCCATTTGTAGGAATCACAAGTTTCTTGGAGATCTTCCATGTGCAAGAGTTCCAGTAGCAAATTGCGAGTTGGCCCCCCTCTTTGATTGTCCCAAAGGATGTCAAAATCGATTTGTTGGTTGAAACTGACAGTGACCAAAGTTGGTTGTGTATCGTTTTGATTGTTTTCTTTTTCCCAGTGCGGATATTGTAGATCGAAAGAGTGCCAGAATTCGTACCCAGAACGAGCTTCTTCGCATCAGGAGAAAATGTGTAGGTGACGGGGGAAAAACCTGTGATCTTTGCAATCTTTTTTCCCGTTTTCGTGTCCCACACCAAAAACCGCCAAAGCGACTCGGTTGCGAGCAATTTTCCATCTGGGGAAAATTGGACGGAGGTCAACCGATCTCGATAACGAAGCCGAACGGAGCCAAAGCGACAAACAGCCTGGGGAGGCAACGGATCACTATAGCGATCACAGTGTTTGCCAGATTTCGGTGGTGGCGCAAAACCAGACAAAGAAGGCAAAATCGCAAGGGACAGAAAACATAGAAAGCAAACCTGTCCACAAGTAAGCAACGGTCGGCAGAAAGCACCTGGCATGAAAACTCCATTCTCTGTGATGGAAAAGTGAAATGCTGGGACACGACCGAATAATACATACATATTTGCCCTCGCTTTGCTCGATCTCTCGGCGAAGGAAACTGGTATAAGTAATCTTACACCGTGCAAATCATGGTTTTCTCGCAGCCTCCAATCAAAGCGAGGTTGCAATCCCAAAAATGAATCTCCAAGCATAAGCACTTAAAAACATGCTTATTTCAGGGGGTGTTTTTTTACGTGCTGGTCAAATAGGCTCTGAATGCTGCCATTGTTGCTTGTTGAGACTTCCATCGTGTTTTTTCCATACCAGGAACGGTTCCTGCAGAAGCTCCAAGAAACGGTCTCGCTGCAAGCCATGCGACACCAACAGGAATATCTGTTGCTTATCAATCTGGTGAGCAAGTTCCGACCCGACGGCTCCAACGGCAACCCAAAGCCACCGAAGCCCGAAGGACCGTCCCAAACCAACTCGAACTAAAGCACCCCAGGAGACAACGATGGAACCCAAAGGCCAAGAATACCGCACTTCCCAAAAAGACGTAGAATCCACCAACATTCCCGATACCCAACCTGTGAGCGTGTTGGCACCTCCGGGCTTGGTGTCGATCCTCATTCCGTGTTGTGGGCAACTCGAATACACCAAATTGTGCATACCGAGTTTGCTCAAGCATTCGCGTAGACCGTTCGAGTTGGTGTTCCTCGACATCGGCTCGCTCGACGGCACGGCCGCTTACCTGGAAGGGCTTCAGACAGCTCTTTCGGACGTCCGCATCGAAGTCGTGCGGACCGAGACGGACCTGGGAATCGGAGACCTCGTGTCGTCGGCTCTCAAAGCGGCACGGGGCGAGTACATCGTGCTACTCAACAACGACACGATTGTGACCGACGCTTGGCTCAACCAACTTACCGGACTGGCCAAATTGTCTCCCGCCATCGGAATGGTGGGACCGATGTCGAACTACGCCGCCGAGCCCCAACTCGTCGAGACCGTGCCCTATCGCATCGGGCCATCCAAGAATCCGACG
>CAYPOV010000291.1:0-5811 GCA_964412385.1 uncultured Geminicoccaceae bacterium
AATTCGAAAACCACATGCCCTATCGTGCAGCGATCCGCGTTGTCGCCTTGCGAACGAAAGGAAGGCTCATGGCGATCGTCAAAAGGATAAGCACGACGAAGACAGCTGAGATCGGCCGCGTGAAGAAGGGCTCAAGGCTGCCATCGGAGAGGGTGAGCCCGCGGCGGAGATTCTTGTCGAGAAGATCGCCCAAGATGATGCCGAGCACCAAGGGTGCCATCGGATAGTCCATGCGCCTCAAGAGAAAGCCGACGACACCGAAGAACAGCATCACCCAGACGTCGAACATGCGTTGGGTGATGGCGAAGGGGCCGATCACGCAGAGCACGAAGACGATCGGCATCAGGCGTTCGCGGGAGATGCGGAGCACCAGCACGAGAAGGCGGGTGAGGCTGAGGCCGTAGATCAGGATCGCGATGGTCGCCATGGCGAGCATCAAGACGACGCTGTAGATGAACTGCGGCTGCTCGAGCATGATCATCGGGCCTGGCCGCACGCCATGGATGAAAAGGGCTGCAATCAACACGGCAGCGGGTGCGGAGCCGGGCACGGCAAGCGTCAGTGCAGGGATCAGGGCTCCGGGAACGACCGCACTGTTGCCGGTTTCGGCTGCGGTGAGCCCTTCCATGGAGCCCTTGCCGAAATTGTCGCGTTCCTTGCTGGTACGCTTGGCGATGGCATAGGACGCCCAGGCCCCGATATCTTCGCCGACGCCCGGAATGACACCGACGCCCGTGCCGACCACACCCGAGCGCGCGATGGTGTAGCGATAGGCCCATAGATCCTTGAGCTTGGGTAGCACGCGGTCGGTCTTGTCGGTAACGATGCTGGCTTTGTTGCCGGCCATGACGGTGAGAATCTCGGCAAAGCCGAAGGCTCCCACCATGGCCGGGATCAGCGCTATGCCGCCATTGAGGTCCTCGATGCCGAAGGAAAACCGGATATGAGCGTGAATGCCCTCCATGCCGATCATGGCAACAAGAAGGCCTAATATGCCGGCAATATAGCCCTTGAGAGGTGTCGTGCCGGCGGTGAGCTGGCCTGAGATGATCACCCCGAAAAGGGCCAGCCAGAAAAATTCATAGGAGCCGAAATCGAGGGCGAACTCGGCGAGGATCGGTGCCACGAAGGCAAGCAGGATGAGGCCGATCAGCGTGCCGAGGCAGGAGCCGGCCGTGGCAAGCGCCATGGCGTAGCCTGCCAGACCCTTTCGAGCGAGAGGAAACCCGTCGAGTGAGGTGGCGGCACTGGCGGGAGTACCTGGAATGTTAAGGAGAATGGCACTCCTCGAGCCGCCATAAATCGCCCCCACATACATGCAGATCAGCACCAGGATCGCCTGATCGGGCGCCATTTTGTAGGTGAGCGTGGTCAGAAGGGCGACGCCCATGGTGGCGGTAAGACCCGGCAGCGAGCCCACGATAATGCCGAGAAGCGTCGCCCAAAGGACATTGATCAGCGCTTGAACCGTTAGGAGATTAGCGGATGCCGCTGCGAGAAGCTCAAGGGTGGTCATGGCAAGCGGACGAGAAAAAGCTCACGGAAGACATAGGCAACGACGAGCGCCACAATCACCGCCTGAAGCGCCGATGTCGCCAGACCAACGGCCTTTTGCAGCGCTGATTTCCATTCGGGCCATTCGAATAGGGCGATGAAGAGGAAAACGAAGAGTCCCGTGGCGTACTCGAACGGTAGCCAGCCGATGAGGATCAGCGGGTAAACGAGCGTGAGCAGCAAAGCGATGCACAGCCGTTTCGCACTACCTTCGGGGAGAGATGATGGTTCGTTTGAGGACCGATGGCCGCCGGCGCGGATCGATTGGCTAAGGAGGAGCCCGGCACACCCGGTGAGGGCAAGACCCAAAAGCATCGGCACCAGCCCTGGAATGCTTGCCGGATGAATGCGGCGGATCTCCAACCGGTCCATGCTCCAACCGCCGTAAAGGGCGGCAAGCCCGAGAGCCAGCAGAACAAGGCTGGTGAGAAAGTCGAGACGGGCCGGACGCATGGGAAATGGGAGGACAGGTGTCCCCTGCCCTCCTCAAAATCCTTATTTGGTCTCGGTCATGGTCTCGCAGTCGATGCCGATCTCGCTCGGATCGACAACCGCCTCATTGCGGTCGACACGGGCGCAGGCCTCCGCGATCACCACAGGCATGGCCTTGGCACGCGCGTCATCCCCATAGGACGGATCGAAGACGGCGCCACGCTCGGTTGCATAGCCTTTGAGCGCATCGGAGGCCATGACCTGCTCGGCCCAGATTTGGTCGACCGTGTCATAGACTTCTTGGGGAGCGCCCGTTGGGATGAAAACACCGAAATAGTCCGCAGCGACATGCATGTCGGGGAGGAAGTCAGTGATCGGCGGGATCGGATCGACCCCTTGGATCTCGACGGGCGTATTGCTGAGGGCTGCCAGCGGGCGTAGCTTGCCGGCACGGATCAACTCCGATTGCTCGACGGCGAGCTGCGTGGTTGCCTGAGCTTCTCCGCCTGCGGTCGCGATCACAGCAGGATTGCCGCCATCATAGGCGATCATGCGATAATCCTCACCGGCTTCAGCACCGATGGCTGCAATCGCCATGCCGCCCGAAGAATTCACGCCTGCGGTCGCCACGGTGACGGCGTCGCCACCTTCTTCGAGAGCGGCGAGAAAATCCTCCATGGTCTGGAAGGGCGAATCGGCGTTGACGCTGACCACGGGCACGTTGGCGACATGCAGATAGACCCGGTAGTCATCGATGTCGGTGTCGTCGATCAGACCTGTGACCGTGTAGGTGGCGTTGTTAGCAATGGCGTTCGCGGTCCAGGTATAGCCGTCGCGCGGTGCATCGAGAGCAGCTTTGGTGCCGATCGATCCTGAAGCACCCGGTTGGTTGACCACAACCACGCTCTGCCCTAGCCCTTCTTCGAGGATGGGGGCGACAACGCGGGTCACCTGATCGGTGGAGCCACCAGCCGACCATGGTACGATGATGGTGATGGGTTTGTCGGGCTGCCAATCGGCAGCAAGTGCCGGGCTTAGGCCCGCCAGCATGGCCAAGACGGCAGCAGATCCGAGAAGCTTGTGCATAGTGCTCTCCCGTTGTTCGTTGTAACGTGGCCTGAGTAACCAGTTGGTTCGTTTCTGACAATCGCTTTCGCGATCAATAGCAAAAGGTTTTGTGCTAGTCGACGCGCACGCTTCGAATGGCGTACCAGCCGACAATGGCGGCGGTGGTCAGGCTCGTCAGGACACCGCCCACAGCCCAGACCAAAGCAGTCGTGTAGGCCTCGCTACCCTGCAAGAGCTCACCTGCCCGGATATTGAGGTAGAGAGGAATCTGAAGAGTGATCACAACCAGTGCGGTATGCATGACGAACGCCAGGGAGGCTCGGCGCTGCTCGAGCGAGGTCATGCGTGCGTGATCGGTTGGATGGACCCAGCGTCGGCAAAGCCAGGCACTCGGCAGAAGAAACACAAGGGAGAGGAATGCGGTGGCGACAACCGGGACCCACGAAGCGCTGACGTCGCCGCCATCGTCGAGAACGAAAGCTCCGAGGGTTTGAATGATCGCGAGAATGAACCAGGGTATCGTCGGAACCATCCAAAGCCAGAAGAAGACACGGCGGTA
The DNA here is from genome assembly GCA_964412385.1 of uncultured Geminicoccaceae bacterium. Lineage (GTDB taxonomy): Bacteria > Pseudomonadota > Alphaproteobacteria > Geminicoccales > Geminicoccaceae > JBGSYN01. The sequence continues at coordinate 3,614 of CAYPOV010000291.1, forward strand.
GCGGAGCCTTTGCTTGGTCAATAATCTCCATCCAGCATATTGAAGAGGCTAGGCATGTTGAAGAGGCGGATAAAGCCTAGTTTTTTGAGAAACCGTCAATTTTATCAACCGAGTGCCGAGCTTGATCCTACCCATGGACGTCTCATCTAAGGTTTGGGCGTAAACTTACGGCGGGGAGCGCAGGGATGAGCAAGAAGGCTTTGATTGTCGGCGCAGGTGACGGAATCAGTGCCTCGTTCGCGCGCCAGCTCCAAGCACAAGGCTGGCAGATCGCATTGTCAGCGCGGAACACGGACAAGCTCGAGGAGCAGGCCTCAGCGCTCAGTGCCAAGACATTCTCCTGTGATGTCTCCAAGAAAGATGACGTCTCCAGGCTGTTCCAGAGTGCCGATAGCGAAATCGGTGACCTCGATCTGGTCCACTTCAATCCGAGCTATCGTATTCAAGGTCCTTTCGTGGAACTCGATCCCGATGGCGTTGAACGAACTCTTGCCGTGTCGTCATTCGGCGGATTCCTGGTCGCTCAAGAGGCGGCAAAACGCATGGTTAAACGCGGTCACGGGGCCATTTTCTTCACAGGTGCCTCGGCGAGCGTGAAAGGCTATGCAAAGTCAGCACCGTTCGCCATGGGCAAGTTCGCGCTTCGCGGTTTGGCACAGAGCATGGCGCGGGAACTTGCGCCGCAGAACATCCATGTCGCCCATTTCGTGATCGATGGCGGCGTTCGCAGTGAGCGCCGGGGAATCATCGAGCAAGAGGGCGGTGAAGCGGACCGGTTTTTGGATCCCGACGCCATCGCCGAAAGCATGATGGCGATCCTTTCCCAGAAAAGGAGTGCTTGGAGCTGGGAAATCGAGCTACGGCCTTGGGTCGAACGCTTCTAGAAAAGCGTTAGAGTCTGTTAAGACTCGTTAAGAAGAGTTACGGTCAATTTTGGTCGTGTTTTTCGGTTCGGAATCAAGAGGATAAGCCTCGAACTTGGTCCGCGTTGTGACGAAACTTGGTCCGTGAAGTGATGATGCGTGGTCCGTGAAGTGACGAGACTAAGTCCGCGCTGTGACGACACTTTCCCCTGAACAGTCCGCGATGTACCGAAGCAATCCACAAGCTTCAGTCCGTGTTGTGACGAAGCGGAATGCGGTGTTTTTTCGGGCTCCCCTGCTCTTTTCGTAGCCGATGCGGCAGCCTCTCGGGCATTTTCTTGCGTGAAGTCCGTGATGTGACGAAAAAACGGGCGTAAGGGTCCGCGACGTGACGATGAAATGAGGGCGAGAGAAGGTACGGCGATGCCAAGCGACCTGATGTCGGTCCGTGAAGTGACGAAGAACAGGCTCAACTGGTCCGTGATGTGATGAAAGTGCTTGTGGCGAGGTCCGCAAAGTGACGTTACCTGGGGATTGAGGAGACCCATCGGGTGCTGATGGGCGTTTGTGCGGTCCGTGACGTGACGAAGAAAAGGTCCGGCGTGCCGTTGCTCAGACCTGAAGTGGGTGATTGGTGGTGTAGGTCTCGCAAAAGGCCAGAAAAGCCTTGTCGGTGTCGCGCAAGTTCTCGCCGGTGCCGAAGGTCCAGTCACGCCAGGCCCGGACCAGCCCGTCGATATCGTAGCCCGGGTAGGATTGACGGGCTTTCTCCAAGGTTTTGGGGCGCAGGGAAAGGCGGTCTTCGATGGTGTCAGCCGATGGCGGAATGAGGGCCGCATCTTCGGCACGCTTGGCGAGTCCGGTGCGCGGTATAACGACGATGATCAGTCCCGCGAGCCCCTCCTTGGCGGGGCGGTCGCTCTCGAACATCAAGCGATAGTCGGGAAGACTGTCTCGGTTGATGATCTTGGAGATCTCGCTTTTGAACTGCTTGAGGCCGCGCGAGCTGCCGCATTTTTCGGCGAGCCTCGCAAGGCCGATGCGCCAGGCTTCCTGGTAGCCGCAATGTTTTCGAGCGAGCTCATAAAGGCGGCGCTCGAGGCCCATGGAGAGGTGAAAATAGTCACGATTGATGGTGAGCACCCGGCGATTTTCGACAAGTGCCCGCCAGAGCCATTCATTGATGGTGAGTTCGACCGCGATCATGATCCTGCGGCCGGTTTTGGTCTTGCGGGTGATCACGCGGTATTTGTCGATCCAGGAAAAACCGCGGCGCTCTTGAATTTCTTCATGGCCGCTGGTGATCGTCGTCTTCACCGCAGTCGACTGCAGGCG
>CAYPOV010000292.1:0-5733 GCA_964412385.1 uncultured Geminicoccaceae bacterium
AAGGAGCGCGACTTGTGGGAGATGGCAAGCCAAGTCGCGGTGCGCACGGCAAACCGGTAATTTTTCTGCATCCGAAAGACATGCAGGGCTGCCTGATCGAGCTTGAAGAAGCATGAACGTCTTTGGTGCCATTGTCACATTTTCGGTGGTTTGGTGGCTCATCTTCTTCATGGCCTTGCCGTTCGGCGTGCGCCCGCAGTCGGATTTGGTACCGGGCGCCGATCCAGGTGCACCCGAACGACCGCGATTATGGATCAAGGCTCTTGTAACGACAGTTTTGGCGGCTGTGATCACCGCCATAATCGGTTACGTCATCGAGCAAGAGTTTATCTCGATGAGGCCGTGAAATGTATCATAATATGCAATACGCCTGACGGAACAATATGGCAGTGTAAATTAACCAATAGATTGAAGGGCAACAACTAGGACTCGATGCGTCCCGAAAAGCCCGAGATTCTTTAGGAAAGATGGTACCGGTAAAATTTGCGTCAAATGAGTTGAAAGTTTGATGCATATTATCCCGGCAACATGAACAGTTTTTTAGAAAATTTCTCTTGCATCCCCGATTTTTCCAATGCATATTCTGCCTGTGTTCATGGGAGTTTCCCCTGTGACACCCGACTTGAGGCGTTTCCTCCCTATTGCTGCCGCGGCCTTGGCCGCGGCACTTTTTTTGAGATACCAATAGGTTACTCGCAACTGTTAAGCGACCATGTTTGAATTGTAGCCGGTTAGTCCTGAGACGGGTATGCAATCCCACGGGCCTCATAAGAGGTAGGGCTAGTTGGATTTTAGCCGACCGGATCGCATTGCCAGTGCGAGAAGCGGGCAGTACGGTGCCGGCGGCTTGACACCCGATGAGCCAATGCAAATTCGTCAAACTTCGCCACTCACGCTATCAGACTGACGGCCCCAATGCGCCTGACCCGATATTTTCTTCCTGTCCTCAAGGAATCGCCGGCAGAAGCCGAAATTCTTTCGCACAAACTGATGCTTCGTGCCGGCATGATCCAGCAGCTTTCCGCTGGTATTTACAACTGGCTGCCGCTCTGCTTCGCAGTGCTCAAAAAGGTCGAGCAGATCGTCCGCGAAGAGATGAACAGGGCTGGTGCTCTCGAGATCCTGATGCCCACCATTCAGCCCGCCGATCTCTGGATCGAGAGTGGCCGTTACAACTCTTATGGCCGGGAAATGCTTCGCATTCGGGACCGGCACGATCGGAGCTTGCTTTTCGGTCCCACCAACGAAGAAATTGTAACGGACATTTTTCGCAAACATGTGCGGAGCTACCGAGATCTGCCTTTGAACCTCTATCACATTCAGTGGAAGTTCCGAGACGAGATCCGGCCGCGCTTCGGGGTGATGCGGGGCCGTGAATTCCTGATGAAGGACGCCTACAGCTTCGATGTCGATTACGATGCGTCCAAGGCCGCTTATGACCGCATGTTCTTGGCCTACTTGCGTATCTTCCGGCGTATGGGGCTGACCGCCATCCCGATGGAGGCCGAGACCGGCCCCATCGGCGGCGATATGAGCCACGAGTTCCAGATCCTCGCCTCGACCGGGGAGAGCGAGGTGTTCTTCGATGCTGCGTTCGAGGATATCGATTTCACCCGTGATGATCTCGATATCGAACATCTAAAAGGTCTCTATGCCGCTGCTGACGAAAAGCATGACCCAGCAAACTGCAATGTTCCGCCTGACCGCTTGCGCCAGGGAAGAGGCATCGAAGTTGGCCACATCTTTCATCTCGGAACCTATTATTCAGAGCCCCTGAATGCCAAGGTGGCCGATGCCGAGGGCAATGACGTGAACGTGTTCATGGGCTCTTATGGGGTCGGCGTATCGCGTCTGGTCGGTGCCTTGATCGAGGCTTTCCATGACGAGAAGGGCATCATTTGGCCGGAAAGCGTGGCACCCTTCCGCGTTGCCATTGTCAATCTCAGGATCGATGACGAGGCCTGTAACACCATGGCGCAGGATCTCTATGACCGGCTCAAGAGCCGGAACGTCGAGGTGCTCCTCGATGATACGGAAGGCCGTGCTGGTGCTAAATTCGCGACAATGGAACTGATCGGCATACCCTGGCAGGTCACCGTAGGGCCGCGAGGGGCCAAAGCCGGTATCGTCGAGCTCAAATCGCGCGAGTCCGGCGAGAGTGAGGAGATCAGCCCGGATCAGTTCGTCGAGCGCTTCGCCCATTGATGTTCGGTCGCGCTGAACGCATCGTCGCGTTTCGCTATCTCCGCCCGACGCGGCAGGAGGGATTTGTCTCGCTCATCGCTGCCTTCGCGCTTTTGGGCATTGCTTTGGGTGTGGGAACCTTGATCGTCGTTCTCGCTGTCATGAACGGCTTTCGCGCCGAGCTTGTGGGGCGCGTTCTTGGCGTGAACGGTCATGTGACGATCACCGCGGGTCCCGAAGGCATCACCGATTTCGATGACATCGTGGCACGTCTTCAGGGCATCGACGGGCTGGTGGACACCATGCCCTATATTGAGGGCCAGGTGATGGCCTCGGCCAACGGCGTGAATTCCGGCGCCGTGGTGCGTGGTGTGAGGAGCCATGAGCTCGCCCGGCGCGAGGTGTTCGCGGACAATATCCTCCAAGGCAGCCTGCAGGCACTCGACGAACCGGGCAATATCGTGATCGGCAGCCGCATGGCGCAACGCATGGGGCTTCGCTTGGGCGATGAACTCTCGCTGATCTCGCCCCAGGGAGCCGCCACCGCCTTCGGAACCATACCGAGGATTCAATCTTACGAGGTCGGCGGCATCTTCGAAGTCGGGATGTACGAATACGACAACAGCTTCGTCTATGTTCCGCTTGCCGAGGCGCAAGCCTACTTCCAGCTGCCCGACCGCGTGAATGCGGTCGAAGTCTTGGTGGAAGAGCCCGAAACCGTTCGAAACTACCGTTACGATATCCGCGAACGATTGGGCAGTGAAGGGCGGATCGTCGACTGGCAGCAGCTCAACGCGCATTTCTTCAACGCGCTCGAGGTCGAGCGCAATGTCATGTTTCTCATTCTAACGCTCATCATCATCGTCGCCGCCTTCAACATCATCACCGGCCTCACCATGCTGGTGCGCAGCAAGAGCCGAGATATCGCGATCTTGCGCACCATCGGCACGACCCGCAGTGGTGTCATGCGCATATTCTTCATGAGTGGGGCCACGATCGGCATTCTTGGCACACTTACCGGCTTTGTCCTTGGATTGGCTTTCGCCTTGAATATCGACACCATTAGGCTTTGGCTCGAGGGCCTGACCGGGGCCGAGCTCTGGTCGGCCGAGATACGCTTTCTCTCGCAACTCCCGGCCAAAGTGGAATTCGATGACGTCGCCCGCGTCGTTGCGATGGGGCTCGGCTTGTCGTTTCTGGCAACGATCTATCCAGCCTGGCGCGCGGCACGTCTCGATCCCGTCGACGCGCTTCGCTACGAGTAGCCGGGCCTTGGACAGGGACAGAACACAGCCGGTCCTAAGTCTCACCGGGCTTCGCAAATCCTACCGGCAAGGTACCGTGACGCTAGACATCCTCAACGGCATCGATCTCGAACTCGCACCGGGTGAGATCGTCGCCCTGGTCGGACCTTCAGGCTCCGGCAAGTCGACATTGCTCCATGTTTCCGGGCTGCTCGAGCGCAGCAGTGCCGGCGAGGTCGCGATCGAGGGCCGTGCTTGTGGCCGTTTGAGTGATCGGGAGCGCACACGATTGCGCCGTGAGCGGATCGGCTTCGTCTATCAATTCCACCATCTTCTCCCCGATTTCTCGGCACTCGAAAATGTGGTTCTGCCCCAACTGATCTTCGGCACAGCCACGAGATCCGCGAGGCAGCGTGCCCGGGATTTGCTTGAGCATCTCGGGCTCGAAGGTCGCCTGCGTCATCAGCCGGGTAAGCTCTCGGGCGGCGAGCAGCAACGTGTCGCCATTGCGCGAGCACTTGCCAACAAGCCTTCACTGATCCTTGCCGATGAACCGACTGGCAACCTTGATCCTGCGACATCGGAAGAGGTCTTCGATCTTTTCCTGCAAACAGTCCACAATGAGCGAGCCGCTGCCTTGATCGCCACGCATAATCCAGCGCTCGCAGACCGCATGGATCGCACACTCGAGCTCACCGGTGGCAAGATTGTCTCTTTCCGTGATGCTACATAACGGATAGTGTCTGCCGACTAACCACAAGATATTGTGGATAATGGTATATGGCTCACGCTTCTTTCATCCACCTTCGTGTTCGATCGGCATTCTCTCTTTTGGAGGGTGCTGTCCGCTATGATGAATTGACAGCACGCTGTGCAGATGAGTCATGGTCGATGCCGGCCGTGGCCGTCACCGATCACAGCAATCTCTTCGGGGCGATGCAGTTCTGTGCTGCCGCCACCAAAGCGGGCGTTCAACCGATCGTCGGAAGCTTGCTGGCCCTTGCCCAAACTCATGAGGTCAAGCCGGGGAACGGCCGATCGGCCGAAGAAGAACTGCTCCTTTTGCTCGTCCAGGACGAGAACGGTTATCGCAATCTTTTGGCGATGATGAGTTACGCCTATCTAACCGCAGCACCTGATACTGGCCATGTCGAGATCACCTTGGATTTGCTTGAGCAGCACCATGAAGGATTGATCCTTCTTGATGGGGGGGCCTTCGGTCCTGTGGGCTCAGCCTTTAGGCGCGGTGATGCTGCGGCAGCCGGCGAGTTGTCCGAGCGCTTCAGCCGCGCATTTGGCGATCGCTACTACTGCGAGCTGCAGCGCCACGGCTTGCCTGAAGAGGAAGCGGTCGAGATGGCCCGCCTCGATCACGCCTATGCGATGGGCATTCCGATTGTCGCGACCAATGACGTCCACTTCCTCGATGAGGACATGTTCCGCCCGCACGATGCGTTGATCTGCATCGCTGAAGGCGCTCAGATCGCTCAAGACGATCGGCGTCACCTGACGGCCGAACACCGCTTCAAGTCTGCCGAGGAGATGAGCCGGCTCTTCGAAGATGTTCCAGAGGCGATCACCAATACCGTCGAAATCGCCAAACGCTGTGCGTTTGCAACGCCTTCACGTCCACCCATCCTGCCGCGCTTTGAGGGCGGCGAGGGAAGAGGCGAGGAGGAGGAGCTTCGCGTGCAGGCCCGCGCGGGGCTCGAGGAACGCTTGGAAACGCGTGTCTTCAGCGACGGTGTGCACCCGAGTGAACGAGAGGCGACCGCCGAGCAATATCGACAGCGCCTCGAATACGAACTCGATATCATCGTTCAGATGAAGTTTCCGGGCTACTTCCTGATCGTCGCCGACTTCATCAAATGGGCCAAGGACCGAGATATCCCGGTGGGTCCCGGACGCGGCTCGGGGGCGGGCTCGGTTGTCGCCTGGTCGCTCAAGATCACCGATCTTGATCCCATCCGCTTTGGCCTACTCTTCGAGCGCTTTCTCAATCCCGAACGCGTATCGATGCCCGATTTCGACATCGATTTCTGTCAGGACCGGCGTGACGAGGTCATCCGCTACGTCCAAGACCGCTATGGTGCCGAGAAAGTCGCAGCCATCATTACCTTCGGAAAGCTCCAGGCGCGTGCGGTGTTGCGCGATGTCGGAAGGGTCATGGGCCTGCCCTTCGGCCTCGTCGACAAGATCTGCAAGCTCGTGCCGTTTAATCCTGCCCATCCTCCGACACTGGATCAGGCGCTCGAGATGGAGCCGCGGCTCCAGGCTTGGCGGGAAGAGGATGAGACCGTGGGAC
>CAYPOV010000293.1:0-5689 GCA_964412385.1 uncultured Geminicoccaceae bacterium
CATGCAGCAAATCATCCGCGCCTTCGACCGCGTCGAAAACTCCTTCCAGTTCCTCGTCAATAGCTGGACCACCATTGTCGAGCTGATGTCGATCTACAAACGGCTTAAGGCCTTCGAGCAGAATATCCGTAACGATCCTATGCCGGTGGGTACTGCCACGCAGCCCGCGGAATAATGGTCATGACCCGCAAACCCATTTCCCTCGACCGAACAGACTGGGCCCGCGACGATCACCTCTGGCGAGGGCGTGTCGAAGGCAAAGATATCGGCACAGGTGTGACCGTTCTATTCTATGCCACCGAGGAGATCGGCAAGGGTCCTACCTGGCATGTCCATCCCTATGACGAGCTCTTCATCGTCCGCCAGGGCCGCGCGCTCTTTACCATTGGCGAGGAGAAGATCGAGGCGGGCGAAGGACAAATCCTGCTCGGGCCCGCCAACATCCCCCACAAATACAAGAATCTTGGGCCCGGGCTTCTTGAGACCACCGATATTCATGTCAGCGATCAGTGGATCCAAACCGACCTCGACGATCCCGATCCCGATCCCGACGCTTAACGCTTCAAAAGCGAGCCCATCATTCCGCGGATCAGGGCCCGGCCGACTTGGCTGCCGACGCTTCTGGCCATGGATTTGGCAAAGGCCTCGCTCACCGATTGCCGTGACGAGGAGCGCCTTTTGCTCGAGCCTGCATAGCGGCTCGACCCGCTGATGCGCCGGCTACTGCCCGAGTGCTGCGCGTGATTGAATTCCTCTTTGCGCTGCGACGCCTTGGCCTCGACCGAGGCATCTTCTAGGGCCTTTTCCATCGCCCGTTTCTGCAGCAATTCCGATGCTGACTCGCGATTGACGGCCTCGTCATACCGCCCCCGTACCGGGCTCGCCTGCATCACGGCCGATCGCTCCTCGGGCGTAATCGGTCCCATCCGAGAGCGCGGCGGCAGCACCTTGGTGCGATCGACAATGGTCGGCACACCTTTCTCGTCCAGGGTCGAAACCAGCGCCTCGCCGACCCCGAGCTCGGTGATCGCAGCCTCCGTCTCGAAGGCCGGATTGGCGCGAAAAGTCTCGGCCGCCGCGCGCACGGCATTCTTCTGCCTTGGCGTGAAGGCGCGAAGCGCATGCTGCACACGGTTGCCGAGCTGATCCAACACCTCGGACGGCACATCCAAAGGGTTTTGCGTCACGAAATAGACGCCGACACCCTTGGAACGGATAAGCCGCACCACCTGCTCGACCTTTTCGATGAGGGCCTTGGGGGCGGAATCGAACAGTAAATGCGCTTCGTCGAAAAAGAACACGAGCTTGGGCTTTTCGGGATCGCCCACCTCGGGCAGCTGCTCGAACAATTCCGACAACATCCACAAGAGAAACGTGGCATAGAGCTTAGGCGACTGCATCAGCCGGTCCGCCATCAGAACATTGACGATGCCGCGGCCCGACAAATCCCCGCGCATGAAATCCTGTAGATCCAGCGCCGGCTCGCCGAAAAAATGCTCGGCACCTTCCGTCTCTAACTGCAGTAAACGCCGTTGAATGGCTGCAACCGACGCTTTCGACACATGACCATAAGTCGTGCTCAGCGCCTTGGCGTTCTCCGCCACATGCACCAAGAGCGAGCGCAAATCCGGCAAATCGAGCAGTAGCAGGCCCTCGTCATCGGCCGCGCGAAACGCCACGTTGAGCACGCCCTCTTGCGTGTCGTTCAGCTCTAAGAGTCGCGCCAGCATGAGCGGGCCCATCTCGGCAATCGTGGTGCGCACAGGATGGCCCTGCGTCCCGAACAGATCCCAAAAAACCACAGGTGACGCCTCAGCCTGATAGCCTTCGGCCTCCAACTCATCGGCCCGTGCCACCAGCTTTTCGGAGCCATCCCCCGGCCGGCTCAAGCCCGACAAATCCCCTTTCGCATCCGCCACGAACACCGGGACCCCTGCGCGCGCAAAGCCCTCCGCCAAGACCTGCAGTGTCACTGTCTTGCCGGTTCCCGTGGCCCCGGCCACCAGTCCATGGCGGTTAGCCCGCTTAAGCGTGATCCCCTGCTTGGCCTCCCCCTTGCCGATCGGCACAACCATAAGGCTCATGGAACTCTTTTCCTCCGCAATGCCAACCGCCATTGGCCTGACCCGCAGACAATCGTCAAGCAAGGTTCCGGTAGGGTTTGGGAAAAAGCGATTGTCCGATCATGCCTGCGCCCTGAGCCTCAACGCCCGGGCCGTTGGAATGCCTGCCGTGCCCGCTCGACCTTGGTCCGCATCACACATTCCTCGATATGGTCATTGACCAGCCCCATCGCCTGCATGAAGGCAAAAACCGTAGTCGGGCCGACGAACTTCCAGCCCAGCTTCTTTAAGTCCTTGGAAAGCGCCTTCGATTCCTCTGAAATCGACACCGTCTGCGGCTCGGCGCAATTTTCAGGCGCCGGCTCATAACGCCAAAGAAATGCCGCAAGCGAGCCCTCTCGAGCCACCAGCTCCTGTGCCCGCTTGGCATTGTTGATTGCCGCCTCGATCTTGCCGCGATGCCGAATGATCCCGGCATCGCCCAGCAAACGTTCGACATCCTTGTTCCTGAACTCTGCGACCCTGTCGAAATCGAAGCCCGCAAATGCCGCCCTGAAATTCTCGCGCTTTAACAGGATAGTTCGCCAGCTCAGGCCCGATTGAAACCCCTCCAAACAAAGTTTCTCGAACAGGCGCCGGTCATCACCAACCGGCATTCCCCATTCCTCATCATGATAGGTCAACTCCGGCTCCACGGCACACCAGCCGCAACGCAGCTTTCCATCCGGCCCCGCAAAAACCCGCTCCATCACCCATCCCTCACAACAGCCAACCGAGGCCCGGATTAATCACCCTCTCCCCAAAACACCACCCTAGCTGCCATCACACCTGACAAAACGTGCACTTGTAAGAAACGCGCACTGGAGGAAATACATGCTGGCGAGCGGCAACTAGGATAAAATTCTTAGACCACAAGGTTAGTTGTTTTTTTAGGAAACAATGGTATTTAATCTGGTGGATCGTCGGAAAACGAATAGATGCACGCGAGTGTGATCTCAGATACTACTCGCTCTTCTTTCTTTTGAATAAGTTCCCCATATCCTTCAAAAATTCCTTCTGAAATATTGTGTATTGATGCGTGATGCCAGGGATTAATGAAAACATTAGTCGATTCGAAGATTTGAGGCGCTGAAGCTATTGTTGGCAGTGATGAAATAAGTGCCAAAAAATTGAGTACCGAGGAGCCTGTTCCACTAACGGCTCTCTTTTCATTTGCTTCAGCCATGCTATCAACTGGTTCGGACAGATTTCGAGATTCCTCGCCAAGCTGTTTGATGTACGACGTAACTGCGGCCCGATATTCGGGATCGCTTTTCGGAGGTGCACTCTGTGGCCCCAGTTTATTCTGTGCAATGACCTTAGATGTGATCTCTATCAATTCTCTCACTTGCCGATTACTAGTTGCCGCGAACTATACCCTTCACCGTCCAAGCGGTGGTGATGGTGGTGGTGTCGGGGCGATCGTAATAGGTGAGGAGGTCTTGCATGAGGCGGTCGACTTCAGCAGGGCCGCCGAGCAAATGAGCTGATTTGCGAAAGGCTGTGCCGAAGACTCCTTCGAAATTGAGGCGACGGTTCGGATTGATCTTGCCCATGGAGGTGAATATGGGGTCAGTCTCGATGTCGACCGTGATGTCATCGAGGCCTGTAGCCACGAAGAGCGACGGAAGCGTCTTGGTTTTCCAGCCACGCAACACGATTTCGACCTTTTCATTCAAGGTTCCGAAAAGCTCGGGTTTGTCAGGATCATTGTATTGGAAGAATGGGATATGGTGGACACGCACCACTACGGAGCCGTAGGGTTTGGTGACACGGCGGAATTCGCGTAAGGCTTGGAGAGCGTCGGGGACGAGATTGAGCACGAATTGCGACCAGACAATGTCGAAGTAACTGTCCTCGAACGGGAGATCGGAGAGATCGCCTTGCTGGAAGGCAAGATTTGTCAGGCCGTCTTCGGCCGCGCGTCTTCGGGCCAAGTCGACATAATTCGGATTGGTATCGACGCCGGTAGCTTGTGCATCTGGAAAGGTCTTGGCGAGAAGGCGGGAAGCAGACCCTGTGCCCGAGCCCGCATCGAGAATGCGCTTGCCTGCGCCTTCCGGCAAATGCTTTAGAATACATTCGGGAGGCTGAAGCGAGGCCTGGAGTTCCTGCCGGTCGCACTCATTTTCCGAATCGAGGATGTAATCCGTTCGACTGGCCATGGCATTCCTCCAAAGATCGCGCACCAACAACACATTCGCACAAACAAACCCGATAAACTGATCGCGGGAGCACGAGGGAAACGTTTTCCCTCGCATTTTTCATCTTCTACGCTGAGGGCTCTTTGACGACGGCGACGATGGGCTGGGCGTATTGGGGTTCGGTATCCCAGGGGAAGAGGATCCAGGTATCTTGGGAGACTTCGGTGATGTAGGTGTCGACAATGGGCCGGCCGGCGGGCTTGGCGTAGACGGTGGCGAAGTGGGCTTTGGGGAGCATGTCGCGGACGACGCGGCCGGTAGCACCTGTGTCCACCAAGTCGTCGACGATCATCCAGCCTTCGCCGTCGCCTTCGACACGTTTGAGGATATTGGCATCGCGCTGGTCTTGGTGATCGTAGGACGAGACGCAAACGGTGTCGATGAGACGGATGTCGAGTTCGCGGGCGATGATATGGGCCGGCACGAGGCCGCCGCGGGTGACGGCGACGATGCCCTGCCAGGGGGCTTTTTCGGCGAGTCTCCAGGAGAGGGCGCGGGCGTCGCGGTGCAGTTGGTCCCAGCTTACGGGATAGTATTTGATCCGTTTCTCGCTCAAGGTGCGGGGCTCGCTTGATTGTGCTGGAGGAGAAAGGCGGGTCTAGCTCAGGCTTGTCAAGCCTTGCGCTCTGGCGCGACAATAGGGCTTCCATGGTGGAGCGGCAGTGCGAGGAGTAGGTGATGGATGAAGACGAGCCGCGGCTACGCAAGACGGCCGAATTTCCGGCAAAGCTCGAGGTGATGTCGGTCGAGCAGCTCAAGGATTATGCCGAGGCCTTGCGCGAGGAGATGGCCAAGGTGGAGGCGGAGATTGCCAAGCGCTCGGATGCGCGCAGTGCCGCTGAGGCGTTTTTCAAGAAGCCGTCTGCGTGAAGTATTGCCCGGCTTGCGGCGGGCCGATTCAGCTTCGGGTGCCGCCGGGTGATGATCGCGAGCGTGCCGTGTGCCTGGCGTGTGAGGCCGTTCACTATGTGAACCCCAAGATCGTCGTCGGTAGCGTCTGCGTGCATGGCGAGCGGGTGCTATTGTGCAAGCGCGCGATTGAGCCACGTCGCGGATTTTGGACCATTCCGGCAGGCTATTTGGAGCTGGGGGAGAGTGCCGAGGATGGCGCTGCGAGAGAGGCGTTGGAGGAGGCCTGTGCGCGGATCGAGATCGAGGATTTGCTGGCGGTTTACAGTGTAAAGCCTGCGAAGCAGGTGCAGTTGCTCTACCGCGCTCGGTTGCCGGAGCCGGATTATGGCGTGGGTGAGGAGAGCCTCGAGGTGGCGCTGGTGGCGTGGGAGGAGATACCCTGGGACGATCTGGCCTTTCCCACGGTGCGCCTGGGCTTGCGGCGAGGCTTGGAGCTTCGCGGTGTCGCGGGGCCTTTGGTGCCAGTGCGCC
>CAYPOV010000294.1:0-5660 GCA_964412385.1 uncultured Geminicoccaceae bacterium
GCGAGGCAGGATCCTTGTTGGCGCGGCCGAAGGTGTGGGTATAGAGTGGGTATTCCTTGGCGCGATAAACGCTGGTTGCACCCGCCCCGTCCATATCTCGAATGGTCAAGTCGACGCCGATCTGCCGTAGGTCATTCTGCAGCATCTCGGCAAATTTGGCCCGCTCCGACGACTGCTGGGTCGAGGTGATGATCTCGAGTTCGAGACCATCGGGATAACCGGCTTCCTCGAGTAGTGCCTTCGCTTTTTCCGGGTTGAACTCACAGCTCGTCGCAAGCTCTGGATCATACGCGATTTGATGCTCCGACCATGGCATGCAACGCGGCTCACCGAGCCCACCCATGATGATGCGGTTAAAGCGATCGCGATTGATCATGAGCGCGATGGCCTGGCGTACGAGCTTGTTGTCGAGATGTGGCTTGTCGACGCCGAACAGCAGATCGAAGATCAGACCGTTCGGGTTTGTCGCCCAAACCTCAAACCCGTCGTTTTGAAGCGTCTTCACATCGCGGGTTGGGAAGAACATGATCGCGTCAACCTCGCCTGATTGGAGATTGAGCGTGCGCGCCTTGGGATCGGGGATGATACGGAACTCGATCTCGTCGATATGGGGCTCGGGACCCCAATAGTCCTCGTACTTCTCCATGACGATGCGGTTGCCGGGCAGATACTCTTTGAGTTTGTAGGGCCCCGTGCCGATCGGCATGTCGTTATGGTGCTCCCACTGATCCATGTCGACCACGTAGAAAAGATCGAGGAAGTCGAAGACGGCAGGATTGGGCTGCTCGTAGACGATTTCGACGGTATAGGGATCGGGCGTGTTGATCTCGCTGACAATCTGGGCGAGGGGCTTGAGATTGGCGTGGGAGCCGTGGAACTCGCCCTCGGTGATCTGCAGCCAGCTACGTTTCACGTCTTCCGAGGTAAATTCCTTGCCGGTCTGGAACATGACGCCTTCGCGCAGGTTCAAGGTGAGCCTTGTGCCGTCGTCCGAGAACTCCCAGCTCTCTGCGAGATCCGATACCGGGTTCAGTTCTTTGTCGTTGTAGACCAAGCGGTTGTAGAACTGGGGATGGTGCTGAACATCGGCGCCACTCTGATCCCAGGGGTGGAAGGTGAGAATGGGCTGATTGAGACCCAAAATGAACTTCTCACCCTTTTCCTGGGCGTTGACATCCAATGAAGCGGTTGCGGCGAGCAAGCCTGCAAGCGCCACACCGGCAAGAACTCGTCTAGTTATCTTCAACACTGCTACTGCCTCCGAGCTGCGATTTCCGCCAGAATAGCGCGTGTAATTTCACGCGCAATGGCTTAGGGGAAAGTTCGTATTCTCTGCCGACACTACGGTCCTAGTTCGGTACCGCAAATTCTTCCGGGGACACGAAAGCGCGGGTTCCTTTCATGAAACGCAGGCCATCGAAGCCGTCACGCCGGTGGAGGGTTTGTCCGTTGTCGTAGATCAGGAGATCGCCCGGCCGCCAGTCATGCTCGTAGATGTGCTCGGGGCGAAGCTGATAGCTCAAGAGTTTGTCGAGGAACTCACGGGCCTCGTCGTCGGGAAGGCCCTCTACGCCGCGCGTTGACTTCGATACGAAAAGAACTTTCGCGCCATCATCGGGCTTGGTCATCACGAGATCGTGCGAGACCTGGACCTTCTCGATCGTGTGCGAGGCGCCCGGAAGATAGGTGCCTTTGTATCGAATGGCCTTTTCCTTGAGGGCTTCGGGCAGGGCCTGAAAACCCATGCGGGTATTGCAGAAATAGGTGTGGCCGCCCTCGGGCGGGATGATCACGCCATAAAGCAGCGAAATGGTTGCCGGATGAGCACGGAAGGACTGATCGGCATGCCAGTGCATCTCACTACTGCCGCCACCGCCGAGGGCCACGCCGTCTTCGCGCTTCATGTTGCTGATATAGACGACATGTTTGGTGACGGGCGAAAGCGCATTGTGATTGGCCGGAACCTCGACTTCGCCAAAACGCGCGCTGAACTGCTCCATTTCCTTGTCGGTCAGCGACTGGCGGCGGAAAAGAACCAATGCCTCGCGCTGTACCGTGCGCTTGATCTCAAGGAATACCGCGTCATCAATGGTGCTGAGATCGATATCGGGACCGACAACACCAAACGGGCCGTCAATCGGCGTGAATTGCAAAGCCATCCCAACCCTCCATTCATTCACAATGTGACGCCAATGTCGTGCGGTGGCCCAAATTGCACAAACGATTTAAATTCATCGACAAGATGAGAAATATTTGGTCATGAGTAGGCGTGGCCAAATTTCCTCCGATACGATCGATCATCGCTTTTGAGGCCGCCGCGCGTCTCGGCTCATTCAAGCGCGCCGCCGATGAGCTTGCGATTACCCCTTCGGCTGTGAGCCACAATGTCCGCGCCCTGGAAGCGCATCTCGGTGTCTTGTTGTTCGAGCGGCGCGCCCGAAGCGTCATGCTCACCGATCCGGGCCATCGTTATGCCGAACTGATCGGACGGTTTGCAGATCAATTGGAGCGGGCAACCGAAATCGTAGCAGGATATGGCGGTAGCGAGATCTTGACACTCCACGCCCCGCTCAGCTTTTCCGCCACCTGGCTGCCGCCGCGTCTTACACGGTTTGGCGCTCGCTATCCCGATATCGAGCTACGTCTGAGATGTGGTATGGAAACGCCGAACTTTGTCGAGGACGGGGTCGATATCGCCATCCGCTTCGATGCACCGCCACGCACAAGCGTGTTCACGCTGCCTCTGTTTCCAGAGGCAATCGTACCGCTGGTAGCACCCGGCTATTGGGCAGAGTTGCCAGGCGACGATGCCGCCCAAAAACTCGCACGAGCCCGCTTGATCCATTCAGACCGCGATCTCGTCGGCTGGACTGAATGGCTCGACAAAGCAGGCCTTACGCATCCATCGCCGGCACGCGGTCCCAAGGTCGATCGCGGCCATATCGCCATTGAATTGGCCTCTTCCGGATGTGGCATCGCACTCGAGAGCATGGTTTTGGCCCATGAAGCCATTGGCCGAGGCGATCTCATCGAACTCTTTGCCGATCGCGTCGCGCTGGTCCCTCGGCGGACCTACAATGTCATGACACCGCTGGGGCTTGAAGGCACCCACAAGATCAAGGTGTTCCTGGCGTTCTTGGCCGAGGAAGCAAAGCGCTCCGCAATCGGCTAGTGGGAGCTTTGCCGGCGTCGACTTGCCAACTCGCTGAGAATGTGAGTTTGTGCCACTGGTACGAAACAGGCGGAATGAATTCGGGGATGGCAGAAATCTCGATGCAGGCGCAGACGAAACCGGATCGCAAGTTATTGTTGGAAGTCCGCGGTTTGCGGACACTCTTTCATACGCGCCACGGCACCGTGCGCGCCGTCGACGGTTTGGATTTCAATCTCAAGCGCGGTGAGACCCTTGCCATTGTCGGCGAGAGCGGTTGCGGCAAGAGTGTCAGTGCCCTTTCGATCCTCCGCCTGATCCCCGAACCGCCGGGTGAGATCGCCGAAGGTAGCATTATCTATGATGGCCGTGATCTCTTGCGGGTGAGCGAGGCGGAAATCCAGGCGATCCGCGGCAATGACATCTCAATGATTTTTCAGGAACCGATGACTTCGCTCAATCCGGTCCTGACGGTCGGCGATCAGATCAGCGAGACCATCGTCCTTCACCAGGACATGAGCAAGCGAGAGGCGGCGGCCAAAGCAGTCGAGATGCTGCGTCTCGTCAATATCCCGGAACCCGCGCGAAGGGCCAAGGAATATCCGCACCAGCTCTCAGGCGGGATGCGTCAGCGTGTGATGATTGCCATGGCGCTTGCCTGCAACCCGCAGGTTCTCGTCGCCGACGAGCCGACAACCGCTTTGGATGTCACGATACAGGCGCAAATCCTGGAACTTGTTCGTGAGCTTCAAGACAAGCTCGAGACCGCCATCATTCTGATTACCCATGATATGGGGGTGGTCGCCGAGAACGCGCACCGGGTGATTGTCATGTATGCGGGCCGCAAGGTCGAAGAGGCAACGGTCGATGAACTTTTCGCCCATCCCTGTCATCCCTACACCCAGGGACTGTTGACATCGATCCCAAGGCTGGATCGGGTCGCCGAAGCTGATGCCGGCGAGATCAGGCTCACCGAGATCAAGGGCATGGTGCCCAACCTCGTCAAGCTGCCGCCCGGCTGTCTCTTTGCGCCCCGCTGTGGCTATGCCAGCGAGAAATGCCGGGATAGCTATCCGCCGCTCGATGAGAAGCGTCCAGGGCACGTGGCCGCTTGCTGGCATAGCGATCGCGTTCTTGCAGAGTCCGAGCAGGCGGAAACGGTCTGATGGACAAGGTGCAACCGGATCGTCAAGCGCCGCTCTTGGAGGTCGAGGACCTCAAGGTCCATTTCCCGATCACGCGCGGCATTCGCTCAACGGTTGTGGGTCACGTCTACGCTGTTGACGGTGTTTCCTTCTCGATCCGCCAAGGCGAAACTTTGGGGCTTGTCGGTGAGAGCGGTTGCGGCAAGAGCACGGTCGGCTAAGCTGTCTTGAAGCTGATCCGCTCGACGGGAGGCAAGATCAAGGTCCGCGGTACCGATGTCAGCCATCTCGATGAATCGGCGATGCAGCCCTTCCGGCGTGAGATGCAGATGATCTTTCAAGATCCCTACAGTTCGCTCAGCCCGCGCATGTCGGTCGGCAAGATTGTCGGCGAGCCGCTGACAATCCACGGCATCGCCCATGGCAAGGAGTGGGAAGAGCGGGTCGCCCATCTTTTCGAGCGCGTCGGCCTCCGTCCTGAAGCCATTCGCCGCTATCCGCATCAGTTTTCCGGCGGACAACGTCAGCGTATCGGCATCGCACGGGCCCTTGCTCTCAATCCCAGCCTGATCGTCGGCGATGAGCCGGTCTCAGCGCTTGATGTGTCGATTCAGGCGCAGGTGCTCAACTTGCTTGCGGATTTGCAGAAGGAATTCAATCTTTCCTATCTCTTCATTGCCCATGATCTGGCCGTGGTCGAGCATATCAGCCACCGGATTGCCGTGATGTATCTCGGACGGATCGTCGAACTTACCGATAAGCGCAGGATCTTCGAAGATCCTTTGCATCCCTATACGGAGGCACTGCTCTCGGCGGTCCCTATTCCAGATCCTGCCGCCAAAAGATCGACGCGCATCATCCTCAAGGGCGATGTGCCGAGCCCGATATCACGCCCGAAAGGCTGCTTTTTCCACACGCGTTGCCCACGTGCCATGGACCATTGCCGCGTTGTCGATCCGCCGCTTCGCGAAGCCAAGCCGGGCCATATCGTGGCCTGCCACCTTCATGAGAGCGGACCGGTGATCAAAGAGTTCGAGACCGAGGCTGCGGCCTAAAAATCGACAGCGTTCTTGCCCTTGAGCGCCAGCATCGCGCGGGCTTCGTCGGGTGTTGCGATTTCCAGGGATAAGTCTTCCAGGATCCGCTTGATTTTGGCGACCTGCTGGGCGTTACTTTCCGCCATCTTGCCTTTGGCGATATAAAGGCTGTCCTCGAGACCGACGCGCACGCCACCGCCTAGCATGGCGGCCTGGGTCGCAAAGGGCATTTGAAAGCGTCCGGCGCCCAGAATCGACCAGACATAGTCATAGCCGAAAAGCTTGTCTGCGGTTTTCTTGGCTAAGAGGACATTGTCAGGGTCAGTG
>CAYPOV010000295.1:0-3347 GCA_964412385.1 uncultured Geminicoccaceae bacterium
AGCACAATCGTCAACTATAATCGTGTATGCATGGGCATAAACTTCGACGTTTTTACCGCTGGCAAGTTTTAGCTGGCGAAGACTTGTACGGGTCTGGTTCGGTGAAAATTCAAAACCGCCGTCATGATCGAGAATTTCGCTCTGATCTTCGAATGCTTCATCAATTCCAAGTCCGATAAATTTCTCATGGTCTTGATCCAAGAAATCGCAGAGTATAGGATCAATGTCGCTAAGAACGAAATTGCCTTTGCCAATGCTGGTCATCCAATAATAGTGTTGGGACAGACATTGTTTTTTGTCCCTAGAGCGAGATAGATAAATGAATTTTTTTAGAATGGATTGGATAAGATCGAATTGAATGACAATACATGTTTGAGGGCGCGAGAGGCACCGACCTAATAAATGAGCCGGAACAAAATTACCACCACGTTTAATAGACACTGTCGCATGGATTACTCCTCCATTGTCGAGAAGCTTTTCGATACGACGCGCGACACCAAATTGATGAAAATCGGCAAGAATTTGCTCGATTGGAAGACCATCGATTGATGATTGCGTTAGTGATAACTGCCTGATTGCCTCCGCATTGACGTAGGTCACCACGAGGATGCGGACACTGTCTCTGTAGACCGGCTTGAGGACAATGGTAGGTTCTCCGGAATCTACGATTGCCTCAAAGTTGGCTTCAGGGTTCATCGAACGTGATTCGTGCAGTGGCACACAGCGTGATCTCGATTTAGCGAAGGTGCCGGCGCCAATCTGCGCTCCAAGAACGGACGCCCTGCTCTCCTAAGAATTGGAGCCGAAGAACGTCAACGGACTGATTTCTGACTATCGGTCTGCACTGTATTTCGAATCGTCTTCAGTTTACCGATCAAATCGCCCGCGATAAGTGGTCCGCCACACATTCTTGCGGCCTCCCCATGGAACCAAACACCCGCCGCCGCAGCTTCAAATACGGCCATCCCCTGCGCCGCGAGACCGCCGATGATTCCCGATAGGACATCACCAGATCCGGCCGTCGCTAGTTCCGGTGGCGCTCCTTCTGAAATCGCAACCCGTCCATCAGGTGCCGCTACTACGGTATCGTTGCCTTTTAGTACGACAACCGATCCGGAAATTTTTGCAGCCTCCCGAACCCTGCTCAATCGATCACCGCCCACTTCAAATACACGGGCAAACTCACCGTCATGTGGCGTCAGAATAACATCACCGTTGATCGCTCGAAATAAGTCTCGGGGTTGGTTTGCGAAGGTTGTAAGAGCGTCCGCATCCAGAATGGTCGTTTTGCCACTGTGCAATGCTGCATTAACGAAGTCCCGAGTTCGTGACCCAGTTCCCATTCCAGGACCCAACACCACTGCTGTGAACCGTCTGTCAGCAAGCAGTTGTTGAAAGCCGCGAGTCGACCGAATGCACTTGATCATGACTTCTGTAAGCTGACTTGCGCAGATTGCCGATGCTCGCTCGTTCGCAGCAATACTAACGAGCCCCGCGCCAGCACTCAATGCCGCTTCGGCCGCCAGCCGCGCTGCGCCGGTAGCGGTCGCCGAACCGCACATCACGAGAGCATGACCGAAAGAATATTTGTGATCGGAAGGCTGGCGATGCCTGAGCTTCGATTTCCACAACGCGACCTTATTGATCCTAAGTTGATCATCGTAATTGGCCAACAGCCGATTAGGCAATCCGATGTCAAGCGTATGGATGTCACCGCTGTTGGTTCGTCCGGGCAACATCAAATGGCAGGGCTTCAAACATGAAAAGGTTATCGTATGGCTTGCTCGAACGGCAACTGTCTCGATCGTGCCGGTCGATCCATCAACTCCAGATGAGATATCGATGGCAATTGTCGGTCCCGACCGCCGATTCATTGTGAGGATAGTCCGCGCCGCCTCCCCTTCGGCCGCACCTCGGAAACCAGTGCCAAACATGGCATCGACGACGATGTCCGCGGCTTGGAGTATGGCATGTTCAACAGGCGCAATAGGTTCCCCCCAATAGACCGATGCTCTCGCACGATCCTTCGTAGGGCGGCGCGATGGCATCAAGTCGCTTACTTTCACTGACCACCCAGCGTCCGATAATCGTTTGCCAATGATAAGCCCGTCACCACCATTATTGCCTGGGCCGCATACGATGTGAAGTGAGGAAGGCGGAAATTTCTTCGCGATAACACGAGCTGCTTCTCGCCCGGCCCTCATCATCAAGTCGAAACTATCCTCTCCTTCGTCGAAGTAGGCGTGCTCGGCAGCGCTAATGGCTTTTGGAAAGAGTACAAGGAGATCGGGATCAACACCTTCTTCCAAGACTATTGGGTCCGATATCGTGCCTGCGCCGCTCGTTCAATTGCTGCGGCCGTCAAGCGGTCGACATTCAATCGGTCTCTTATAAGTTCGAGAAGACCGATCTCGGCTGCAGCGACATCGCCATCGGCGGCGGCGACATCGCAGGCAAGCGTATAGGCAGTCTCGCGCAACCCTGAGGGCAAAGCTGCAGCAATAGTCTCCATGGCTGTCTCGAGGCCATCCTCCTCAGCCAAGATACGAGCACATTCCTGACCGACAGCTATGATACGCTCATTGTCAAAATCCGCGAAAATGGGGAGCGACTGCACTAGGCGACCCATGATCGTCAGTTCCGCATCCGATATCGATCCTTCCGCCGCCGCAACTAAAACCATCGTATAGATGAGCGCGTCCTGCTTTTCGATCGCGACCCCATTTGCGTCAAATTCTCTCGTCATCTTTGTCCTTATAACAGGTCTTTACGACACCCCCCTCACAAATTGCCGTAACACGTTCCGCCCACATTAGCGCGTTCAAAGTTTGCAAGGTCAATTGCAAACGAATCAACGGCGTCGGCAATTGTCATGAGAACCATTAGCATCTATTCAGCTATAAGTTGCAGGGCGGTCGCATGCATCGGTGCAGATGCTTCGTATGCCCCCAGCTGACATTAGGTCTTTGGTTACAATTTTGAGAGAGCTTATCGAGCAACCTTTAAACATCAAACATCACGGACATTCGGCACAAGATGGCACAATCGCTAAACCTGGACCACTTACGCTCCGTCACGGGTAATGACAACCAACTCCAACGAGAACTCGCCGAACTTTTTTTGTCGACGGCAGACAACTATGTGGTGCGGATGCAGAATGCCTTGACCGAGAGCGCTCAAGACACAACCCAGTGGCGTAGCGCCGCGCATGCTCTCAAAGGATCAAGCGCCAATTTTGGTGCCGAAACGCTATCACATATGGCACGTAGAGCCGAACTGTCTGGGCCTTCTATGGAGCTCCTGCGGTCGGTGCGCGAGGCGGTCGCGGAGGCGCTCGCCGCGCCCGG
>CAYPOV010000295.1:3357-5649 GCA_964412385.1 uncultured Geminicoccaceae bacterium
AGAGCCTAACAGTCAGGGCCTTCTAAGGAGCTCCTGCGCTCGGTGCGAGCGCACCTCGATGAAATTAAAGAGGAACTCGAAGATCGTGGCAACCGGTAGCCCGCAAGTCTTGTTGTTGGGTTTTTCGCCGGTCAGCCGCCGGTTACACTCATATGGCGAGGTACGGAAGGGCCTTTGCTATCGCGCTCAATGACAAAGTCATGGCCTTTGGGCTTCCGATTGATCACCTCTCTGATAGCTCGAATGAGCGCCTCGTTGCCTTCGGAGGATCGCAGCGGCGACCGAAGATCAATCTGATCCTCTTGTCCCAGACACATGAACATCGTGCCAGTGCAGGTGATTCTCGCACGATTGCATGATTCACAGAAGTTGTGGGTAAGTGGTGTAATCAAACCTAGTTTTTGGCCCGTCTCGGCAATTTTGACATATCGCGCCGGACCGCCTGTACTGAGCGGAACATCCGTCAACGTCCATCGCTGCTCGAGGTCTCGACGAACGGCCGAAAGCGGCAGATATTGATCGACGCGATCTTCGTCGATTTCTCCCATTGGCATTGTTTCAATGAGTGTGAGATCAAAGCCGTTGTCACCGCACCAAGTTATCATGCGATCAAACTCTGTTTCGTTCACCCCCTTGAGCGCAACTGCGTTTATTTTTACCGAAAGGCCCACTTGCGCGGCGGCTTTGACGCCGCGCATAACCTGATCGAATCGGCCCCATCGCGTAATTTTGCCGAATTTCTCAGGGTCCAGAGTGTCGAGCGATACATTAACGCGACGAACACCCGCATCGACAAGTTCCGGCGCAAATCGTTCAAGCTGACTTCCGTTTGTCGTAATCGTCACTTCCTCCAGGCGCCCCTCATGACGCATCTTGCCGATTTCGCGAATGAGCCAAATCACATTGCGCCGGACGAGAGGCTCACCGCCAGTGAGGCGAATTTTGGAGATTCCAAGGTCAGAGAATGCACTGCACAGTCTCGCCAGTTCCTCAAGGGTGAGCAGTTCCGCCTTTGGCAGAAAGCTCATGTTCTCCGCCATGCAGTAAACGCAACGGAAGTCGCAGCGATCCGTCACAGAAAGGCGCAAATAAGTGATCTTGCGATGGAATGGATCGATCAACGTGCCGTTTGAAGTCAACTTTGCCACCTCTCGAAAAAACCGTCGCAAACTAAACGCGGCATGACCAAAAGATAATAATTGTGACCGAGGACGCCAAGCACCAAGATATTCCCTCTTGGTGCGGTTCTACCTAAGAGTTTCTCGAACCTTTGGAGCAATATGACGGCCTTATGACAATTGCCTTTGTTGCAGCGGCGACGGAAGACGCGCAAACGGCGATACGCACCTTGCGTGAGAAGTATGGTGAGTACTCTCGCGAAGACGCGAACGTGATTGTCGCTTTGGGCGGCGACGGATTCATGCTTGAAACCATGCACGACCGTCTCTCGCTTGGCCGTCCGATATACGGCATGAACCTAGGAACGGTCGGGTTTCTTCTCAATGAGTTTGACGAAGACGGCTTAGAGTGCCGTATTGAAAAAGCCAGGGTCGCAACTCTTCATCCTCTACGCATGGTCGCGCGTCTCAAGGACGAGAGTTGTGTCGAAGCCATCGCGATCAATGAGGTCTCGATTTTTAGAGAGACACGGCAAGCGGCCAATCTATCGATCGAAATTGATGGTATCTGCCGCATGGAGAAGCTGGTTTGCGATGGTTTGCTGGTCGCAACGCCCGCAGGTAGTACCGCCTACAATCTTTCAGCTCACGGACCGATCATTCCCATAGGCTCAAACCTTTTGGCCCTCACACCGATCTCCGCATTCCGCCCACGTCGGTGGCGCGGTGCCCTCCTCCCTAGTACGACGAGATTTCGTGTCGGTGTGATCAACCCAAGCAAGCGCCCAGTCAGCGCCGTTGCCGACTCAACGGAAATACGTGATGTCGAATCGGTAGAGATTTGGGAAGACAGAACCATTGAATTCAAGCTCTTGTTCGACCCCAAGCATAATCTCGAGGAGCGCATCTTGAACGAGCAGTTCACGCCATGAATCGGATCATTTTGGCTCTAGTCGTGTTCCTGGCCGCTCTCGGCGAGCTTACCACGGCAAACGCGAACGACACGGCGCTTACTCCGCTGACGATTATCTCGGGCGAGCGAGAACTCAATTTCAAGGTCGAGATCGCCGATGAACCTGAGGAAAGACGCGAGGGGTTGATGTATCGCAAGAGCATGCCGCTCAACCACGGCATGCTCTTTGACTATGATCGGAGCCAGCCCGTGACCATGTGG
>CAYPOV010000296.1:0-5623 GCA_964412385.1 uncultured Geminicoccaceae bacterium
TTGGCCCGCGGATGCTGGTCGACGGCATCGAGGAACCGCTCGAAGGTCCCGCCGTCATGTAGGTCTTCGCCCGGATGGATCTCGTAAGCGACATCGACACCGGCATCGTCGAACGCGTCCAGAATAGGCAACCAACGCCGTCCGAGTTCGGCGAAAGCTTCATCGACCAAACCCTCGGCACGCGGCGGATAGGGATAGATGAAGGGCCACAAGAGCGAGCCCGAAAATGTTGCGTGCCGATCGAGACCGAGATTGCGGGCAGAGGCTGCCGCCAGCATGAGCTGGTTGGTTGCCCATTCCTGCCGTTTTTTAGGATCGTCACGGACTTCCGCGGGCGCCATTGCCGAAAAGCTGGAGTCATAAGCGGGATGGCTCGCTAGAATATGGCCTTGGCGGTGGGTCGAGAGTTCGCCGAGCGTGATCCCGTGATCGGCCAAGAGCCCTTTGACGTCATCGCAATAGGCGCGGCTTTCGGCAGCCTTTTCGAGATCGAACACGGTTGGATTGAAGGTCGGGAGCTGGATCGCCTCATAGCCGCAATCCGCCGCCCAAGCCGCCAGGCTCGGCAGCCGATCGAATGGCGGCTCGGGCCCGAGGAATTGCGCCAGCATCAAGCCGGGTCCCTTAATCGTTCTCATTGTCTCCTCTCCCTCTGGATGACGAGATCGTCACCGTTGCATCACAGTTCGATGTTACCATTTGACGATTAGGGGCGATGCGCCATGGTCGTCGTCGTAATATCGGTAGCCGCGTTACTAAGCTGCTAAGGCCAAATTCGCAAAACTAAGGATCGTGTTGCATGGAAGAAGAGGACTGGGAAATCCCTGCGCAAGCGCAGCCCCGGCAGGAACATGTGGCGTTCGATCTGAGCGCAACGCTTTCGGGTGTTGTCGGCGTTCGCTCGGAAATACCCGAAGATGCATTCACAGCCTCGATTTTGGGGACCGAGCGGATTGGCAACGGCATCGTCATCGATAACACGGGCTTGGTCGTGACCATCGGCTATCTCATCACCGAAGCCGATACCATCTGGATCACAACGAACCGCAACACCGCGGCTCCTGGCCATGTTATCGGCTATGACCAATCGACGGGCTTCGGTCTCGTGCAGGCCTTGGGCAGGCTCAATGTTCCCGCCATTCCAATCGGCAGTTCGCAAGATGTAAGCATTGGCGAAAGTGTCATCGTCGCCGGCTCCGGCGGCAAATCGGGTGCCCTCAACGCCACGATCGCAGGCAAGCGCGAATTCGCCGGCTATTGGGAATATTTGCTCGACGAGGCGATCTTTACGGCACCGGCTCATCCTCATTGGGGTGGCGCCGCATGCCTCGACAAGGATGGCAATCTGGTGGGTGTCGGTTCTCTGCTTATTCAAGGACAAACCGAGGACGGCGAAGAGACGACCAGCGGCAATATGATCGTGCCGATCGATCTTTTGGGTCCGATTCTCGACGAGCTCAAGACGCTCGGACGCAGCAGCAAACCGCCTCGCCCTTGGCTCGGGATCTATCCCACAGAAACCGAGAGCGGAATCTTACTTGCAGGTCTTGCCCGCAACGGGCCGGCGCACGAGGCCGGGGCCGTCGTCGGCGACATCGTGACCGCCGTCGATGGCGATCCCGTAGACGAGCTTGCCGATCTCTACCGCAAAGTTTGGGCGCGCGGCCACGCTGGTTGCAAGGTGCCGCTCACCATCCAGCGCAAAGGCGAGACCCTGCAACTCGATGTCAAGTCGATCGACCGCAGTGACCTTTTGAAAAAACCATCGCTGCATTAGGACCTCCGATCGCAACCTGCCGCAAGAACCGGGTCGCGAAGCCTCTCGAGCGTCACTAACCACGCTTCGAAATTTATACGGAGCATGATTGATGCGTCTCGAAGGCAAGACGATTATCGTAACGGGTGCAAGCAGCGGCATTGGTGCGGCGGCTGCCCTACTATTTGCGGTTGAAGGTGCCAATCTCATCCTTGGAGGACGAAGCGCCGAGCGGCTTCAAAAGGTCCAAGGCCTGATCCACCACGAGGGTTGCAGTGCAGCGATTTGCGCGGGTGACGTCCAGAGTGAAGCGTATGCGTCGGAACTCGTGGCGTGCGCCGAAGCCAAGTATGGCGGACTCGATGCAGCGTTCAACAATGCCGGGATCTTGGGCGAGTTGGGTCCGGTGCCCGCGATGGCAACAGAAACCTGGCACAACGTCATCGCAACCAACCTCACGAGCGCTTTCTTTGCTGCCAAGTATCAGATCCCGGCCTTGGAGCGACGCGGCTCGGGCTCATTGGTATTCACGTCTTCCTTTGTCGGCCACACCATCGGACTTCCGGGAATGGCCGCCTATGCGGCCTCGAAGGCGGGACTTATCGGCTTTGCTCAGGTCTTAGCGGCGCAGCACGGTGATCGAGGTATTCGCGTCAAAACGCTCTTACCAGGCGGCACCAAGACGCCGATGGCTGGCGATGACGCAGAAATCCAGCGCACTATCGCCAGTCTGCACGCGCTCAAACGCATGGCGGAGCCGAACGAGATCGCGCAGGCTGCTCTGTTCCTGGTATCCGATCAATCGAGTTTCGTGACCGGCAGCGCATTGATCGCCGACGGCGGCAACTCCATTAGCAAGGCCTAGTTTTGCTCCGACAACAACCAGATCAGTGACCGTTTGCGTTGGCCGCCTGGGCTTTCCTCTGCCGTGATCACCTCGACTTCATGTTGAGGCCCTCGACCGCGGCACCAAATCCGAGTGCCACCGCATCGCTTCCGCTGAAGACATCCGGGCCCGGATGGGGATCGACACTATGGTGGATCTCTTTGGTCGCTTTCCAAACGAGAAACAGGCCGCCTGCGATGAGGATAAGGTCGCGCCAGGAAAAGCCGTGACCGAACACGCTCAAGATCGGTTCGATGAGTTGGACGATGGTTGCAACGGTACCAAGCAAAGCGAGACGCAAGATCAGGGCAGCGCCAATGCCGATGCGTTTGGCGCGCGAGCGCTGGTGTTCAGGGAATTTATTGGTGAGGATCGAAACAAAGATAAGATTGTCGATCCCAGGACGACCTCCATGGCGATGAGCGTCACAAGAGCCACCCATGAAGCGGGATCGACGGCAAGAGTTATCAGATAGTCCATAGTATGGGCCTTGCGCTGGTTTTCTGAGTCCATACGGCAGCGCCAACGGGCATCCGCATGCGCTCAAAAACTCACTCAAGCAAGTCAGAGTTCCAGCGTCATAAACACGCTGTTCGGATCCAACACGTAACCGCCGAAGGGCTGGCATTCGATAAAGCCGTGGCGGGCATAAAACAGGCGTGCAGGTTGAAAATAGTCCCAAGATCCCGTCTCGAGGCTGAGCCGCTGATAGCCTCGCGTTCGCGCCTCCTCGATGACGTGACGCAGCATCGCGGTGCCCACGCCCATTCTTTTGGCGGTATCAATGGTGCGCATCGATTTCACCTCGCCGTGCACGGCTGAAAGTTCCTTCAATCCGCCAAAACCCAAGAGGATAGCGCCCTCCCAGATCGTCCAAAAATGCACGTCCGGTCCCTTCAACCCCTCGAGATCCAAGGCATGCGCACTTCCCGGCGCGGTCTCGGCCCTCGATTGCTCAAGGTGTAGCCGCAAGAGCTCGACAACGCGCGGATCGTCGAGGTCACCCGCTCGAATGTCCATCGAAGGTACGAAGCTTGTCGTTAAAGGGCTTCCAGTGGTTTGTGATTGCCGCGCACCGGTACGGCTGATTTCACTGGTGCTGCCCATTGAACGGCGTTGGCAATGACCTGTCTGACATTGGCGTCGAAATAGGTGGGGTAGGTCTCGTGGCCTGGACGGAAATAGAATATCCTCCCTCTTGCCCGGTAAAACCCGCATCCGCTTCGAAACACTTCACCACCCTTAAACCAGCTGACAAAGACGAGGTCGTCGGGGGCAGGAATATCGAAATGCTCGCCATACATCTCTTCGGCCTCAAAACCGAACTGCTCAGGCAACTCGGCTGCCACGGGATGACTTGGATTGACCACCCAAATGCGCTCGGACTCATCCGCTTCGCGCCATTTGAGATCGCAGCTTGTTCCCATCAAGCGCTTGAAAATTTTCGAGAAATGGCCGGAATGCAGGACAATGAGGCCCATGCCCTCGAGCACCCGTTGTTGCACACGGTCGACGATATGATCTTCGACATCGTGATGCGCCTTGTGGCCCCACCAGATGAGAACATCAGTTGCGGCCAGGACGTCTTCGCTGAGGCCATGCTCGGGCTCGTCGAGCGTCGCGGTTCCAGCCTCCAACCCATGCACTGCAAGGCCATCGCGGATGGCACCGTGAATCCCATCGGGATAGACCTTGTCGACAACCGGGTTTTCGCGTTCGTGCCGGTACTCGTTCCAGATGAGAATGCGAGGGCTCATGGTGCTTTCCTCAGAACTTCGCGCAACTTTATCGTCTCGCCGTCTTCCAGCGCTGAACGTGCCGACGCCTCGGAAAGCGCCAAGCTCTTGATGTTATCGTAGGCGGGCGCCGAGGCAGCGTCGACCGATTTTGTCAGGATCGCTCTCGCAAATCCCTGAAGAGCACCACCGCGATCGATATGCTTGAGTTTGGGCAGCGGCAGCGATCGCTCACTTTTGCCTTCTTGGTGAAGGGTTACATAGTCGGCGGCGAGTTCCGGCGGCCTCGGAGAACGGCTCGAGAAGCTAATCGAGCCTTTGGTTCCGTCCAAGCGCCAGATACCCGACCAGGGAGTCCCTGTGCCCCTCGAGAGCCATGAGCCTCGATAGCTGACAATGGTTCCTTTCTTGAATCGAATTGCCGCAGTGGCCGCGGGATTGCCTTTGAAGGGCGAGCCCGTCTCGTTCCAGCTCAGGCACGAAACCGATTCGGCATCGTCATCGAGGATCTACCGCATCAGATCGAAGTGGTGGATAGCCATATCGCTCAACAGCGGCTGTTCCAGAAAGAAGTAGCGATAGCCGCTGCCGTAGTACCGGTGAAAATCAAGCGCCACGGAAACCACCTCGCCGATCTCGCCTGCCTGAACGAGGTCGCGAGCGAGTCTCGGTGCCGGAAACCAGCGGTAGTTTTGGTTGATCATCAAGAACCGATTGTTCGACGCGGCGAGATCGACCAAGGCTTCCCCGTCCTCGACCGTAGGCGTGAAAGGTTTTTCCACCAGAACGTGGAGGTCTTTTTCGAGTGCTTCTCGGGCAACCGGCGCATGCACACTCAAGGGAACAACAGCCAAGACCGCTTCGGCTTCAGTGGATGCAAGTGCGTCATCGAGACTGGCAAAAATCTTCGAATCGTCGAGTGAGGCGGTTTCGACAGCTTCATGCCGCGCCTCCGAAGACTGCTCGACATAGCCGACGAGTTTCGCCTCTTCGACGGTGCTCGACACATACTGCGCCCAGTTCAGCCCCCAGCCACCCAGGCCGAGCTGGATAAATTTGACAGCCACGTATGGAAACTCCTGAAAAAAAAGAAGGCCACACTATCCGCGTGCGCCGCTTTCTCTGCTACAAGCCCGCCTCGTTGTCACGAGATTGCAATGGCATTTGCTGCGGGGAGGCCAAATTATGGATAAAGTACTCTTGATTACCGCCGGAGCACGCGGCATCGGCCGTGAAACCGCGCGG
>CAYPOV010000297.1:0-5589 GCA_964412385.1 uncultured Geminicoccaceae bacterium
GGCTTGCGCTACGGCACGGTTCCCGTGGTGGCACGGGTGGGCGGTCTGGCGGATACGATTATTGACGCCAATGACGCAGCGCTCGACGCCGGTGTTGCGACAGGCATTCAATTTGCGCAGATCGACGCGCAGGGCTTGATACAAGCCGTCGATCGGCTCATTGCCCTCTTCCACGAGCCGGAGATCTGGGGCCAAATTCAGTGTTTCGGCATGGAGCGTGACTTTAGCTGGAAGCGTCCAGCCGGGCTCTATGTTGAACTCTACAACGAGCTCTTGGCGCAAGCAGAATAGGAGACGTCGTCGTGTCCATCCAAACCGTGGCGACCAAGCCGATTGAAGGACAAAAGCCTGGGACATCGGGCCTGCGCAAGCGGGTGACGGTTTTCCAAGAGCCCAACTATGTCGCCAATTTCGTCCAGTCGATCTTTGATGCGCTCGATGGCTACCGCGGCAAGACCTTGGTGGTCGGTGGCGACGGCCGCTACTACAATGCCGAGGCCATCCAGATCATCGTCAAAATGGCGGCGGCCAATGGTTTCGGCAAAGTCATGGTCGGCCAGAACGGCATTCTTTCGACGCCGGCTGCGTCATGCGTCATCCGCCGCAACAAGGCTTTCGGCGGGATTATTCTCTCGGCGAGCCACAATCCCGGCGGGCCCGAGGGGGATTTCGGGATCAAATACAATGCCGGCAATGGCGGGCCGGCGCCTGAGAAGATCACAAATGCCATCTTCCAACAGACACAGAAGATCACCGACTATGCGATCGTCAAAGCCGACGATATCGACCTTTCGCAGCTCGGTGAGACGACCCTCGAGGATATGACCGTCTCGGTGATCGATCCGGTTGCCGATTACAAAGCCCTGATGCGGGCGCTGTTTGACTTCGATGCCATCAGGGAACTGTTTCATAGCGGCTTTCGGATGCGCTTCGATGCCATGAATGCGGTGACGGGCCCCTATGCCAAAGCGATCTTCGAGGATGAGCTTAAGGCCGGGGCGGGAACGGTCGTTCATAGCGAACCGCTCGCCGACTTTGGCGGGATGCATCCCGATCCGAATTTGGTCCACGCGAAGGAACTTTTTGATCTTATGATCGGTGATGCGGCACCCGATTTCGGGGCGGCCTCGGATGGCGATGGGGACCGCAATCTGATCCTCGGCAAGGGCTGCTTCGTGACACCGTCGGACAGCCTCGCCATGCTTGCGGCCAATGCCCATCTCGCACCGGGCTATAGTGACGGGCTCGCCGGGATTGCCCGCTCGATGCCGACCAGCGGTGCTGCGGACCGGGTCGCCGAAGCGCTGGAAATCCCGATCTTCGAGACACCGACGGGGTGGAAGTTTTTCGGCAATCTCTTGGATGCCGGCAAAGCCACGATCTGCGGTGAGGAGAGTGCCGGGACGGGCTCCAACCATGTGCGCGAGAAGGACGGGATTTGGGCTGTGCTGTTGTGGCTCAACATTCTTGCCAAGCGCCGTCAATCGGTCGCCGAGATCGTCGAGGATCACTGGTCCACCTATGGCCGAAACTACTACTCGCGGCATGACTATGAGGGCATCGACAAGGATGTCGCCGATCGGCTGGTAGCGGATTTGCGGGCATCGCTAGAAGGGCTGGTTAACCAGGTGCACGGCCATGACAGAATCGATCGTGCCGATGATTTCGTCTACCATGATCCGGTCGACGACTCGGTGGTGGAGCAGCAAGGTGTTCGTATTCTGTTCGAAAGCGGTGCGCGCATCGTGTTCAGGTTGTCCGGCACCGGCACGCAGGGTGCCACGCTTCGCGTTTATCTCGAGCGGTTCGAGCCCGATTCGAGCAAGCATGGCCAAGATACCCAAGATGTGCTTGCCGGCCTGATCGCGCTTGCCGACCAGTTTGCCGGCATTCGCGAGCGGACCGGGCGGACCGAACCTTCCGTCATCACTTAATGGCTTGGCACCAGCCTTGCATAGTCTTGATGCAGTAGCGCCTATCGACGCTCGGCTCGCCCTGGGCTAGAAAGGCTCTGCTGCACTGCAACAAGGGTGCCCGAGATGGATGATGCCGGCGAGCGCGAACCGAGCGCCTCGGAAACGGTCCCAATGCTGGATCAATGGCAGCCGCCGAAAGCGGCTGCCGAACTCGAGGATGCCTTGCGCGAGCGGCTCGAGGCATTGCGCGACGTTACGGACGACGATCCGTTCGCCAATCCCGTCTTGTTGTTATCACATGCCTGTCTCTCCCGCATCCGCGAGGGCCCGGAGCATTTCAAGCTTTTCGACGAGCTCATTCAGACCCTGACGGTCGAGGCTTTTGCCGGGCGTGCGGAACGGTTGCGGCATTATTGGGGTGAGGTCGAGGACGAGACCAACAAGGCTCGGCTGCGTGACTTGGTCCGCTCACTAGCGCATGACGAAGCGGGCCAGCTGTTGCCTGTAACGTCGTTCCGCGAGCAGGTCGAGCGCGTGCATTATGGCTTTGTCATCACCGCGCATCCGACCTTCAGCCTTGCCAAAGTGCTGCAAAAGGATCTCGCCAGCCTTGCCACGACTGACGGCAAGGACGGTGTCGACGTTGAAGAAGTTCTCAAACGGGTCTCGACCCTGCATCATCGGCCCGAAGCGAAGCTCGATCTCGACGAAGAGCAGGCCCAGTCACTTGCCGCGATCGAGCGCCTGCTCGGTGCCATCGAGGTGCTGCATCGCGCTGTCTATGATGTGGCGGTCGAATTGTATCCGAATGACTGGCAAAGCATCCGTCCCCAGCTTTTGAGCCTCGCCACATGGGTCGGCTACGACACTGATGGCCGCTCGGATATCTCCTGGGCGACAACCTACGCCAAGCGCATCAAGGTGCAGATTTTTCAGGGACGCCGCTACCGGGCGAGACTTGCCAAGATGCTGGCCAATCTCCAAGGCGAACCACCGGTGCGGGCCCTCTTGGAGCTGCTCGACGCCCGTCTCGCCTTGATGATGCAGACCCTGGAAGCGCAGCTCCCTGTGTTCGAGACGCGCAAAGCGGAGGATGCGGACTGGATCAGGGCCCTTGCTGAGGCATCCAAAGCGCTGGTCGGCGGACAGGACACGCGTCTTCATTCCAAGACCGAGCTCCTGTCACTCTTCGATCGCGCGCTGACAGCGGCGGGCGACAGTCCTGTTGCAGCCGATCTTTGGGTGATGCGGGCCGAAATCGGCGTCCAGGGCCTCGTGGCGGCACGTACTCACGTACGTATCAATGCGACCCAGCTCCACAATGCCATCCGCAAAGCGATCGCCATGGATCGCTCGCCGGATGATCCCACCTTCCGCATCACCTATCTCGATGCCATCAGCGAGCTGATCGAGAAGGTTGAGCCTGCCGATCTTCATTTTGGTGTGTTGGAGCGCGAGCGGGCGACAGCGCGGCGGGTCTTCATGACCATGGCGCAGATGCTCAAATTCCTCGACAGCGACGAGCCGATCCGCTTCCTGATCGCTGAGACGGAAAGTGCCTTCACGCTGCTCACGGCCCTTTATTTCGCGAAGCTCTTCGGCATTGCCGACAAGATCGACATCTCGCCTTTGTTCGAGACCCGGCCGGCGCTTGAAAAAGGTCTTTCGATCGTCGATGGTGCGCTCGCAGTCCCGGCCTATCGGGCCTATGTCGAAAAACGAGGTCGGCTCTGCATCCAGACAGGCTACTCGGACGCTGGCCGCTATATGGGCCAAGTTTCAGCTTGCACCATCATCGAGCGCATCCGCCTGGGTTTGGCCGAACTTTTGGAAAAACACGGCGTTCGGGGTGTTGATGTCCTGATTTTCGACACCCACGGCGAAAGCATAGGCCGTGGTTCCCACCCGGAAAGCCTTCGCGACCGGCTCGCCTACTATGATACCACCGAAAGCCGCCGGGTGTTTCGTGCCAAGAACATCCATTTGATCGAGGAAAGCAGTTATCAGGGCAGCGACGGCTATATCCATTTCAGTGCTGACAAGAGTGCGCTTGCCGTCGTCACGCGTGTGATGGAGCATCTTTTCGACCGCGATTTCGATGAAGACGATCCCTATTACAAACAATCAGGCTATGTGACCGAATTCTTTGCAGCGGTCGAGCAATTCAACAACCGCGTGCTCGATGATCCGTGCTATGCGACTTTTCTCGGGGCCTTTGGCGCCAATTTCCTTTATCCTACCGGATCTCGCTCGCTGAAACGCCAATTCGATAGTGGTGCCGCGCGGGTCGAACTGGAGCATCCCTCCCAAATCCGCGCCATTCCCCATAACAGCATTCTCCAGCAGCTCGGCATTCTCGCCAATACCATCGGCGGGCTCGGTGAAGCGGTGGCGCGTGATCCCGGACGTTTCCAGGCGCTCTATCGCGAAAGTGAGCGCTTCCGGCGGCTCATGACCATGATCGAGCACGCCTTCAAATTCACCGATCTCGATGTCGTCAAAGCCTATCTCGATCTGTTCGATCCGGCTTACTGGCTGAAGCGTGCCGCGGCATCCCGTGACGAGCAGGAGCGGGAAGAGTGGCGGAGGATTTCATCCTATCTGGAGCGGCTCGATCTCCACGAGCGGCTGGTCAAGATCCACCGTATTTTTCACCGCGACTATCTGGGCCTTGCAGTAGCCCTGCGCGAACACCGCCGGACGACACGCGGCGCCGGCCTCACGCCGATTGCCGTCGATCGGCGTACACGCGACAATCTTCACATGATGCATGCGGTACGGCTGGCACTGATCCAGCGCATGTTCAGACTAGCCGTGCGCATCCCGGATTTCTCCCATCGCCACGCTACCAGCCATGACGGGCTGATCATGCGTCTCATGCATCTCGAGGTGGAGCCCGCACTCGACCTGCTCCATAGCATCTTTCCGATTGTCGAGGCCGACGACAGCCATATCGATTTCGGCGAGCCCACCACCTATGAGGAGGCCGCAGCGCAATCCTATCTCTCAGAGCATCGCGAGATCTTCAGACCGATCGCCGAGCAATATGACCTTGTCCGCCGCATCGGCTCAGGCATCGTCCATCACATCGGTGTCGTGGGCTAAGGCGTAAGGCACCTTAGTCAGAGTTCACAGCATTAACTAAGATGTCACTCCAATTGTAGTGTAAGAGTGTAACCCAAAGACTTAGAGGCAGCTTCTGCAAAGATCGACGCAGTCTACGTAAAGAAATCACAAACTGTACAATCCGCCGATAAGAGAGAATATTATCTTTGAAAGATCTCTAGTTCAGACCAAGAGAGAAGATCGAGTGTTATCCAAAATCGATGGAAATGTCAGAGGAAATAAAAACATAAGCTAAGTTGCAATCAAAACAGCTCCTGATTATGATAGAGTCTGTGTCTCTAGTGTCGTTAATAACCAAATATCCATTTAATTCAATAAATTTGTAATGTTTCGATTTTCCATGTTTGATCATTACTTTGTTTCGCCCTTCAAAGTCATGAATTTGATCATTTCCGAAAAGCTTGTCCGTGAAAATGAACTTATCATTACCATCACGCCCCCAATAAACATCGTTACCTTTCGTGTCCCTAAACGTATCATTCTTATTAGCCCCATACAAGCGATCGCCGTATTTATCGCGACCTTCAAATTCCAGCTCCCGAGGCAC
>CAYPOV010000298.1:0-5583 GCA_964412385.1 uncultured Geminicoccaceae bacterium
TCAACAATGCCGGAACGACCCATAACAACCGGCCGATGCTCGAGGTCGAGGAGGACGAGTTCGACCGGATCTTCGCGGTCAATGTCAAGGCGATTTACCACGCGTCAAAAGTGGTCGTGCCGCACTTTAGGGAACAGGGAGGCGGCGTGATCATCAATGTCACCTCGACCGCCGGTATCCGGCCACGTCCTGGGCTTACCTGGTATAACGGCTCCAAAGGGGCTGCCAACATCATCACCAAATCCATGGCTGTGGAATTGGCGCCTGACCGGATCAGGGTCTGCGCTATCGCACCCGTTATGGGCGAGACGGGCCTCCTTGAGCGCTTTATGGGGATGCCCGACACGCCTGAGAATCGAGCGAGGTTCATTGCGACAATACCTTGGGGCCGGATGAGCCGGCCCGAGGATATCGCCAATGCGGCTGTCTGGCTCGCTTGCGATCAGTCAGAAATGGTGACAGGCACCATTATTGAGGTCGATGGCGGCCGCTGCGTCTGATTGTTCGTGTTCGGACCTATGAAACCGCGGCTGTGCTGTCAGAAGATCCGGCTGGGTCTCGATTGGCCGTGACCAAAAGAGCATTGATGGCTTGCAGGAACTCGTCGAGATCCACCGGTTTCGTGACATAGGCGTCAGCACCCAATTGCATCACATCGCCGACATGTTCCACGTCCGCATAGGCAGATAGGAATAAGAACGGAAGGCTATCCAAATCCTTATGGTCGCGGCGGATCGTCTTGAGCATGTCCGGACCTGACATATGCGGCATCAGGCAGTCCGAGATCACGACATTAGGGTGCTGTTCGAGGATCGCCTGCAATCCCTCAACGCCGTTGGTCGCTTGCGTAACTTCGTGACCTTCCTCGATCAACTCCTCGACGAGGATCTCTCGAATTTCTGTTTCATCCTCGACGCATACGATCTTCGCCGTCGGCTATTTGGCAAGGCCGATCGGCGGTGAGATCTTCTCCCACTTCGGCGATCGGTTTGGCCGGCGCATGATGTTGCGCGTGACGATCGCTGGCATGGCGGGTGCCACTGTTTTGATGGCGCTGATGCCGGGCTATGTCCAAATCGGTGTGACGGCGACCATCCTCTTCGTACTGCTTCGTATCGTCCAGGGATTGTGTCTCGGCGGCGAAATCCCCGGTGCCATGGTGCTGATAACCGAGACCATGACCAAGCAAAGAGGTTTCGCCTGTGGCATGCTTTTCTTGATGATCAATATCGGCCTTCTGCTCGCCCACGCCGTGCAGTGGCTGATCGTGAGCATGCTGCCGGCCGCCGATGTCACGGCCTATGGCTGGCGCATCGGCTTTTTGGTCGATGGCCTCATCGCGCTCAGCGGATTCTTTCTGCGCTCCAGGCTTTCGGAGAGCCCCGCCTTTGCCGAAATGGAAGGGAGCGCTCACAAGGTTCCGATGGCTGCCCTGCTGTGCGATCATCGCCAGGTCGTGATCCTCGGTTTTCTGGCGGATCGAATCGGGCTCAAAGCCCCAGCCGTGGCGGCCGCGATCGTTCTCGCGGTGGCGGCCATCCCGATCTATGGCTGGATCCATGCAGGCGCCGGCAATTTGATGGTGGCCATGGCCGTGATCTCGATCTTTGCAGCCTTCGCTTGGGGGTTGGGAGCTGCTGTTTTGACAGCGATCTTCGCACTTCTCGGAGCCGTTGCGACATTCTATGCGCCAATCCGCGATCATCGCCCTGCAGCGAGCCCCGTTCCGGCGGAGTAGGCGCACCGTCATTCAAGGAAACCATTGCGGCAGGCGCCTTCGTCGTCTTCTCTAAAGAGGTTCAGGGCCGGTGTCGTGAGCGCCGGCCGCGATTTTGGTGAGAAGAATGATGAGCGCTTGTGAAGGCACTCGCTTTGTCTGCCTTCCCGAGATCCCGAGAGCGGCACGGGACCGGGTCGACGACAATATCTGGAACTACATCATCGGCGGTACCGAGAGCGAAACGGCCGTGCGCCGCAATCGCCACGCATTGGACCGCCTGGTTTTCAAGCCGCGCGTGCTCCAGGACACGAGTAGCATCGAAACCGGCTCGATCATCTTGGGCCATCCGGTCTCGTTGCCGGTGATGATGGCGCCCATCGGCAATCTTCAAGACATCACGCAAGGGGGGGCCGCCGATACGATCCGCGGCACGACGGAGGCAGGAGTTGCGGGCATCGTCGGCTCGTCGAGCAGACCCGAACTCGAGATTGCGGCTGACGCAGGCCAGGGCGTTAAATTCTTTCAGCTCTATATCCACGGCGATGCGGCTTGGGTCGACACCATGACGGATCGCGCCGACGCCGCCGGCTTTGATGCCCTCTTCATCACCGTCGATCTCGACTATTACAGCATTCGCGAAAAACAGCT
Source organism: uncultured Geminicoccaceae bacterium (assembly GCA_964412385.1). Taxonomy (GTDB): domain Bacteria; phylum Pseudomonadota; class Alphaproteobacteria; order Geminicoccales; family Geminicoccaceae; genus JBGSYN01. The sequence goes on from CAYPOV010000298.1 coordinate 2,369, forward strand.
TCTGGCAGGCTACACGCCACCCAGTCAGCAGAACCCGGAAGTCGTCATTCACCGGGCGGGCTTTACCTGGGAAGACGTCAAAAGAGTGCGCAAGCGGTGGTCGAAACCGCTCGTGCTCAAAGGCATTCAAACTGCCGAAGACGCCAAAATCGCCGCCGATCACGGTGTCGACGGCGTCTATATCTCGAACCATGGCGGCAGGGCGCTCGATCATGCGCGAGCCTCGATCGACATCCTCGGCGAGGTCGTGGCCGAAATCGGCGGCAAGGCCGAGATCTTTGTCGATGGCGGCATTCTTCGGGCAACCGACCTGCTCAAAGCGCTCGCTCTCGGTGCCAATGCGGTTGGGCTCGGAAGGCTGCATGCGTTGAGCTTGGCAGCAGGCGGCGTGCCGGGGCTTGTCTCCATGCTTGCACTCCTCAAGAAAGAGCTGGTCACCTCGATGGGTCTTCTCGGCGTCTCGTCCCTCAAAGAGCTCAACCCCAATCACATCACCACCGTACCACCCATGCCCGAAAGCGGCTGGCTCACCGCCTACCCGTTCTTAGAACTGAAATAAGTGGAAAATCCTAGATGAGCGGCTGTATCCGATGAAAATCGTCGACATTCGCGAGAAAACCTTTCCCATAAGCTCGCCAATCCGCAATGCCTATATCGATTTCAGCAAGATGACCCTAAGCCTCGTTGCCGTGATCACCGATGTGGTGCGAGACGGCGAGCGCGTCGTCGGTTACGGCTTCAACTCCAACGGGCGCTATGGCCAGGGCACGCTAATGCGCGAGCGCTTCATTCCGCGGCTGATGGAGGCCGAGCCGGATAGCCTCATCGACACCAGCGGTGACAATCTCGACCCGCACAAGATCTGGGCTACAATGTTCCAGAATGAAAAACCGGGCGGACATGGCGAGCGATCCGTCGCGATCGGCACGATCGACATGGCGGTTTGGGATGCTGCGGCCAAAATTGCCGACAAGCCGCTCTTTCAGCTCCTTGCCGAGCGCTATGGCGATGGCAAGCCCAATCCCAAAGTCTTCGTCTATGCAGCAGGCGGTTATTATTATCCGGGCAAAAACGACGATAAATTGAAGGACGAGATGCGAAGCTATCTCGACCGCGGTTACTCGGTCGTCAAGATTAAGGTTGGGGGTTCAGCGCTCGACGACGATCTCAGACGCATCGATGCTGTGCTTTCAATTCTCCAAGATGGTCAAAGATTGTGCGTTGACGCCAATGGCCGCTTCGATCTCGACACGGCGATCGCCTATGCCAAAGCGCTCTCTCAATACGATCTCTTCTGGTTCGAAGAGCCGGGCGATCCCTTGGATTTCGAGCTTCAGGCCATGCTCCGCAACTACTACAAAAATCCTATGGCGACCGGCGAGAACCTCTTCTCGATGCAGGATGCCCGCAATTTGATCCGCTATGGCGGGATGCGAGCTGACCGCGACTGGCTGCAATTCGATTGTGCCTTGGCCTATGGTCTCGTCGAGTATTTGCGGATTCTCGACATGCTCGATCAGCATGGCTGGTCGGCGGGCCGCTGCGTGCCCCATGGCGGCCACCAGATGTCGTTGAACATCGCAGCCGGCCTCGGTCTCGGCGGCAATGAATCCTATCCCAACCTCTTTCAACCGTTTGGCGGTTTCCCCGACGGCGTTGAGGTCAAGGACAGCTTCGTCACCATGCCCCCGCTTCCGGGCATCGGATTCGAAGGCAAGTCCGACCTCTATAGGTTGATGAAAGCCTTGCCGGAGGCTTAGGCCACGAGAGAGGAATGTGCGCATGCCCCTCTCGAGCGCTCCCCACGGCAAGTTTTCAGGCGAGGCTGCACCAAGAGCATCCTTGACGTCAGGCCGCCTCAATCGAAGAAGTCGGCGTCGCCGTCGCTTAGGTACTTTTTGGCTTCCTTGGCGATCAGGTTGACGCCGAGGCCCGGGCGATCCGGCACGTCGATCAGACCACCCTTGACCGGCATGCCGTCGAAGCCCTCGGTGATGTCATACCAGAAGGGCTCGAAGCGGGCCGGGTACTCGAAGGCGATCAGATTGTCCGGCATGGTAGCGCAGACCTGAATGAGAGCGGCGAGGCCGAGAATGCCATTGGCGGTTCCGTGCGGAGCGATGGCGATGCCGTGCAAGTCTGCGTGCTCGGCCACCCACTTGATCTCGGCGAGGCCACCGATGTCGCAGGGATCGGGCCCGATGACATTGACGGCGTGAGTCTCGATCAGTGCTTTGAAGTGCTGACGGAGGTAAATCTGCTCGCCGGTGTGGAGTGGGGTGGTGGTAGCGTGGGTGACGTCGCGATAGACGTCCGGGTTGACATAGGGACTGTAGTCGCCGGTGATGCTGTCTTCGATCCACATTAGGTGCAGGTGTTCCACGGCCTTGGCAAATCGCAGCGTATCGAGCGGCATGAAGCCCGGCCCGGCATCGACGGCCGTGTTGTAGCCGCTGCCCAGGGTCTCGCGCGCTGCCGTGACACAAGCCACGAGATGATCGAGACCTTCTTTGGTCATCGTGCCCTTGTGCGGGTAGGGGAAGGGCGCATCGTGCTGCACCTCGCCATAGAAGAAGTCTTCGACGTCGCGGACCATTGAGGAGTGGAAGGCTGTGGGCAGCTTGAACAGGGTGAACTCGCCCTCGATCGACTTGCCGTATTCGGCCCAGCGCTTGTAGCCTTCGGGCGTATGCTCGGCGCCGCCAGGCACTTCACGCTGGTAGAGTGTGCGATAGGTGCGGACCTTGTCGCGAACCTTGCCGCCGAGCAGGCGGTAAACCGGGGTGCTGAGTGATTTGCCGGCAATGTCCCAGAGCGCATGTTCGATAGCACTGACGGCCGAGCCGAAGGGCTTGAACGCCCCGCGCACGCGAATCCGGCGCATGACGCGCTCGACGTCGCGCGGGTCCTGGCCGACGATCCAGTCGCGCAGCAGCAACACCTGCGGCTTCACATAGGGCTTGGGTGTCTCGATCTGGCTCCAGCCGGTAATGCCCTCATCGGTGGTGATGCGAATCACGGGGCTGTTGGCGATGATGGCGCATTTCAGGTCAGTTATTTTCACAATGGGTCTTTCGATGGTGCAACGGCAGAAAATCGCTGCGGCACATAATCAAAATCGGTGACACGCAGGCTATCAACCTTTTGCCGCAGCCGGACTGCTCAGCAGGCGTGGCTATACCGCTCATGGCAGTGCATGGAGTCGATCATGGGAC
>CAYPOV010000299.1:0-5557 GCA_964412385.1 uncultured Geminicoccaceae bacterium
CAAATCGAGAAGCTGCTGGACCATGGTCCGTGCCGCTTGCATGGTATTGAGATTGGCCTCAAAGCTCCGCTGAGCCTCGCGCATATTCATGAGCTCGATCAGCGGATTGACGTTCGGATAGAGAACATTGCCATTGGCGTCGGCGGCTGGATGGCTCGGCTCATAGCGAACCTCGAAGGCCGAGGGATCGAGCCCGTAGCGCTCGATATCGACCAGTTCCACACCCAGCTCACGATCCAGAACATTGTCGAAGCTGATGGTTTTGCGGCGATAGGGATCCCCGCCCGGAGCTTCGGCGGTGGATGAGGCATTGGCGAGATTTTCCGAGGTCACGCGCAGACGTGCGGACTGAGCATGCATGCCCGATGCGGAAACCTTCATCGCACCCATCAAATCCATGAGACGATCCTCTCCAGAAACTTATCGGTTGGCGGCAAAGGTTCAGACACCGCCATTCCCCATGGCGGTCTTGAGAAAGCCCTTGAACTTGCCGTAAATATTGGTGGCCATGCGGTAGTCGAGTTGAGTCTCACCGAGCTTCTGCATCTGCTCGGCGATCACGACACCATTGCCGTTCGGCCCGATTTCCCGAGAGCCGCTCTCGCGAGCCCTGAAGCTCAACGTCTGCTGCATATCGGGCGCAATATGGTCACGATGGGTGACCTGAAGCCGTGTCCCTGAAGCGGTATTGGCTTGGGCGAGAAGATTGCCGAAATCGGGCTTGGCGATATCCTTGGGGCGGTAATCGGGTGTATCGGCATTCGCCAAATTGCGTGCAAGCACGCCGAAACGTTCGCCGCTCCAAGCGATCTTGGCAGCCGCAATCCGCTGCAATAGAGGAACACCATCAACCATTGAGAACTCCCGGTTCGAACCTGACGCGAGAGCCCGGCATGCCCATCACCCGCGCGACGGTGGCCAATCTAGAAGCATCATGGTTAATGCGGCGTTAACGATAGTTTCCCGGATAATGACAGGACAATTTGCGAAACCATGAAACCGACATGACGGATCGATCCGCAAAAATCGCAATGATCATGGGTAGCCGTTCGGACTGGCCGACAATGGAAGCGGCGGCGATTCTGCTCGACGAGCTTGAGGTGCCGTACGAGGCACGGGTGATATCGGCCCATCGAACACCAGACAGGCTCTATCGCTTTGCGACAACCGCTCACGAACAAGGTGTCGAAGTCATTATCGCCGGCGCCGGCGGTGCTGCCCATCTTCCGGGCATGATCGCCGCGATGACAACACTTCCGGTTCTCGGCGTGCCTGTGGAATCCAAAGCTCTTTCCGGCATGGATAGCCTCTTGTCGATCGTCCAAATGCCCAAAGGCGTGCCTGTCGGAACCTTGGCAATCGGCAAGCCGGGTGCCAGCAATGCCGCCATCCTGGCAGCGTCCATTCTGGCCCTCGGCGATCCCGAACTCGCGCAAAGGCTGCGATTCTGGCGTGCCGCGCAATCCGACGCCGTGCCTCACAACCCGATTGATCCTCTGGCGTCATGACCCGTTCAGTCCCGGATCCCATCCCCCCGGGATCGACGATCGGCATTCTCGGTGGCGGACAGCTCGGGCGCATGACCGCTATGGCCGCGGCACGTGTGGGATATCGATGCCACATTTTCGCACCCGAGGGCGAAGCTCCGGCAGCGGATGTGGCGGCCCAGCATACACGCGCTAATTACGACGATCCGCAGGCTCTGGAGGCATTTGCTGAATCGGTCAGTGTGGTGACGCTAGAATTCGAGAATATACCCACCTCGAGCCTTGAGGTGCTGGCAGCCAAGGTTCCGGTGCGGCCGAGTACTGAAATCCTGGCGGTGACCCAAGATCGCTTGAGCGAAAAAAGTCACGTGGCTGATCAAAACCTCGCGGTTGCGGCGTTTCAAGATATCGAAGGCATCGGCGATCTGCGTGCAGCACTCATGTCGTTCCAGGGCCGTGGCGTGCTGAAAACACGGCGCTTCGGCTATGACGGCAAGGGCCAATGGCTGTTGTCGCCTGTGAGCGATCTTGCGGCGACGATGGCGGAACTCGGCAAGCGGCCGGCAATCCTCGAACAGCAGATCGACTTTGAACGCGAGATCTCGGTGATCGTTGCGCGTTCACCTGGCGGCGTTGTCGCAACCTATCCCCCGGTCGAGAACCAACATCGCAATCACATCCTCAACCGAACCCTAGCACCGGCGGCAATCTCCGATGAACTTGCCGGAAACGCACGCGATGCTGCCGAGATCATTGCCCGAAGCCTCGACCTCGAAGGTATCCTTGCGGTGGAAATGTTTGTCACCAGAGACGAACGGATCGTCATCAACGAACTTGCACCACGGCCACACAATTCAGGCCATTGGACCATCGAAGGCTGCTCGATCAGTCAGTTCGAAGCGCATGTGCGGGCGGTCTGCAATCTCCCCCTGATCAAGCCTGAGATGCTGTACGACCGAGTGACGATGGACAATTTGCTCGGCGATGAAGTCCATGGCTGGTCCGAAATCCTCCGCGAGCCTCGCGCCTTCTTACATCTCTATGGCAAGCGTGACGTACGGGAAGGACGGAAACTCGGCCATGTCACGCGTGTCGGTGCTGCGGCCCTATGAGGAAACCTTCACGAGGGAATGCCGGGCTTAGGCGATTATGTCTGGATGGCTGTCGCGTTCCAAATGAGAGATGCGATCTCTCAGAGCCAGCTTCTGCCGTTTCAGCCTTTGCAGCATGATCTGATCGGCGCAGCCATCGGCTACCAATTGATTGATGCGCTCATCAATCGCCCGATGTGCCGCCCGCACGCTATCCAGACGAACATTGTATTCGAGATGCGATTGGCCGTTGCTCATGCTAGCCCTGACAAACCGGTAAGGCGTGGGCTTGTATCACAGTTTTATGATGAAATCATCGGTCAAACTTATGGCGCCTGATAGACAGCAAGCAAAAGCCGATAGGGCGTCGGTGTTCTGGACATTTTCTCTCGAAACTTATCAGAAACCCGGCGTGAAGGAGCAACTGCTCACCTTTCAGAACCGCGACGGTGCCGATATCAATCTGATCTTGCTTGCCTGTTGGCTCGGAATGCAACGAAAAGAAATCAGTAGCACGACGGCCGTTGCCCTGCGTGAAGAATCCGAGCTTTGGCAGAGCTATGTGCTGGCACCACTCCGCTCGATCCGCAATTACCTGAAGAGTGGTACGGAAAGAGACCTGCGCGACAAGGTCCTCACGGTCGAACTTGATGCCGAACAACAGGCCCAACGCACTTTCATACGCCGATTGCCTGAGATCCCGGAAGGGCGGAACACCGAACGGGATTCAATCACAGGCAACCTCAAGAGGCTCGCCTCAAAAACCCTCGCCGACAAAGAAGGCGTCACTTTGATCATCGGCGCCGTGCTTGGCGATGCCAAATGAGATGAGATCGATGGATCGACCGAAAAGCTTCTACCTGAAGGCGATACGAATTTGCATCAGCAACCAAAAATATGATTTCGTGATTGGAATCGACTGAAGAGTGTGACTAATATGATCTTCTATGGATTGGCTTTCTGGAGGTTTGAATGATGTCCATGTCCGACCATAAAGTCGCGCTTCAAGAAAAACACGCCACGCTCGAAAAACGCATCACTGACGAACTCCATAGACCTCTTCCCGATCAAGCCACACTTGCCCGACTTAAGAAAGAAAAGCTCAAGCTTAAAGAAGAAATCGAAAGTATCGGCCAACCCGCTTAGCCGTCGTTCCGCGGTCGTCTCGTCTGCCAAAATCAGAAACGGCTTAAGTTGACCGACCGATAACGACGAATCCTGAACGATCGCCGGATTAGCGTTGAGCTGACTTCGATGTGGCTTGCAGATCCGAAAACTCGATTTCCGGCAAGCCTATATCTTCGGGCATGTCGAGTTCGGTGATGACGCGGTTTCGACCCAGCTTCTTGGCTGCATAAAGTGCACGATCGGATCGATGGATCAGTGACGAAGGTGGTTCGCCGTGGCGATACTCCGCTGCCCCGATTGAAATCGTCACCGTCCCGACATCGATGTTTTGTCGACGCAAGATGATTCTGTGCGCGGCGATCGACATGCGAATGTTTTCGGCTACGCCAATCGCACCTTCGAGCCAATCCTCGGATAGAAGGACAGCGAACTCCTCGCCACCATAGCGCGCCACAGTAGCGGAAGGTCCCAGAGCTTCGGCGATGGTCTTGGCAATAAACTTCAGAATGATGTCGCCGACTTGATGGCCGAATCGGTCATTATAGCTTTTGAAGAAATCGACGTCGATCATGAACAAGATGAGAGGGCCGTGCTCGCACATTGCATCCTCTGCTTGACGTGCGAGCTCCATCTCAAAACAGCGTCGGTTGGCGAGTCCGGTCAGTGGATCGGTATTGGCTTCCCGCCTCGCATTGTTGAGCTCATTCTTGAGCGTTGCGACCTCACCGGAACTCGTATCCAGTTGCTGTTCGAGAAGAGCCGTTTGCTTGCTCATCTTGCGGGTTTCGACCTGCAATTCCTCGACAATTACTGAGATTCGATCCCTAGTTCCATCATCGTCGGTCAGTCGGTTGTCAATGTCGTTGAGGACACCCCGATAAGATGCAGATTGACGATTGGTCTGATAGACTTCTCGTTCGAGCTCTACCAAGGCACGATCGATCTTGAGACTAGCGTCTTCAATTGCCTTGAGTTCATCCTTGGTCGTGAAGTGCCGCTCGTAGAGCTCTGCAATAGTATCGTCGGTAATCGCCTGTGTCTTGGATAGGGCATCGCTGAGGTCGTGCTGGAGCGCCCGCAAATAGCCGGCATGATAGTTGTACCAGACCATGTAGCATTCAGGCGTGGCCGCGAGACCATGCTTCATGATCGATTCCATCGCGGATCGCCCCCATTGGTGGGTTCGGCTGACCTCGTCGGTCCAAGACATTGGCGCGCACTCGCTCCTACGTTGCGATCGAACTGCCTTGGTTGGTTAACGAGGAAGGCTAAGAAAAAGGTTAACGGCTGCCATTTTCCTTTGGCCGAACCATCACGCTAACCCTATTCGCCTTTCCTTTTGACATAGTTCCCGGGTGCGTCCTCGAGAATTTCGAGGCCGCCGTCACCGGGTCTCCGTGCCGGAACATCGCCTCCCGAACGTGCGCTGATCCAGCGGACCCAATCAGTCCACCACGACCCTTCATTGTGACCCGCTTCGTCGAGCCAATCATCGGGATCAGCGGGAAGACGGTCGTTGGTCCAATAGCCATATTTGCCGGACGACGGCGGATTGACAATGCCGGCAATATGGCCGGAGCCCGAAAGCACGAAATGGCGTTCGCCCTGATAGAGCTGGGTTGCCACGTAGGTGCTCTTCCAAGGCGCGATGTGATCCTCTTTGGTCGACACCCAATAGACCGGGACCTCGATGTTGCGGAGGTCGATCGGCACGTCCTTGAGGCTGATGCCATCAGGCTCGCTGAGCTTGTTCTCGTGATAGAATCTTCGCAGATAGAAACTGTGCATGGCTGCGGGCATGCGGGTGCTGTCCGAGTTCCAATAGAGTAGATCGAAGGGAAAGGGCTCTTT
>CAYPOV010000300.1:0-5516 GCA_964412385.1 uncultured Geminicoccaceae bacterium
CTGGTCAAGCCCTTTTCGCATGTCAAAACCATGCGCAATGCAGTGGCTGAAGGCCAATATCAGCGACGATCCCTCATAAGCCTCGGCCTCACGAAATGCCTCCAAAGTCTGCTGTGGGTTCGCCCCCATGGCAACTTGGGCGACATAGACATTGCCATATGCAACCGCCTGCAAAGCGAGGTCCTTGCGCGCCGTTCGCTTGCCGGCAGCAGCGAATTTGGCGATGGCTCCAAGGGGAGTAGCTTTCGACGCCTGACCACCGGTATTGGAATAAACTTCCGTGTCCATGACCAGAACATTGACATCCCGGCCGCTCGCCAAAACGTGGTCCAGCCCACCGTAGCCAATATCATAGGCCCAACCATCGCCGCCAACGATCCAAATCGAACGCCGGACAAGGTGATCGACCACAGAAAGCAGATGATCAGCAATCGTGTTACCTTTGAGCGCGAGCAACCGCGTTTTCAGGAGTGCAACGCGCTCACGCTGTGCTCGGATCTCGGACTCCGTGATTTGGGGAGCTTCCAAGATGGACGCAATCAGTTGGTCATCGATATTGATGGATAGTTGCTTCAATAAATCCCGCGCCAGATCGAGATGCTTGTCGGCCGCCAGCCGAAAGCCCAATCCGAACTCGGCATTGTCTTCAAACAGGGAATTGGACCAAGCGGGTCCGCGCCCCTCTTTGTTCTTGGACCACGGTGTGACGGGCAAATTGCCGCCATAAATTGATGAACAACCGGTAGCGTTGGCAACCATCAGCCGGTCACCGAACAACTGCGAAAGAAGCTTGACATAGGGTGTTTCCCCACAGCCCGCACATGCTCCGGAAAACTCGAAGAGTGGCTCGAGAAACTGGACGCCGCGAACATTGGCGAAATCGACGCGGGAGCGATCATTGATGGGCATGTTCTCGAAGAATGTGATGTTTTGTTTCTCTGCTTCGACCAAATCCGACTTGTCGGCGAGATTGATCGCTCGCACGCCCGGCTCGGTGGGACTGAGGGCTGGACATGCTTCGACACAGAGACCACAGCCTGTGCAGTCCTCGATATAGAATTGCAGTGAGAAACGAGCGCCGGGATAACCACGCGCGTTGACAGGCGCCGACTTGAACCCTTCGGGCGCATTATCGAGCCGTTCTTCATCGAAGTACTTGGCGCGGATAACACTGTGCGGACAGACGAAACTGCATTGGCCGCACTGAATGCACATGTCCGGTCGCCAGACCGGTACCTCTTCGGCGACGTTTCGCTTCTCCCACATGGCAGTGCCCGACGGGAACGTGCCGTCGACGGGCATGGCACTCACTGGGATATCGTCACCCAATCCTTCCATCATTCGGGCGGTAACACGGCGCACGAATTCTGGAGCTGTGTCGGGAACGATCGGTGGTCTCTGCAAAACGCTTGTCGCAACGCCGGGCACGCTTACTTTATGCAGCCGGTCGAGCGCGCCATCCACGGCACCATAGTTCTGCTCGACGACGCGCCGGCCCTTTCGGCCGTAGGCCTTGGCAATACTTTTTTTGATGCGATCGATCGCCTCATCACGCGGCAATACGCCGGACAGCGCGAAGAAACAGGTCTGAAGGATCGTGTTGGTTCGGCTCTTGAGCCCCACTTGACGCGCTGCCGCTGTCGCATCGATCACGTAGAAACTGAGATTTTTCTCAAGAATCTGTTCCTGGACACTGCGCGGCAACTCATCCCAGACGTCATCGGGTCCAAAGGGGCTATTGAGCAGAAATGTAGCACCTGGAGCCGCCAGCCGCAAAACATTGATCTTCGTCAAAAAATGGAACTGGTGACAGGCCACAAAATTGGCTGACCGGATCAGATACGGTGAGCGGATCGGCTTCGGACCAAACCTTAGATGCGAGACCGTCTGAGCACCAGACTTATGGGAATCGTAGACGAAGTAGCCCTGGGCATACTGTCCGGCATCCTCGGCAATGATCTTGACGCTATTCTTATTCGCACCGACCGTGCCATCCGCGCCCAAGCCATAAAAAACGGCTCTGACGACATCGTCTCCCTCGATCTCGTAACGCGTGTCGACTTCTAGGCTGGTCTGCATCACGTCATCCTTGATGCCGACCGTGAAGCCGTTCTTCGGTAGAGGCTTGCGCAATTCATCGAATACCGCTTTGGCTTGAGCGGGGTCGAAATCCTTGGATGACAACCCGTAGCGTCCGCCGATAACATGAGGCAGTGCCGCGCGCTCCCCACGCATGACCGCCCCGGCCAGTGCTGCGACGACGTCGAGATAGAGCGGTTCACCGGACGCACCCGGTTCTTTGGTGCGATCGAGTACGGCGATGGCCTTGGTGCTCTCAGGCAGCGCAGCCAGAAAATGCCTAGGTGAGAAAGGCCGATAAAGCCTGACGGTTATGACACCGACCTTGTCTCCTCGAGAATTGAGGTCGGCTACGGTCTCGCGCACGACTTCTGTGCCGGAGCCCATGAGGACGACAACGCGCTCGGCATCTGGAGCACCGATATAGTCAAACGGTGTGTAGGAGCGGCCTGTCAAGCGAGCGAAGATTTCCATCGTCTCGGCGACAATTTGCGGTGTCGCGCCGTAGAACGGATTGACGGTTTCGCGGCCCTGAAAGTAGACGTCCGGATTTTGCGCTGTGCCGCGGATCATCGGATTTTCGGGATTGAGCGCCCTTGCCCGATGCGCACGCACGAGTCCGTCATCGATCATAGCACGGATGTGTTCGTCACTGACCAGTGTCAGCGTATTGACTTCATGCGAGGTACGAAACCCGTCAAAGAAATGAATGAAAGGGATGCGGCTCTTGAGCGTAGATGCCTGGGCGATCAGCGCCATGTCGTGGGCTTCTTGCACCGATGCAGACGCCAACATCGCAAATCCTGTGGCACGCGCTGCCATAACGTCGGAATGATCGCCGAAAATCGACAAGCCTTGTGTTGCAAGGGATCGGGCCGCAACCTGAAACACGGCCGGGCTCAATTCACCGGCGATCTTGAACATGTTGGGCAGCATCAGCATCAGGCCCTGTGATGCTGTGAATGTCGTGGTCAAAGCACCGGCCTGCAAGGATCCATGTACCGCACCCGCTGCCCCACCCTCGCTTTGCATCTCCTGAACTACAGGAATATTGCCCCAGACATTGGTAAGCCCTGCCGAGGCCCATTCGTCGGCAAGCTCCGCCATGGGCGATGAGGGCGTGATCGGGTAGATTGCACAGACCTCGTTCACACGGTAGGCAATGTGGGCTGCCGCCGTGTTGCCATCCATGGTTGCCTGTATGGCCTGATGCTCAGCCATGGACGGCCACCTCTTTAATCATCTCGATTGCATGACAGGGGCAGAGTTCGAAACAGGTCGCACAGCCCGTGCATCTGTCATAGTCGAACTCATAGCGTTTGCCCGGCCCAAGCTTGATGATGGCTTGCTCGGGGCATCCGGCAAAGCAGTTGTCACACTCGTAGCAATCCCCACACGAGTAGCAGCGCTGTGCCTCATAGCGGGCCTCTGTTTGCGAGAGACCCGCTACGACCTCATCGAACCCAGCGATCCGCCTGGCTGCAGCGAGTGCCTGCTGCTGACGTGGGTCGGCATCCGAGTAGACCGGCAGATGCAGCTTGTCGAAGGTGGCAAGATCAGCGGATGCGGCCTGCTCATGCCGCCTGCCATTCAACCAGGCATCAATGTGCTTGGCTGCGCGCTTGCCTTGACCCACGGCGATGGTGACGGACTGCTCGCCCGGAACCATGTCACCACCTGCAAAGATCCCTTCAGCACCAGTCATAAAATCGGCACCAACCTCGACAGCACCGTCCTGCGCAAATCGGATGCCCTGAACCGTCCGCAAGAACTGGGTGTCGGCTTGCTGACCGAGCGCCAGTACCACCGCATCTGCGGATAATGTTTCGATGTCGCCGGTTGGTTTTGGCCGTCCGTTCTCATCGAGTTCCATGCGCTCGACGGTCAGATCAGCACCGGCTATCTCCTTGATCGTCGTCAGCCACTTGATCTTGACACCTTCTTCGATCGCTTCGTCCGCCTCGAACTCATGAGCGGGCATGTGCGCGCGATCGCGGCGGTAAACGATCAATGTCTCGGTTGCACCCAGCCGTTTGGCGGTCCGAGCGGCGTCCATGGCCGTGTTTCCGCCGCCATAAACAATCACGCGCCGCCCCAGGAGCGGCGGATGGCCAGCACTGGTCTCGCTCAGCATGGTAACGGCATCGAACACCTTCGCAGCATCCCGTGCGGGAATGTCGACACGTTTGCCCACGCCAGCACCGATGGCCACGAACGCCGCATCATATCCGCCATCCTGCATATCAGTCGAAAGGTCGGTCACCTTGTGATTTGTGGTGATCGTCACTCCCATGGCTTCGATGCGCGCAACCTCTTTGGCAAGTTCAGCGCGCGGCATTCGGTAGGCCGGAATGCCGAAATGCATCATGCCGCCGGCAACCGGGCCGGCTTCACGGATTTCAACCTGGTGTCCCAGCCTGGCCAAATGATAGGCTGCCGAGAGTCCGGATGGCCCCGCTCCCACAATCAAAACTTGTCTGCCGCTCGGCGGTCGTATTGATCGGAATGTCCACCCTTCGGCCGATGCCAAATCGCCGACGAAACGTTCAACGGCATGGATGCTGACCGGTGCATCCACCTCGCCCCGGTTACAGCCATGTTCGCATGGATGGTAGCAAACGCGCCCATGCACTGCAGGCATCGGGTTATCCGCTGTGAGAATCTCCCAGGCTTTTTGATAGTTTCCCGCTTGTGCCTCGCCAAGCCACCCGCGGATATCCTCGCCTGCCGGGCAGGCATGGCTGCAGGGTGGCGTCAGCGTTACATAGACCGGTCTTTGATGGCGGATCGGCCCGATGCCGCTCGCCGAAGTCAGGCCGACCGTCGGCGTCCAATCCCTTACCTTACTGCTCAATGATTCGCGCCTCTCCCCGCGCCGCTATTCGAAAGGCAGACTAATGCCGTCAACATTGCACGACAAGCTCAGTGTCTTGTCGGATTGCAATCAAGGATCTTAGGGAGAACGCTTGCCGAATGTTTTGGTTGCGGGGGTAGGATTTGAACCTACGACCTTCAGGTTATGAGCCTGACGAGCTACCGGGCTGCTCCACCCCGCGTTGGGTGGTTGGATGGGTGATGAGGCAGTGTGTTGATTGGGTGTTGGGAAGGGTTGAGCTGGCGGTGTCCTACTCTCCCACATCTTGAGATGCAGTACCATGGGCGTTCAGGGGTTTCACGGTCGAGTTCGGAATGGGGTCGTGTGTTGCACCCTGGCTATGGCCACCAGCTCAACGCTTCCTGTCCGGTTTTCTGTTGATGGGGGGAAGGTTGTTGGTTGGGTATGGGTGATGGGATTGGACACATGCATTGGGGGCATGGGGTGTTGCGTCTAGGCTCACCATTAGGCTCATTATTGGGTATATCATAGGATTCATCATTGTTTATCGTGATGAAGCCGGTTGGTGAGGGGGTAGAATTCGTTCGAGCGATATGGATCG
>CAYPOV010000301.1:0-5495 GCA_964412385.1 uncultured Geminicoccaceae bacterium
CGATGGCGCTTGGCAGCTGTGCGATAATGCCCGTGAAGATAATGAGCGAAATACCGTTGCCGATGCCGCGGGCGGTGATCTGCTCACCCAGCCACATCAAGAAGCGCGTGCCGCCGACAATGGTAATCACGGTTGTCGCTCTGAAGAACCAACCCGGATCGACCACCGCCGACCCGGCGCCGGCGGTCATGTTTTCCAGACCCACCGCAAGGCCGTAGGCCTGAAAAGCGGCCAGTGCCACGGTCAAATAACGGGTATACTGGTTGATCTTTTTGCGGCCGCTCTCACCCTCTTTTTTCAAGGCCTCGATAGTCGGCGAAACCGCCGTCATCAGCTGCATGATAATCGAGGCGGAAATGTAGGGGAGAATACCGAGGGCAAAGATCGACATGCGCTCGAGCGCGCCGCCGGAGAACATGTTGAACATGCCCATGATCCCGCCTGCCTGCTGCTGGAAGATCTGGGCCATGACGACGGGATCGATGCCCGGCAAAGGGATGTATGTGCCGAGGCGGTAAACGATCAAACAACCAAGCGCGAAGAGAATGCGCTGTTTGAGCTCGGTCGCTTTGGCGAACGCGCCAAAATTGATGTTCGAGGCTAGCTGCTCAGCGACCGATGCCATCGGCGCTCCCTCTTTGCTTTAGTTGGCAGCGTCGGCTTCGACGCCGTCAGTTCCGGTGTCACTAGGCTCGGCGCCATCATCCTTCGACTTCGGCGCCGCGTCACCTTTAGTTGGGTCGTCCTCGGCCTTTTCGCCAGCGAGCGGACGCTCGCGCTGAATAACTTTTCCACCGGCCGCCTCGACAGCCGCCACGGCGGCCTGGCTCGCACCCGCTACCTCAATGGTGAGTGCCGATTTGATCTCACCACGCGCCAAGAGACGGATGCCGTGCAACTCGCGTCGCACCAAGCCCGCCTTAATCATCGCTGCGGCATCGACCGTGCCTTTCGCATCGAGCTTGCCGCCATCAATTGCCGCCTGGAGGCGATCGAGATTGACCTCGGCATAAGATCCCCGACTCGGATTCTTGAAGCCGCGCTTGGGCAGCCGCATGTAGATCGGCATCTGGCCGCCCTCGTACACACGCCGCGCGCCGCCGGCACGAGCTTTCTGACCTTTATGGCCCTTGCCCGATGTCTTGCCTTTGCCCGACCCGATTCCGCGGCCGATCCTCTTGGAGGCTCGCCTCGAGCCCGGATGGTCCCGCAATTCATTCAAACGCATGGTAAGAACTTTCGCTTCCGACGTTTCAGCCATCTACCTGTTCGAGCTGAACAAGATGGCTGATCTTTTCGATACGGCCACGGTTGGCGTCGCTGAGTTCAATCACTCGCGAGCGACGCAGTTTATTCAATCCAAGAGCAATCAAGGTGGCGCGCTGATCTTTCGTACGACCAATCGGGCTGCCGACCTGCGTGACCTTGACCTTGCCGTTAAAGCCTGTGGTGAAAGCCATGACTAGCCTGCCTGTGCCGGCGTTTCGACCGTCTCGCGACGCCCGACAATATCGCTCACCTTGCGGCCACGCTTGGAGGCCACTGTACGCGGCGACATGCAATCATTGAGTGCGACGAACGTTGCCTTGATCATGTTGTGCGGATTCGAGGTTCCCATCGATTTCGCCACGACATCGCCGATGCCTAAGGCCTCGAAGACGGCACGCATCGGACCACCGGCAATAATCCCCGTACCGGGAGGTGCCGAGCGGAGCAGAACGCGGCCCGCGCCATAATGACCGATAACATCGTGGTGCAGTGTCCGGCCCTGGCGGAGCGGTACGCGAACCATGGTACGCTTGGCCTGCTCGGTGGCTTTTCGCACAGCTTCCGGCACCTCACGCGCCTTGCCCGTGCCGTAACCGACCCTGCCCTTGCCGTCACCGACCACGACCAAGGCCGAGAATCCAAAGCGGCGGCCGCCCTTGACGACCTTGGCCACGCGATTGACCGCGACCAGGCGGTCGGTCAGTTCCGAATCTTGATTGCGGTCGTCACCACCACCGCGTCCACGTTGCGCCATGCTTCCGTCCTAATTCCTCAAAATGACAGGCCGCCTTCGCGTGCAGCCTCCGCAAGGGCCCGTACCCGGCCATGGTAGGAATACCCCCCACGGTCGAAAACCACCGTTTCAACGCCAGCCGATTTCGCACGCTCCGCAAGAATCTCGCCCACCTTTTTGGCCGCTTCGACATTGCCGCCATGCTTCATCTGATCACGCATCGACGATTCGAGGCTCGACGCCGATGCCAACGTCACACCTTTATTGTCGTCGATCACCTGGCCATAAATGTGACGTCCCGAACGAAAGACACTAAGTCTCAAGCGTCCTTTCGAGCGTTGCTTGAGCGTAAACCGGTTGCGTCGCCGGCGCCGCTCAAATCGTTTCTTGGGGTCCAACATCCTATTTCTTCTTGCCTTCCTTACGAAGGATCCATTCACCCTCGTATTTGATGCCCTTGCCCTTATAGGGTTCCGGCGGACGGAACGCGCGAACCTCTGCCGCCAGCTGACCGACCTTTTGCTTGTCGGCACCGCTGATCTCGATCTGCGTCGGTGTCGCGCATTTGACCGTCAGATCCTTGGGAATGGCGACCAGGATATCGTGGCTAAAGCCAAGCTGGAGTTGCAGCATATCGCCCTGGACCGCAGCGCGGAAACCGACACCGGCAATTTCGAGCTTGGTCGAAAAACCCTCGGACACGCCGGTCACCATGTTCTGCACCAGCGTGCGCGAGAGGCCCCACATCGAACGCGCGCGGCGTTCTTGACTGCGTGGCTCGACCGTGACTTTGTCTTCCTCTTGGGTAACTATGACGTCGGGCGGAAGCACCGCCGAAAGCTCGCCAAGCTTGCCTTTGGCGGATACCGACTGGCCATCGACAGCGACCGTCACGCCGCTCGGTACCGTCACCGGATGTTTTCCAATACGCGACATCGTCAAAACACCATACAAAGAACTTCGCCGCCAACATTGGCCTCACGGGCCTCGGCATCCGACAGCACACCACGCGGGGTCGAGAGAATAGCAATACCGAGCCCGTTATAGACGCGGGGCAACTCCTTGACACCTGCATAGATGCGGCATCCGGGCTTCGAAACGCGCCGCAACTCGCGGATCACGGGCTTACCATCGTGATATTTGAGCTCGATGCTCAACGACGCAAGACCTTTACGTTCTTCACCGATATCCTCAAAGCCGCGGATATAGCCCTCGCGGCGCAGCACATCGAGAACATTGCGGCGCAGCTTGGAGGCCGGTGATTTGATAGACCGCAATTGCGCCATCTGACCGTTACGAATCCGTGCGAGCATATCGCCCAGAGGATCACTCATTGACATCTAGGATCTACTCCAGTCTCACCAGCTCGATTTCACGACACCAGGGATCTTGCCTTCCGAGGCAAGGTCTCTGAGTGCCAGACGAGACAAACCAAACTTACGATAATAGCCACGCGGCCGCCCAGTAAGCTCGCAGCGATTGCGGATGCGGACCTTCGAGCCGTTACGCGGCAGGCTCGCGAGTTTCAGCACGGCTTCGAACCTTTCCGCCGGATCGAGTTCACGATCCTTGATCAGAGTCTTCAGCTCGGCACGTTTGGCCGCATCCCGTTCGGTCATCCGCCGACGTCGCTTGTTTTTTTCAACTGAACTCAATTTGGCCATGGTCAGACTTCCTCAGGACGTGCGGAACGGCATGTTGAAGCCGTCGAGCAGCGCCTTCGCTTCATCATTGGTCTTGGCGGTCGTACAGATGATCACATCCATGCCGCGTGTCTCATCGACCTCGTCGTAATTGATCTCCGGGAAGATGATCTGCTCGCGAATACCAAAGGCATAATTGCCGCGACCATCGAAGCTCTTGGCAGAGATGCCTCGGAAGTCACGTACCCGCGGCAGTGCAATCGTCACCAAGCGATCGAGAAATTCATACATTCTCTCCCGTCGAAGCGTGACCTTGCAACCGATCGGCATGCCTTCACGAAGCTTGAAATTCGCGACCGACTTCTTGGCACGCACCAAAAGCGGCTTTTGGCCGGTAATTTTGGTAAGCTCCGCCGTCGCATTAGTCAGTTTCTTGCTGTCCGAGACGGCTTTGCCCACCGCCATATTGACAACGATTTTCTCCAGCTTCGGGATTTCCATCGGATTCTTGTAGGAAAATTTCTCCTGCAAGTCCTTCTTCACCGTCTGGTCGTAATGTTCTTTCAAACGTGGCGCCATCATACTTTCCTATCGGTCGATGACTTCGCCGGAACGCTTGGCAAAGCGCACCTTGCGGCCGTCTTCGAGGAACTTGAACCCAACTCGGGTCTTGCCACCTTCCTTGGGATCGACATGGGCGAGGTTGGATAGGTGAATGCTGGCCTCGCGCCTCTCGATTCCGCCCTGGCCGCGTGCGCTCGGCTTTTCATGCCGTGTGGCTATTCTCAATCCTTGCACGATCGCACGATTGGCGTCGGGGAAGACCTTCAAGACTTCGCCTTCGCGGCCCCTATCCTTGCCTGTGAGGAGGATGACACGATCGCCTTTTTTGATCTTCGCAGCCATCAGAGCACCTCCGGTGCCAGCGAGATAATCTTCATGAACCGCCGGGCGCGCAGTTCACGGGTGACTGGTCCGAAAATGCGCGTGCCGATCGGCTCACCAGCCTTATTGATCAATACCGCAGCATTGCGATCAAAGCGGATCGCTGTTCCATCCGGCCGGTGGATCTCCTTGGCCGTGCGCACAACGACGGCCCGCTGGACCTCGCCCTTTTTGACACGTCCCCGAGGAATAGCCTCCTTGACCGCGACGACAATAATATCGCCGATCGACGCCCATTTGCGATGCGCACCGCCGAGCACGCGAATGCACTGCACGCGTCGCGCCCCGGAATTGTCTGCGACGTCCAGACTAGTTTCAGGCTGAATCACCGGTCACGCTCCAGACTGTGCGCCGGCCGAAGCCTGCGTCTCTTGATCGACAAGAACAATCCAGCGCTTGCGTTTCGAGATCGGCCGGCACTCTTGGATGCGAACGAGATCACCCTCTTTGAACTGGTTGTTCTCGTCATGCGCAGCATATTTTTTCGACGCGCGGATATACTTCTTGTAAATCGGGTGCATAAACCGGCGCTCGACACGAACGATGATCGTCTTGTCCGGCTTATTGCTGACGACTGTGCCCTGCAGCACACGTTTCGGCATGACTAGGTCTCCTAAACCCTAAGGCCCGCTGACAATGTCAGGCTAAGCCTGCGCTGAAGCACGTTGGCGCTCGCCCATAACGGTCTTGAGGCGCGCAATATCACGGCGCACTTCTTTGATCCGCTTGGTTCCCTCGAGCTGTCCCGTCGCTTGCTGGAAGCGCAAATTGAACTGTTCCTTCTTAAGCAATGTCAGCTGATCCTTGAGCTGGTCATCACACTCAGCGCGCATATCGGATGCCCTCTTCACCTCAGGTCTCCTGCACCCGGACCACAGTGCGGGTGCCAACAGGCATTTTTGCGG
>CAYPOV010000302.1:0-5473 GCA_964412385.1 uncultured Geminicoccaceae bacterium
GGTAGCAGGCGTCACACTGAGAACCTTCAACAGCGGGTCGGTAATGGTCACCGTGGTGCTGTTGGGAGTGCCAATGGAGAAACCGGCAGATGGGTTCATCAGGTCGATGGTGAATGTGTGATCACCCGTATCAGTGGCATCGTCAATAATCGGAATGTCGATCGACGAGGTCATCTGACCACCGACGAAGGTTACGGGGAATGGACCAGCCGTGTAGTCGACGCCCGCAACCGCGGTACCATCGGTTGTGGCGATGTCCACTGAAGCGGCACCAGTGGTGTCAGTTCGTGACACCTGGATGGTGACGAAACCTTCCCCTTCCGCCACAGACGGGGCGAGGGTCACCAATTGGAACTCGGAAGCTCCGACCGGGTTATAGGTGTAATCGTCGTCGGCTTCATTGGGGTTTGTACCAGCCGGGGTGGTGACGATGACGTCAACCGTGCCCGTTCCAGCAGGTGCACTGGCGACGGTGATCTGATTGTCGTTGTTAACCACGAACCCTGCTGAATTGCCTACGCCGAATTCAACACTGGTGGCACCAGTGAAGTTGGTCCCGGTGATGATCACCTGATTGCCGCCAGCCTCCGGACCATTGTCCGGGGTTAGCAGGGTGATGTCCGGAGCAGGAGCCGGTGTGCCGACGGTAACTTCCACTTCGTCGTAGTCGTTGCCCATGCCGTCGCCGAAGACGTTGGTCGTGTCAACCTGATCGGCGGAGACCACTTCGACGCAGTTCTTGAAGGTGTCCTCGACCGTGCCGGAGTCGACGGTGTACTCGAGTGTGGCGGACTCACCTACCGGAAGGTCGGCGATCGTCCACTCGATGGCGCGGCTGGTCACGTCGAACGTCAGTGTCGGCGAACCTTCGAGGTTGCCGCGACCGCCGAAGGTGGCAGCCACATTCGCGTCAGAGTCGTCCGGCACCAGGATCAGACGGATGGTACCGCCGTTCTGGAGGGCATCAAGCAGCCGGTCCTCCATTTCCGTACCAACATCGTCGAGATTGAACGTGAGGTCGTCGTCATTCGGATCGTCCTCGTCGTTTCCGACGTAATTGATGTCATCCGCCACCTTGACGGCACCAGCCGGATCGAAGACGGAATCAACCGAAGCCAAGCCGTTATTTCCGGACTGGTACTGGGGCGAGCCATCGGCATCCTGGAGTTCGGCAGAGATCCATTTCGGGTCCGACCCAGTCACACTTGCCAGGTAAACGTCGAAGAAGCCGTTTTCCGAGAAGCCGGCTTCGTCTTCGAACAGCGTGAGCGTGATTGAGCTGTCGAGGGAGACGATCGACTTGTCGCCTTCGAAGACGTAGTCTTGAACCGCGAAGGTCGGAGCGCCCGTCATGGAGCCTTGGATGTTCTGGAACGCGGTGGACGTTTGGAAAGGCAGCGGGCCATCCGGACCATCCGGGTCGAAGGTGCGGATACCACTGGTGTTCGGAGGAACCGAGCCGTCCTCACCGCCCGGCAGGCCGGAGTTGTCGTTATCGACGGTACCTGTGGTCTCGTCGATTTCACGAATCTCAGCGTTGGCGGTGACGGTCTTCGTGGTGGTTACCGATCCACCACCCCCAACGACCACGGCGGAACCGGGATCAACCGAGGGATCACTGCCGCTCAGGACGAAGGAGCCTGGAATACCGAAATTGGCCGGAACCAAATCGACCAGCTTCACATTGCCGGCGTCGTCCGGACCATTGTTGGTTACGGTGATGCTGTAGGTCAGAGGTTGATTAGTGCCGATGTTGATCGGGCCTTGTTGTCCACCATTAACGGTTTTGTCCACTGTCAACTCGATCACAGCCGGGTCGGGGATCAGAGTGATGCCGCGGAGCGTGTGGTCGTTCGGCAGTCGGAAACCATTGGGTGGGGAGGCTGTGGTCGTGACCTGGTGGATCACGTTGATCGGAGTGAGGTCATTATTGGTCCAACCCGGATCGGCGTCGTAACCCGTGAGATCGGTCAGGCTGTAGTTCTGGGCCAGCAACTCGGTATCGTCTGCGGAGTTGCCGCCTTCGCCCCAGCTTATGAACAGACGAACACCATCGTTGCCCACCGGATCGATCTCCTCACCGGCGATCCAGACGTAGCCAGGCTTGCCGCCCGGGGTCTCGTCAGCATCAGACTGGAGGTAGGTGCCGTCGATGTTCCAAGTCTCGGCACCAGTATCGACCGAGGACTTGTAAATTCGGCCTGCGGAGCCAAAGTTCTCGGACGTGGTGAAGTACATCGTGTCGAACGGGGTCATTTCGTAGCCTTCAACGTCGCTCAGGTCGGCCAGGTACAGGTCCTGGATGAAGGTCACCCCTGAGATGTTGGAGATCAGCGTTGCTGCGGGAGCGGTAATCGCTGCAGCGTTTAGATCGCTAATCAAGCCGAGGTCAACGATCTGACCTTCCCCGTTCACCGTGCCGAGCAGGCGGTCGTTGGCACCGTCACCCGTCCCTTGAAGGCCGGTAATATTGGAGAAATCGGTGTCCACCGCGTCCTCATAAACCAATGAGGCTAGTGGGAAGCCGCTAGAGCCACTACCGCTGGTCGGAGCGGTCTCCTCGTTAAAGTCGACACCGGCGTCGATACGCCAGACCCGGCTATTATTTGAGAAGAAGAAGTTTTGGCCGTCAGTACTCCAAACAGCACGGTTGTTAGTGGAAAGAAGAAGCGCTGCATCGGTCTCGGCGACGAAGGTGTCAATCTTGCCGCTATCAGGCCCGGTCAGGGAGAGTCGCATCAAGCTAACGATGTCGGGTGTTTCGTTGCGGGGGTCACCGCCGGTTAACAGTCCGTTTTCGGCTTGGCTATCGTACCCAATTCCAACCGCGTACTCGCCGTTCCCGGTGAGGCTCAGCTGGCCGTCCGAGGCTTGCTGCGGAGTTCCGTGAATGGCGTAGACAATATTGCTTGGATCGTCGGAAGCTTCACCGTTCGCACTCGCAGCGTAGATGCGCTGGACAAGTGTTCCGCCAACCTCCCGCTCTTCGATGGAGACACCGCCAGGTCCAGTAGCAGCGAATTCACCAAAGCCGTTGATGACGCGATAGCTCAGCAGATTGCCGGGGGTGTAATCGAATTCTTCAACCCGCTGGTTGAAGGAATCGACTTCAAGGTCAGGGTCGGTTACCCAAACGGTACTAGGGGCTGGAGTGTAGATAGCGGTAAAGGTGTGTTGGCCCGGGCCAAGAAGTGCGTCAACATCCACATCGTCTCCGCCGCCCGGCTTGCCGTCGGGACCGAAGTCAATGCCTTCGCCCGGCAGATCACCGATGGCATCGCGCATGTAGTTGATGCCGAATTCGGCGCGGCTGGCGTCAATGTCGCCGTAGGTCACGGTAAACTGGGCGTCGCCGTTTCCACTATCGAGGGTAATGGTGCCCATAAGCGTGACGGAATCGATCCCGGTCGGAACATCCGTAGCCATGCCGGAAATAAGCGGATCGGGGTAGCGGCCCTTCTGAACGATGATGATGTCATTAACAGTACCGTCCATTTCGGGGTCGACGATCTGAACCAGCGTCGGCTCATTAGGGTTGCCTCCCACGACGCCAACGATTTCGCCATCCGTGTAACCGGTCCCGCCGTTAGCGAGGACGGGATCAGGCGCACCGTTGTCGCTGTTGAGCAATTGCAGGTTATCGTCCGCGACGAGGTCAACATCGCTGGCGAGCAGCACGCCGTGGTGGTAGATGTCGACCGTACCTTCCGGATCACCCTGACCGACAGCCTCGACGATCGCCGTGATGTTCACAGTCTCAGCGTCGTTAAGGACAGTCTGATTCGAAGAAACTCGCACTCCGGCAGAACCACCGTCTCCGCTGATGCTAACGGTGTAGCCGGCAAGAATCGGGGGCGTATCTCCCGATCCGTCATCGAAGCCGTTTTCGGCGGAAAGCTGGACTTCAACAGGCAAAACGGGAATTTGGAAAGGTGAAACGGTAATGTTCACGCGGTTGTCACCGGTATAGGGTTCGACGGTGACCTCAGGTGGCTCGGCTACAACGGTGAGACCCATGCCCGGAGTAGCGTCCACTGGAACGAGCGGGTTACTAGCGATGTAGACGGTTTCGGTGCCACCAATCCCCGATGTGTACGCAAGATCGATGCCGGCATCGCCGTTACCGATGGTCTGGGGATTCTGGGTGACCCAGACTGGCTCCACCTGAGCGGTACTCACCTCACCGAGGAGCGTAACGCAGTCAATCACCAACGACTCAAAGCCGGCGTTGGAAAGGAACTCAAACTCCAGGTCCATCCAGCTGGCCCCGTCCACTTGGACGGTCGCACCAGCGCCGAAGCCGAGAGCGTCCTGGACTGCCGGAATGAGGCTTGCAAAATCGATGGTGAACTCGGACAGCGTAGGTTCGCCGGCGAAGCCTGCGGCCACTTCCCCAGCATCGATTGCTTCGTCGCCATTGGCGTCGAAATAAAGTTGGCTAGTTGGCCCGTCACCCGCAATGTCAGAGGCATCTGGAATCAAACCGCCGATGTAGGTGCGTCCGCGGCCATCGATGTTGGCGTAGATCTTGATGCCGTCATCTAATTCGAAATCGGGTGTACCGCCAAAACCATCGTTGGCCCCCGCCAAGAAGGAGATGTCAATGGTGCTGGTTTGGGTCCAGTCGCCAGTGCCGCCGCCATCGCGGAGGTTGATGTCATTGAAGAACAGCTGGTTGGCACCAGATCCGGCATTTTGGTTGAAGATAGCCCAGTCGCCATCGAGATTGTTCTCCCAGTCATTGCGGGCGCCGTTCGCCGCGTCGGCCATGTAGCGGCCGTGGAAGACGAAATCCGCCGCCGACCCATCAATTGGTCCTTGGCCGGCGAGGAGCCCGGCGATCGGAGTATCGTCGGCAGTGTTTACGCCTTCAAGGGAGTAAATCTGAGGCGAAATAGGTTCGTTGTTTCCATCGACGGTGTAGGCGTCTTCAAAGCTTTCTTTGAAGATGACGCGGCCGCCGGTGATGATTGCGGTCTGGGATTCACCCGAGACGCCACCGGCGTTGACGATTTGGTTGTCAGCCAAGTCGAAGATCTGGTCGCCAAGAGCGATCTGCAGAGTGCCGGAGGTCTTCGGGAAGACAACGATGTCGAAGACGTCCGGGGAAACTTCCGTTACCGAAACGACGTCAAAATCAACCGTGTTCGAAGAGCCCGCAGAGACGTCGTCCGTCCCCAGGGTCGAGGTGGTGACCACGCCATTGTCGAATTCGACCTGGAAGGTCTGGTTGCTGCCGGTCATCAAGTTGCCAGAGTCGAAGTCGAACGTATCGACCGACGGGGCATCGTTATCGATGGTGATGACAGCGCTGTCCACGGTCGGCAGGGCAGTTCCGGCTCCGCCATCTTCGGTGATGTCGTTGGTGCCGAGAATTTCCAGTTGGAAGTTTTGGCCATTGCCAAGGTTATCGGTCGGTTGATAAAGGACGGTGTAGATCTCGGTGGTCGAAATTACTTAATTAAATAAAATC
>CAYPOV010000303.1:0-5452 GCA_964412385.1 uncultured Geminicoccaceae bacterium
CAGAAAGAGATTTGGCATGGCGGAAAGCTCGAGGCTCGGCTCGAGGCAGCGAGGGTCGACATGGTCATATTCGATCGCGTAGCCGGGCCGGAGCATGGTGGCTTGCTGGAGTCCGGGGATCGATCGCAGGAGCGCGCGCTGAACATCTTCCGGCAGCGAGGTCGAGATGCCGTTGGGATAAACCGTGGGGTCGTTGAGACCTTCCGGCTCAAGAAAGATCTGATGCCGCGCACGGTCGGCAAATCGCACCACCTTGTCCTCGATCGAAGGGCAGTAGCGCACGCCCTGAGCACTGATTTGGCCGGAGTAGCTCGCCGCGCGGGCGAGATTGGCGCGGATCAAATCGTGGGTTTCCGGACGCGTATAGGTGATGTGACAGGCGATCTGCGGTGTCGTGATGCGTTTTGTCAGATAGGAGAACGGCTTGGGCGAGGAATCGCCCGGCTGCCGCGCGAGCCCGGCATAATCGATGGTGCGTCCATCAATTCGGGGCGGTGTCCCCGTCTTGAGGCGGGAAAGGGGGACGTTGGCATCGGCCAGATCCTGCGCCAGCGCCCTTGACGGTTGGTCACCGATCCTTCCTGCCGGCCAACGCCGGTCCCCGAGGTGGATCTCGCCGCGGAGAAAGGTTCCGGTGGTGAGGACAAGGGCACCGCAGCGGTAATGGGTGCCGCTGGCGGTGATGACGCCTGCAACGCCGCTCGCGTCTCGGATCAGGTGCACCACCTCATCGGCGATGATGTGAAGATCAGGTTCGGCGTCGAGCAGTCGGCGCACGGCACGGGCGTAAAGCTTGCGGTCTGCTTGAGCGCGCGGGCCCTGCACGGCCGGGCCTTTGCGGCGGTTGAGGATGCGAAACTGGATGCCGGCCTGGTCGATCGCGCGTGCCATGATGCCGTCCAAGGCATCAACCTCGCGGACCAAATGGCCACGGCCAAGACCGCCAATTGCCGGATTGCAGGACATGGCGCCGACAGTGTCGTGACGCAATGTGATGAGGAGGGTCTCGGAGCCCATGCGCGCGGCGGCCGCCGCAGCTTCAGCGCCGGCATGGCCGGCCCCCACGACAATCACGTCCCAGGTATGCTGTGACGTCAATGGCATTGCCAAGTCCTATTGTTTCGCCGACACGCTGGACGAGATAGTGACGTCACGCGTCGATTGAATGGTCGCGATCGTGGGCGCCGGTCAGGACACGGTGCCACGATCCAAAGGGAAGAGACGCAGGATTCGAGGATGGAAGAAATCGCACTCATTGTCATGACTGTCGCAGCCTTGCTTGCGATCGTCGCGTTTCTACCGCCGCTGGCGCGTCGTTTCAATGTCCCTTACTCGGTTCTTCTGGCGATATTGGGCTGCTGTCTCGGCATTGCCATCGAGATCGGCGGACAGTTCACCCTCAGCTTTTGGGATCGACCCTACGTCGATTTCCTACGCGGTCTGCAAGAGCTCGAGATCTCCGCGCAAGGCTATCTCTGGGTGTTTCTGCCGGTCCTGTTATTCGAGACCGCCCTCACGCTCGATGACCGGGCTTTGATGGACGACCTTTGGGCGGTCCTGGCACTCGCTGTCGTGGCCGTTGTCGTTACCACCATCGTCGCGGGTTTTGCCCTTCATTGGAGCAGCGGGATGGCGCTTGTCGCCTGTCTGCTTCTGGCCTCCATCATCGCCACCACTGATCCCGTTGCGGTGGTCGCCATTTTCCGCGAGGTGGGGGCGCCCAAGCGCTTGGTGTCTCTGGTCGAGGGCGAGAGCCTCTTGAATGACGCCGCGGCCATCGCACTCTTCGCTGGCTTTCTTGCGGCCCTGCGCACCGGAAGCGATCTCAGCGCCGCTGCGATGACTTGGACGTTTCTCGTGGATTTCACCATGGGCACGGCATTCGGTCTCGTCTGCGGACGCGCCATAGGCTGGATGCTTTCCCGGTTGGACGTCGGCGGACCCACGGAAATCACCTTGAGCGTGGCACTCGCCTATTTGGTCTATGGCGTCGCGGATCATTATCTCGAAGTGTCGGGCGTTGTCGCCGTGGTTATGGCGGGTTTGGCGTTCGGGTCGCGGGCGCGCGCCGAGCTTTCAGCAGGACAGCGCGACGGCATGCTGGCGGTATGGCGCCAGCTCGCCTTTTGGGCGAGTTCGCTGATCTTCGTCTTCGCGTCCTTGCTCGTTCCAGACACCTTGCGCGGCGCCAATTGGCATGAGCTCAT
The DNA here is from genome assembly GCA_964412385.1 of uncultured Geminicoccaceae bacterium. Lineage (GTDB taxonomy): Bacteria > Pseudomonadota > Alphaproteobacteria > Geminicoccales > Geminicoccaceae > JBGSYN01. The sequence continues at coordinate 2,208 of CAYPOV010000303.1, forward strand.
GCTGCTCGGCGTTCTTGTCACCACAGCACTAATCGCCCGTGCGGTCGTACTCTACGGATTGTTGCCGGTCCTCAGACATGCAGGACTGGTCGAGGCGGTCGACAAGAAACATCGGTTTGTCATGCTCTGGGGCGGGCTTCGTGGTGCCCTGACGCTTGTGCTGGCCCTCTCGGTCAGCGAAAGCGAACACGTGCCCGAGGATATCAAGCACTTCGTCGGCACCATCGCGACAGGATTCGTCCTCTTCACCCTCTTGGTCCAGGCGACCACGCTGAGGCCACTCCTGAAGTGGCTCAGACTCCACATGCTGACACCGTTCGAGGATTTCGTACGCGACAGCGCTTTGCAGCTTTCGCACAAGGAGATCGTCGACAGCGTGCAGGACGCCGCATCGGACTATGGCCTCGACATGGGCACGGCGGAAGAGGTCAAGCGCCTCTATGCCGAGCGTCTCGAGCTGCTTTCCCGACCGGTCGATGTCGGCGATGTCATGATCCGCGAGCAACTGCAGTCAGCACTCGTCACCCTGACCTATAAGGAGAATGAGCACTATGTGGAAGACCGCGCTCGCCGTATGATTTCTCGGAGCACGGGCGAACGCCTGGTCAGTGACTCCAGCAAACTTCTGGACGGTCTTCGTTCGGGGGGGTTCCAGGGTTACCGCCAGGAAGCGCGACGACAGACCGGCTACACACGGACGACCCGGATCGCGTCCTGGTTTCAGCGGCGATTGAGGTGGTCGGCACCATTGGCGAAGCTGCTCGCCGTACGCGGCGAGTCGCTACTGGTGCGACGGCGCGTGCTCTTTGAGCTTTCGAGCTTCGTCGATGGTGACATTGCGCCGATCTTTGGCGAACGCGTCTCGGATTCGGCCGAAAAATTTCTCGAAGCGCGTCGCCAGGACGTCGAACGTCATATCGAAGCACTCAGACTCCAGTATCCGACATTTTGGCAAGAGCTCGGGGGACGCCATTTGAGCCGCATAGCCGTGCGTCTTGAGGGAGAGGCCTATCGCCGGTTGGAAAAGGAGGGCTTGATCAACAATCAAGTGGTTCAGCACCTCGCCGACGAATTGCGGGAAAAACAACGGCGGTTTGACCAAGTGCCAAAGCTTGATCTCGGCCTCGACACAAGAGCTCTATTGGCCCGTCTGCCGCTCTTCAACGAACTCGACGAGAATGCAATGAGAGCCCTGGAGCGTGCGTTGAGGGCACAACTCGTTCTCCCCAATCAACGCATTTTGAAGCGTGGCGAGACTGGTGATTCCATGTATTTCATCGCCTCTGGTGCTATCGAAATCCGCTTGTCGCACGATAAAATTATACTCGGCACGGGAGAGTTTTTCGGTGAGATGGCACTTCTTGACGGTGCGCCGCGAACGGCTGACGCGGTCGCTCTCAGCTTCTGCCAGCTCCTCGTGCTGCGCCGTGAAGCTTACCAGCGATTTCTCAAGCAATATCCTGATGTCGTCCGCGCGGTACGGGATGTCGCTGACGAACGCCGCCTCGCACGCGGCGTCAGAGCTTGAGATGTTTCACGTGAAACACTGGCCCTTCGCAGCGCTATTTGCCGATACAGAAGCTCGCAAAAATCTCGTCGAGGAGTTCCTCGACCAGCACTTGTCCCGTGATCGAGCCGATCGATTTCGCTGCGAGGCGCAGTTCCTCCGCCAAGAGATCGAGTGAAAGAACCGGCTCCTCGGCGAGGAGGCGCCGCAAACTACTTTCCGCATTTTCAATCGCATTCCGGTGCCTCATACGCGTAATGAGGGGAGGGTTCTCCCCAGACACGAGATCCCTCACCTCTGACACAAGGCGCGTCCGCAACTCCCGCAACCCCTCTCCGGTAACGCAGGAGATGCCGAGTTGCATGGAATGATCTGCATCCACATCCAAATCGATCTTGTTCCTCGCTCTGATGCGGCGAATACCGGCCGGGAAAGACTTGGCCGGATGAGCGACCGGATTCGAAGCATCAGATAGCTCGACAATGAGATCGGCATGGGAAAGCCGATTGTGCGCCCTGATGATGCCCTCGCGCTCGATGACGTCACTGCTTTCGCGAAGCCCCGCTGTATCGAGGATCGTGACTGGCATGCCATCCAAATCGAGTGGCACTTCGATAACGTCACGTGTGGTTCCCTCGAGCGGTGTGACAATGGAGACCTCCCGACGTGCTAGCAGGTTGATGAGCGTCGATTTGCCAACATTGGGCGGGCCGGCAATCGCAACGACCACCCCGTCGCGAATACGTTCTCCCCGGTGCTTGTCATCGAGTTGCTCGGCCATGTCGTCAGCCACATCGGCAAGCTCCTTTCGAAATCCGAGGAGGAGATTTTCCGAAACCTCCTCCTCGGCAGAGAAGTCGATTTCGGCCTCGATATGAGCGAGCGCTCGAACGATCGTCTCCCGCCAAGCCGCACAAAGTCGACCGAACTGACCATCCATCTGACGACGTGCCTGGCGCCGCTGCCCCTCAGTCGTTGCATCGATAAGATCAGCGAGGCCTTCGGCACCTGTGAGATCCAGTTTCTGATTGTAGAAGGCGCGTTTGCTAAACTCGCCAGGCTCGGCCAATCGGACTGCGGCAATCCGTAAAAGAATATCCAGAAGCCTTGCCGTGACGATGGGGCTTCCATGGTGGTGAACCTCCAACACGTCTTCGCCCGTTGAACTTGCTGGGGCGGCGAAAAACAGGACGATCCCATCGTCGATTGTTTCTCGAGACTGAGGGTCCAAAAAGGAACGCCTCGCCGCATGACGCGACCTCGGGCATGGTTGCCCCGTTATCGTTCGGGCTATCAACTGGCAATGGGGTCCCGAGCAGCGAAGGACCGCGATCGCAGCGCGCCCAAGCCCTGTTGCCGGGGCGACAATTGTCGTCTCATCAGATCCAGTTTGTACGGAGCGAGGATGATCAGCCGCCGTCGCGCTTTCGGCCATCACTATCTCTGTTCATGCCTGTCGACGCCGCGACCATCTGAGCCCAGAGCGCCGGCCACTGCTCCATCGTCTTAAGCCCGATCGGCATCCAGCTTTCGAGCAGTGTTGTCGCATCGCTCTCCTTGATGGCCTCCACGAGACGCTCTTCTATCTGCTCGAGAAGGCGTTGTTGCATCGGTCCGAGATCCGGTAGTCCGAGAAAAGCTCTTGCCTCCTCTGGCGTACAATCCACATCAAAATGGAACTTCATGTAATTTGGTCCACTCGTGCTTCGCTGATACCCATAGACGTGTTGATCTTTGT
>CAYPOV010000304.1:0-5451 GCA_964412385.1 uncultured Geminicoccaceae bacterium
ACGCACGCGACATCTCCGAAGAACTCAGATCAAGAATGAAATCAATCAGACCGGGTGTGGAGATCGCCGATGCCGATACATCTCGAATTTTCGCCGAACCGGAGCCTGCGCCTCGCGTTTTTCGAGGCTCTCGGTGTGATGTTGTGATTTATCCAGACCTCGCATTGAAGTGCTGAAGCCATCGACCTTGCGCGTGCTAGATAGGGCGCATGAGCCAGGATCACGCGAGAGGCCTCCCTGAACTTGTCCCAGCGGGCGATCAAGCCTGGCTGGTGCGCTTCGGTGAGGCATTCGATCTCGAACTGAACGCCCAAGCGAGCGCGTTCGCGCGCGACATTGAGGGTGAGGCGATCCCTGGTGTGATCGAGGTCGTGCCAACGATCGCATCGGTCTTGGTGCGCTTCGATCCGAGCGTCGTTGCCGGCCAAGACATGCACGACCTCATCGATCGCAGGCTTGAAGCCATCGACAATGATGAGCGTTCTGAGAAATCACCAAGTTGCTGGCGGCTGCCGGTCGTCTATGGCGGTGAGTTCGGGCCGGATTTGCAACAGGCAGCGGAAACACTCGAGAAGACACCCGAGGCGCTCATCCGAGAGCATGTCTCTCAGAGATTGCGGGTGCTGATGGTCGGATTTGCGCCCGGCTTTATCTATTCGGGATTGCTACCCGAAGCCTGGGATCTGCCGCGCAAGCAGGAAATCGCGCCTGCGGTACCGCCAGGTTCAATCTTGCTTGCCGTCCGCCAGACTGCGATCACGTCCACTCTGATCCCGACAGGCTGGTACGTTATCGGCTGCATGCCATTCTCCAATTTTGATCCTCAACGTGACCCGCCCGTGCTTATCAAGAGCGGTGACATCCTGTCATTTGAAGCGATCGATATGAGCGAATTCCAGTCTCTCAATGACCGCATCTCGGCGGGCGAGACCATACTCGAGCCGGAACCACGCCCTTGAGGAAGCTCGAAGTCCAGGAGCTTTTTGGCATCGCAACGGTTCAGGATCTGGGCCGCCCCGGCCTGCAACATTGGGGCATTGTCCAGGGTGGTGCCGCTGACCGCGCAGCTTTTCTCGAAGGTTGTGCCATTCTCGATCAACCCGCCGATCGCGCTGCCATTGAATGTCTCGGGGCTGGCGGCAGGTTTGGCGTTCGTGACGGGACTCTGAGAGCGGTTTTGACCGGTGCCCGGTTCAAGGCATGGCTCGATGGCAGCGATCTCGAGCATGGTGTCAGTTTTCGCATCGAGCCCGGACAGACATTGACCATCTCGAACGCTGCCGAAGGCAACTACGGCTATCTGCATGTCGGCGGCGGCATCGATGTGCCGACGATCCTGGGTTCTCGCGCCACCCATCTTCGCGCCGGCTTGGGTGGCCATCAAGGCCGTGCTCTGAGATCCAACGATCTCCTGCCACTGGCGGCTGATCCGGAATCAGAAACTGGACAGACGCTAGAAATGTTTAAAAACCCCGTGCCTTCGGCGATCAGGGTTGTTTGGGGAGTGCAAGCCCATCGGTTCAGCATGTCAACGCGTCGAGATTTCTTGGAGCGCCAGTTTCCGATCTCCATGCAACTCGATCGCATGGGCGTGCGCCTTGATACTCAAGGCAAACCGATCGAGGTCGAAGGTGGGCGAACCGGGATTTCCGATGCGGTGGTCAAGGGAGACATTCAAATCACCGGCGACGGCACGCCCGCCGTCCTGCTGGCCGACCATCAACCAACGGGAGGCTATCCGCGCATCGCCACGATCGTCACAGCTGATCAAGACCGCTTCGCGCAAATGCGGCCCGGACAAACCGTTCAATTCGAACGGGTCGAACTCGATCGGGCACATGAACTCTTGATACAGTACCGGGAACGTCTGGAAGGCCTGCGGTCTCGGCGCGCAATCAAAACGCGCCAGCCCCATGATTTGCCCAATCTCCTCGAGCACAACCTGGTGACGGCCTTAGTAGCGGAGGATGATCTCTGAGCTAGGCCCCGGCGCCATGGATCGGCGCATCTGGATAGAATGCGTGAAACGCAAAAGCGAAATCGACGGAATAGGGAACGTCGATCCAACCCTCATCGGTGTTCTGCTGAACGACGACACCACCGACGTCGCGGCCTTGGGCAATATTGGCGTGATCGAGCGCTGACCGCTGGCCCGGAGCCCATTGGATCCGCAAGTCACCCTCTTCGAGAGATCCTTTGTCTCGGACGAGACTCAGTGCCCAGGCTCGATCACCGACGCGAACCACTCGCGCCATGGGATCGATCCCTTCGGGAAGCTCGCCTTGGTACAAGAAGGGATGGGGTGCCGTGTCATAGCCTTGGTAGGGGTTGCTGCCATAGGCTCGCTGAAAACCACTGGGGATCAGAACCTCACCATCAGGCGCTCTCTCCCGAAATGCCTGAAAGCTCTCAAGCCGTGCCGGGATCATCCGAAGCTCGGCACCGATAAGCTCGCCGACGATCGCCTTCCCCACGAACTGCTGCCACCAGCTCTCGGTTTGGCGGTCATACATCACCAGATCCGAATTTCTGAGCTTGCCCGTTGTGCCGAAGTCCAGCACGCGGTCGTCCAACCGCCGATCGAAGACAATGGCGGTATTGCAAAGCGGACAATAGGTGACGGCAACAGGCGTTTCGGCGACGACGTCGTTGACGATCTCGTGCCACATAAGAATTCGCAGCGGATAGGCTCTGGCATCCTCACCAACCACCAGACCGATAACCGGCTCCAACGGATCGAGTTCGACCTCGTCGAGGGGCGCAAATCGTGGCTCGTCGATGGAAGGAATGCCGTCTCTAGGTGGTCCGCCAGAGCGGATTTCCTCGAGCGGCACTGACGCCTGAGTGAAGTCTGTGTTGGGCCATTCCCATTCGAATCGCTCGCTCTGCGCGTAGCAAGCGCTTGTCAAAAGGCCCAGAAGAACAGCGACGAGCAAGAACGGTCTCATACTTCCCTCTTTGAAACCGGTCTTGTTCACACGCCAATCAGCTTCGATCATGTTCCGGTGATTAAAGGCCAAGTGCGTCGAAGGACAAAAAGGGAAGGGGATCGCCCGGCCGCACGGACGTCACCTCGTCGTCGAGTTCGACCAACCCCTCCGCTTCCACCAGTGATGTTAGGATGCCGGAGCCTTGTCTCGCAATGCGTTGAACGCGTCCGTCCACTATTCTTGCCCGCACATACTCGCTGCGTCCCGCACGCTTAGTCATGGCAAATCCGCCGGGAAGCATCGTGCGCCTCGGCTCGAGCCAGCCGGTTCCTGCCATGACCAAGGCGAGAGGCCGGGCAAACAGTATGGAACACACCATCGCAGCGACTGGATTGCCGGGAAGTCCGATAAAGAATGCTCTACCGATCTTGCCGATCCCAAGGGGCCGGCCGGGCTTGAGCGCGATGCGCCAAAAATGAAGGCTCCCCTGGTCGGCAACCACGCGAACGACATGGTCCTCGTCACCCTGAGAAGCTCCGCCGGATGCCAAGATCAAGTCATGATCGCAAGCAGCCTTACCAATGGTTCGTGCCACATGTTTCGGATCATCCGGTACGATGCCGAGATCCGTGATCGTAACCGGCAACGACGCAAAAAAGCTTTTCAACATGGGACGGTTGGCATCGAACAATCCCCCCTTGGTAAGAGGAGTTCCTGGCTCATGGACTTCATCGCCACAGGAGAAAATGGCCACCCGAAGCTTCTTGAAGACCTTGATGCTGTTTCTGCCGAGTTCGGCAGCGACGCCGATATCCTGCGGACGAAGTCTGTGTCCCTGAGGAAGAATGATCGCGTCTCTCGCCATATCTTCGCCGCGCCGTCGCCGATTGGCGCCTTTGCGGAGCGTCCGTGGCAGGCGGATGAACCCCTCCAAGAGCTCTGCTTCTTCTTGAAGGGCCACGGTATCGGTGCCGCTGGGCATGGCAGCACCGGTCAGCACTCGCAGTGCATGACCTCTTGCGACCTCACTCTTAAAGGGATGGCCTGCAGCCGCACGTCCCTCCTGCACCAGCATGATGGGTGCATCCGTCAATCCTTCCGGAGGCATTGCAAAAGCCCATCCATCCACGGCGACATTGTCGAACCCTGGAACGTCGCGATCGGCGATAAGAGACTCCTCGAGAATGCGGCCACGTGCGTCTTCCAAATCCAGCATTTCGTTTCCGACAACGCAGGTGGCGGCTTGGCGCAACCGGGCGCGGGCTTCGCGGACCGGCATCAGCGAACCGCCATAGTCGAAGCAATCCTCTGGACTTCGGGTCATTACCTAAGCTTCAAGCGCTGTTCGGCGAAATCGGCGATGCCGCCCACATCGTTGAGATCAAAGCACGGAACATCTCGCGACATCGATTGTGGTGGCCCATCGGCGGCGATGGCGATCACGCTCTCGTCGTCCTCGGCCAAAAGTGGCGTTCCCCTTTCCGAGCGGTGAACTTCGATCTTGGGATGGCGATCGCGTTTGAATCCCTCGACGAGATAGAGATCAGCCCGATCCATATGACTGATCAGGCTCTCGAGGGGTGGCTCTTCCAGGTCACGGTGTTCATGGGTGAGGATCCAGCGCCGTGACGTCGCCAGCATGACTTCGCGTGCACCCGCCTCGCGATGCCGGTAGCTATCCTTGCCCGGTTGATCGAGATCGACGGTATGATGCGCATGCTTGACAGTGGAGACAACAAGCCCCTTACGGGTCCAATGCTCGACCAGCCGCACCATCAATGTGGTCTTCCCGTTGTTCTTCCAACCCGTAATGCCGAGTATCGGGCGATGATCCGTCACGTCCATAGCAACATCCAAAATCTGGCACGGGAAATTAGCCGTCGCCAAGGATCAAGGTCAATTCCGCTGAAGTTTCTGGCGGTAATGGCCCTCGCGACGCTTCTGTCATCGGCCAAGGCCGAAGAGGTGACAATTGGTGTCGCATCCAATTTCGCGGAACCGGCTCGTGAAATCGCCGAGGCATTCCGCAGCGAGACGGGGAATACACCACGCTTGAGCCTGGGCTCGACCGGCCAGCTCTTCGCACAAATCTCGCAAGGTGCTCCCCTCGACGTTTATCTGGCTGCCGATCAAGAACGGCCGAAACGTGCCATCAAGGAGGGCTATGCCGTGCCGGGCAGCCAGGTCACCTATGCCATCGGCAGACTTGTCCTGTTCAGCGCGGATCCTCGCCTTGTCTCGGGGCCGGAAAGCCTCGAAGCCGAGGCAATTACCCGTATTGCCATCGCCAATCCACTGACCGCTCCCTATGGCGCTGCCGCCGTTGAGACCATGAACGCACTCGGCGTGTATGATAGGTTTCGCGACCGGATCGTTCAGGGCAACAACATCGCCCAAACTTACCAGTTTGTCGTCACAGGAAACGCGATGCTTGGGTTTGTGGCATTCTCGCAGACAATGGGTGATGAACACGGGTCGCAATGGGCCGTGCCTGCCGAGCTTCACGCCCCCATTGCGCAAG
>CAYPOV010000305.1:0-5446 GCA_964412385.1 uncultured Geminicoccaceae bacterium
CCGCGTTGATCTGATAGATAATCTGCATGTGCCGAGGCAAAAGCCGCTCCAACATAGGAACGGGCCAAGTCTCCAAAGCCTCCTGCAACAGCGTATGGTTGGTGTAGGAAATCGTCTTCTTGGTGATCTCCCAAGCCTCGCTCCACTCGAATTCATGGTGATCCACCAAAAGACGCATCAATTCAGCGACAGCCAAGGCCGGATGAGTATCATTGAGCTGGATGGCGACCTTGACCGGCAACGAATCAAGATCGCCATAGTGGTTCTTGTGACGTCGCAAAAGGTCTTGCAAGGAGGCCGAGGTGAAGAAGAATTCCTGCTTAAGACGCAATTCCTGTCCCGCCAGGGTCGTATCATTGGGATAAAGAACTCGCGAGATCGCTTCACTTAGAGCCTGCTCGGCGACAGCACCCAGATAGTCACCCCGGTTGAACTCTTCCAATCGAAGCACGTTGGGCGAACGGGCCGACCAAAGCCTCAACGTGTTGACGTGGCGCCCCTCCCAACCGACGATCGGTGTATCGAAGGCCATGGCCATGACGCTTTGCGCCGGCATCCAGATCTGGTGATCGACGTTGTTCGTTCGGGTCTCGACACGGCCGCCGAATCCGACGACGTAGGCAACTTCGGGACGCTCGAACTCCCAAGGATTGCCGTGCTCGAGCCAGTCTTCCGGGCGCTCGACTTGCCAGCCTTCTTGGATGGTCTGGCGAAACAAGCCGTGCTGATAGCGTATACCGTAGCCGAACCCGGCGACGCCTACGGTGGCCATGCTCTCCATAAAACATGCCGCCAGACGGCCGAGACCGCCATTGCCAAGGGCGGCGTCAGGCTCGAGCTCGACCAGTCTATTGAAATCGACACCAAGTTCGGCAAGAGCCGAGCGTGCCTGATCGAGAATACCGAGATTGGAGAGAGAATCGGTCAACAGCCGGCCGATCAAAAACTCCAATGAGAGGTAGTAGACGCGTTTTTGCTCGGCCGCGTAGACCTGCTGCGTGGTCCGCATCCAGTGATCGACAACACGGTCACGAGCCGCGAGTGCCGTTGCGATCAGCCAGTCATGATCGCGCGCATGTTCCGGGTTCTTCCCGACCGCATATTTTAGTTTTTCGACGATATCGGTCTTGAGCAATCCATTCTTGGCAATGGTTTCCTCGTCGATGGTCTGGTCCATCCTTGAATAACCCCTCTTAATGTAAGGTGTCGGTCAAACCCGAGCGACTAAATTAGTGTTCGCGCATCGCCTTGAATGCGTTGATCAAGCCGTTGGTTGATACGTCATGGCTGGAGACGGGATCAGGGCTCGAAAGTTCTGGCAAGATCCTACCCGCGAGTTGCTTGCCGAGCTCGACACCCCACTGGTCATAACTATTGATGTTCCAAATAATACCTTGGGTGAAAATCTTGTGCTCATAGAGTGCGATCAGTGAGCCGAGCCTATGAGGGGTGAGCTGATTGTAAAGCAGGGAATTGGTGGGCCGGTTTCCTTCAAAGACCTTGTGGGGCAGGATTGCTGCCAGCGCCGCGCCGTCAAGCCCGTGGCCTGCAAGCTCTTGGCGTGCCTCCGCTTCCGACTTGCCGAATGCCAGCGCCTCGGTTTGCGCGAAGAAGTTGGCAAGGAGTTTCTCGTGATGATCGCCTAGAGGTGTCAGACTTTTGGCGGCCGCGAGGAAATCGCAAGGGATCAGTTTCGTCCCCTGATGGATGAGCTGGTAGAATGCGTGCTGACCATTGGTGCCGGGCTCACCCCAAATAATCGGCCCGGTTTGATAGGCGACACGCGTTCCGTCACGGGTCACGAACTTGCCGTTGCTCTCCATGTCGCCCTGCTGGAAATACGCCGCGAAATATTGGAGATGCTGGTCGTAGGGCAGGATCGCGTGGCTCTCGGCAGCCATGAAGTTGTTGTACCAAATGCCGAGGAGCGCCAGCGTGATCGGCAGATTGCGCTCGATCGGCGACTCGGTGAAATGCCGGTCCATAGCGCATGCACCACCCAAGAGCTGATCGAAACGGTCGAAGCCGATGTAACGCGCGATCGAGAGGCCGATCGCCGACCACAGCGAGTAGCGGCCGCCCACCCAGTCCCAGAACTCGAACATGTTGGCGGTATCAATGCCGAACGCCGAGACCTTCTCGGCATTGGTCGAGGTTGCCACGAAATGCTTGGCGACGGCATCCTCGCTACCCAATCCCTTAATCAGCCACGCTCGTGCCGAATGAGCATTGGTCATGGTCTCCTGGGTCGTGAACGTCTTGGAGGCGACAATAAAGAGTGTCGTCGCGGGATCGAGCGGCTTCAAGGTATGCGTGATATGCGCACCATCGACATTGGAGACGAAATGCACGCGTAAATCATCACGCGCGAAGGGCTTTAACGCTGTCGTCACCATGAGCGGCCCGAGATCGGAGCCACCGATGCCGATATTAACGATATCGGTGATCGGTTTCCCGGTGTGACCGCGCCACTGACCGCCGCGAACAGCCTCGGTGAAGCGCTTCATCCGCTCCAAGACCGCCCGCACATCGGGCATCACATCATGGCCATCCACAATGATGGGCGTGCTGCCTTGGTGCCTTAAGGCGACATGCAGTACCGCCCGGTCCTCGGTCGAATTGATCCGCTCGCCCGAAACCATGCGCTCGCGCCAGCGCTCGACCTCCGTCTCGCGGGCAAGATCGTGCAGATGGCTCAAAACCTGGGCATCGACGCGGTTCTTGGAAAAATCCAAGAGCAGATCCTCGAACGTCAGATGCATCGTCTCGAAGCGGCCGGCATCCTCGTCAAACAAATCCCGCAGATGACGGTCTTTGAAACGCGACGCGTCCTGATCGAGCGCCTGCCAGCTCGGCAGCGTGGTTGGATTGGTCATCGGCGTCTCTCCCTGCCGTTTCTTGCTTATCGCTCCAGTGCCGAGGCTTCCTGTGCGAGTTCCGTAATCCGCTGCCAATTGCCATCGCGCACGGCGTCTTTGGGGACCAGCCAGCTACCGCCGACGCAAACCACGTTGGGAAGGGCCAGATAATCCCGCGCATTGGCCATGGAGATCCCGCCTGTGGGGCAGAACTTGGCGTCTTGAAGCGGCGAGCTTAGCGCTTTCAGATAGTCGACGCCGCCTGCGGGCTCGGCCGGAAAGAATTTCATGAATTGCTGGCCGCGCTCGAGCTGACGGATGACCTCGCTTGCCGTCGCCGTTCCCGGCAGAAAGGCGATATTATTCTTGACCGCCGCATCGATAAGGCGGTCCGTGGTGCCCGGTGTCACGACGAACTGCGCACCCCGGCCCACCGCCTCGGTCATCTGGCCGGGTGTCAGCACCGTTCCGGCACCGATCACCGCATCTGGGACCTGATTGGCAATCTCGCCAATGGCATCGAGGGCTGCGGGTGTGCGAAGCGTCACCTCGATCACCTTGACCCCGCCCTTCAAGAGGGCATCGGCCATCGGCACCGCCGTCCTGGCGTCATCGATCACGACAACAGGGATCACCGGCCCGAGGCCTACGATGTCGTCAACGCTCAGTGTCATGGTCTCTTCCCTGGCCTACGGTTTTGACCTCGCCACTTGGCAACGAACCGGCGGACCGCGCAAGCCTATTCGACCCTGCTGCTACGGCGGCGCGCAACACTCTTGTCGCTTGGATTGGGGACTTCGAAAAAATCGAGATTGCCCTTGCGGTTGAGGCTAACTATAGGACCTGTCTTACAAATCGTGAGACGACGATTTCGTCATGATCGAGACCACTCGACGACACCATAGGAGGCAAAATTGCAGTTTTCAGACTTTCGATCTGCGCTCTTGGCGGCGACGGCGCTATGCGTTGCAGGGACCGTGCCCGTGCTTGCCCAAGACTATAGCCAGGCACCGATGCTCGATGCCCTGGTCGAATCGGGCGAGCTGCCGCCGGTCGAGGAGCGCCTGCCGGACGAGCCCGAGGTGATCACGCCGGTCGAGACGATCGGCACCTATGGCGGCGAGATCCGCCGTGGCTTGCGCGGCTCGGCCGATCACAACTCGATCCTCCGCATCGTCGGCCCGCAGGGCCTCACCCGCTGGGATCCCGACTATACCCGCCCGATCCCCAACCTCGCCGAAAGCTTCGACGTCGAGGATGACGGCCGCACCTACATCTTTACGCACCGGCCGGGGCTCAAATGGTCGGACGGCGGGCCCTTCGATGCCGACGACATCGCCTTCAACATCGAAGACCTCGTGCTCAATGGCGATTACGGCCCCGTGCCGCCGGCCTATCAGATCGACGGCCAGGCACCGGAATTCGAGGTGATCGACGACCGCACCGTCAAATTCACCTTCGCCGCACCCTATGGCAGCTTCCTCGCCGAGCTTTCCACCCCTCTCGGCCAGCACGCCACCCTGCACCCCAAGCATTACTGCTCGGAATTCCACCCCACCTATAACGACAATGTCCAGGCCATCGCCGATGAAGAAGGCGTCGGCGATTGGGTCACCCTGTTCCAGCTCAAATGCGGCGATATCGAAATCCCGAGCCGCTGGGGCAATCCCGAAAAACCGACCTTGGATCCCTGGGTCGTGACCGAGCCCTATACCGGCGGCGCCACCCGCGTCGTGCTCGAGCGCAATCCCTACTACTGGAAGGTCGATACCGAGGGCAACCAGCTTCCCTATATCGACCGCATCGTCAATTCCATTGCCCAAGACGTCGAGAGCCTGGTGCTCGAAGTGATCGCCGGCAAGATCGACATGCAATCACGCCACCTCGACGATCCCGCCAACCGCCCGGTGTTCGCCGAAAACATGGAGCAAGGCGGCTACGACTTCTATGGCGTCGTCAGCGACGGCAACATGATGGGGCTCTTCCCCAACCTCGCGCATAAAGACCCCGAAATGCGCGAACTCATGAACCAGAAAGACTTCCGCGTCGCCCTCAGCGTCGGCATGGACCGCGATGCCCTGGTCGACATCGCCCTTCTCGGCCAAGGCACGCCCTGGCAGGTCGGCCCCCCCGAGGGCTATCCCGGCTATCACGAGCAACTCGGAACGCAACATCTCGAATACGACCCGGATCTCGCCAACCAGCTCTTGGACGGCCTCGGCTACACCGAACGCGATGATGACGGCTACCGCCTCCTTCCCGACGGCTCGAGGCTGAGCTTTCAGGTCGACACCTTGCCGACACTCTTCCCCGCCGCCAACGACATCCTTGAGCTGATCCAGCAGCAATGGGCGGAAATCGGTGTCGAAGCGACGCTCAACAATATGGAACGCTCGTTCTTCTACTCCCGCACCTCGGAAAACAATGACCACGACATGGCCATCTGGGGCTCGGGCGGCGCCTGGCGTCAGGGCACCCTGCCGCAAAGCCTCGTCGCCATCCATCATGATAGCCGCCAGGGCATTCCCTGGGTCGAGTGGTACAAGACCAATGGTGCCGATGGCGAAGAGCCGCCGGCGATCATGAAC